>NZ_CP156079.1:1953506-2259512 GCF_040892545.1 Paracidovorax avenae
CCGGCTGGAGCCGCTGTACGACTGACGCGGCCCGCGCCGCCTTCCGTCCTTCCTTCCATTCATTTCCATTCTTTCGACACCATGACCAAGGCTGCCAATTTCAGCGTTTTCCACATCCGCAAGTGGTATCTCCAGATCGAGGACACGCTGGCGGGCGAGACCGGCGCCCCCGCGGACGGCGAACCGCTGCGCAAGATCGTCATCGCCGCGTGCCTCCACAACCCGTTCGCGGGCCGCTACGAGCCGGACCTGTCGTCCTGGATCGATCCGTCCCCGGAGCTGGGCCGCGAGTTCGGCCGGCGCATCCAGGAGGCCGCCGGGGGCCGCGCGATCGAGAGCTACGGCAAGGCGATCGTGGTGGGCATCGACGGCGAGTACGAGCACGGCAACGCGCTGCTCACGAACCCCGCGGCCAATCCCATCCGCGAGGCCATCGGGGGCGGGAAGTCCTGGGTGCCGTCGTCCGGCAAGCGCGGCGGCCCGGGCACGTCCATCGACATCCCGCTCGCGCACAAGGACGCGCTGTACGTGCGCTCGCACTACGACACCGTCACCGCGCAGTTCGCGGACGGTCCCAACCGCGATGAGGTGGTGCTGATCTGGGCCTTCGCCACCCGCGGCCGGCTCAACGCCCGCCTGGGCGGACTGAAGGCCTCGGAAATCCAGGGCCGGGACGGCCTGGTCTGAGGGGAGGGGGGCATGGAACGGCGCGAACAGGTGATGTCCCTGAGGGGGCTGCGGTTCCACCTCACCGAGTGGGGCGACCCGGCGGCCCGGCCCGTGGTGATGCTGCACGGCATCCGTGGCTATGCCGAGACCTTCGCGGGCCTGGCCGCCGCGTTGCAGCCGGACTTCCGCGTGATCGCCTTCGACCAGCGGGGGCGTGGCCAGACCGACTGGGATCCGGCGGGCGACTACTACACGGACACCTACGTGGCCGACCTGGAGGGCATCGTGGATGCGCTGGGCCTGGCTGCCTTCGACCTGCTGGGCCATTCGATGGGAGGGATGAACGCCATCGTCTATGCGGGCCGGCACCCGGGGCGGGTGCGGCGGCTGGTGATCGAGGATGCCGGCCCGGGTGCCTTCGACGCCAGCGAGGGCGCGACCCGCATCCGCAGGGAGCTGGCCATGACGCCCGCGTCGTTCCCGGACTGGGAGGCGGCGGCGGACTTCATGCGCGCGTTGCGGCCCACGGTGACCGAGGAGGCACGGCTGCAGCGCCTGCAGAGCATGCTCTCGCCGCTGCCGCAGGGCGGCTTCACCTGGCGCTACGACCATGCGGGCATCACCGCGACCCGCCTGCATCCCGATCCCATGCGTGCGGTGGACCTGGAGGCCAGCCTGCGCGCGATCGCGTGCCCCACGCTGGTGGTGCGGGGCGGGCGCTCCGACTACCTGCAGCCGGCCATGGCCGAGCGCATGCGCGCGCTGAACCCGCGCGTCGAGGCCATCGAGATCCCGGATGCCGGGCACTACATCCACGACGACCAGCCCGCGCTTTTCGCGCAGGCGGTGGCCGGATTCCTGCGAAGCGCCGCGGCATACGCCCCGGCCTGATTCCCAAAAAGAGAGAGTTCCATGATCCACGAAATCCGGACCTACACCCTGGTGCCTGGCGGCACTCGTGAATACCTGCGCCTGTACAACGAGGCGGGCCGCGAGGTGCAGACCCGCCTGCTGGGCGGGCTGGTGGCGGTGCTCACGCCGGAAAGCGGCGACCTGAACCAGCTCATCTACCACTGGGTCTTCGACAGCTACGACGAGCGCGTGCGCCGTCGCGCGCAGCTGATCGCCGACCCGGCCTTCACCGAATTCCGCAAGTCGGTGCGCCACCTGCTGGTGAGCCAGGACAGCCGGCTGCTCAGCCCGGCCTGAGCGGCCTGGGGCGTGTGTCCACGAAAGGCTGCAAGGCAATGACATTTCCCACTGAAGTCCAGGTCCTCGTCGTCGGCGCGGGACCGGTCGGGGCCACGATCGCGAACCTGCTGGGCGGCTACGGCGTGTCCGTCCTGGCCGTGGACCGCAGTCCGCAGGTGCTCGACTACCCGCGGGCGGTCGGGCTCGACGACGAGGCGCTGCGCACCTTCCAGGCGGCAGGCCTGGCCGAGCGCATGCTGCGCGACATGATCCAGAACGTGCCGATGCGCATGTACACCGCGTCGCGCCGCTGCTTCGCGGAGATCCTGCCCAGCACGCGAGAGTTCGGCTGGTTCCGGCGCAACCTGTTTTCCCAGCCGCTGGGCGAGGCGGTGCTGCGCGAAGGGTTGCAGCGCTTCGCGCACGTGCACCTGCGACTGGAGACGGAACTGCTGGACCTGGAGCAGGACGGGCACGGCGTGACCGCCGTGCTGCGCGACGCGCAAGGCGTGGAGCACCGGGTGCGTGCGCAGTATCTGGTGGGATGCGACGGCGGGCGCAGCCGCGTGCGCGAGGGCATCCTGAAGCTGCCTTTCGAGGGGCGCACCCATCCCGCGAAATGGGTGGTCATCGAGTGCGACCAGGATCCGCTGGACGCGCCCTACACGGCGCTGCATTGCGACCCCGGGCGGCCCTACGTGTGCCTGCGCCTGCCGTACGGCCTGCGGCGCTGGGAGTTCATGCTGTTCCCTGGCGAGGATGGCGAGCAGATGCTGGCCCCGGAAAAGGTGCGCGAACTGCTGGGCCGGCACGTGGCGCATCCCGAGTCGCTGAACGTGATCCGGGCGCGCGTCTACACCCACAACTCGCGGGTCGCGGGATCGTTCGTGGTCGGCCGCGTATGCCTGGCGGGCGACGCGGCGCACATTACCCCGCCATGGATCGGCCAGGGACTGAACGCCGGGCTGCGCGATGCGTTCAACCTGTCGTGGAAGCTTGCCTGGATCCTGCAGGGGCGCCTGCGGCCGGAGCTGCTTTCGAGCTACCACGACGAGCGCCATGCGCATGCCAGGGCGATGATCGACCTCGCGGACCTGTTCGGCGCCATGCTGTCGCAGCGCAACCGTGCCCTGGCCTGGCTGCGCGACCGCTTCTTCCTGTCGGTGCGCAACATCCCGCGCGTGCGCGACTACGTGCTGCAGATGAAGTTCAAGCCGATGCCACGCTTCACGCGGGGCATCGTGCAGGACAGCGGGGACGCGCGCCGCGACGAGGCGGTCGGCCGCATGTTCATCCAGCCTGTGGTGGAGTGCGCGCCCGGCCGCCACCAGCGGCTGGACGACGTGGTCGGCCCGCGCTTCGCCGTGCTGAGCTGGTGCGAGGATGCGCTGGCCGGTGCGCCCGAAGGCCTGCTGGCACAACTGGAGCGGCTGGGCTGCGGGCGCTACGTGGCCGTGCGCTCGCGCGGCGCCGCGGCGGATGCCTGCGCGCCGGACCGCGGGGGGCGCATCGAGGACGTGGAAAACACGCTGCATTTCTGGTTCCAGGACCGGGGCGTGGACTGGGTGCTGATCCGTCCCGATCGATTCGTGGCGGCCGCGGGCCGCCGGGGCGATGCGGCAGCGCAACTCGCCGCCTTCTGCGATGCCGTGCTTCCGCCCGGGATGTCCCGGGTGGCCGGGGCGCGGGCGGGCGCCGCTTCGCAGACCATGCCTCACCCCGGGGCAGAGCCGGCCCTGACGGCATGAAGGAGCCCGCGATGTACCCCGAGCTTTCCCTGTTCATCGGCGGCTGCTTCCAGGGCGGCGGTGCCGGGCAGCCCGTGCACGACCCGGCCACGCTCGACGTGCTGGGGCACCTGCCCTGGGCCGGGCCCGCCGAGGTCGAGGCGGCGATCGATGCCGCGCACCGCGCCTTCCCTGCCTGGCGCGACAGCTCGCCCCTGGAGCGCTCCGCCGTGCTGCGCAAGGCCGCCGACCTCGCGCGGGAGCGCGCCCAGGACATCGGGCATGGCATCACGCTGGACAACGGCAAGCCCCTGCCCGAGGCGGTGGCCGAAGTGCTCAATGCCGCGGAGCACCTGGAGTGGCACGCGGAGGAATGCCGGCGCATCTACGGCCGCGTGGTGCCGTCCCGCCATCCGTCGGTGCGGCAGTGGGTGGTGCGCGAACCTGCCGGAGTGGTGGCCGCATTCAGTCCCTGGAACTTTCCGTTCGGGCAGGCGGCCAAGAAACTGGCCGCCGCGCTGGGTGCGGGCTGCACGGTGGTCCTCAAGGGGCCCGAGGAATCGCCCAGCGCCATTGTCGCGCTGGCGCGGCTGTTCCACGACGCGGGGCTGCCCCCGGGCGCGCTCAATCTGGTCTGGGGCGTGCCGGCGGACATCTCCCGCCAACTGATCGAATCGCCGTGCGTGCGGGTGGTGTCGTTCACGGGCTCGGTGCCCGTGGGCAGGCAGATCGCCGCGCTGGCCGGAACCCACCTCAAGCGCACCACGATGGAACTGGGCGGCCATGCCCCCGTGCTGGTGTTCGACGACGCCGACGTGGACCAGGCCGCCGCCGCGCTGGCGCGCATGAAGGTGCGCAACGCCGGGCAGGTGTGCGTGTCGCCCTCGCGCTTTTTCGTGCAATCCGGCATCTACGGCCGCTTTGCGGAGCGCTTCATCGAAGCGCTGGGCGCGGTGCAGATGGGCTCCGGCCTGGAGGAGGGCGTGCAGATGGGGCCGCTCATCCATGCGCGCCGGCTGCAGGCGGTGCAGGGCCTGGTGGACGACGCCGTCGGTGCGGGCGCGAGGGCGTCCACCGGCGGGCAGCGCGTGCGTGGGCGGGGCCATTTCCTGGCGCCTACCGTGCTGCAGGACGTGCCCCCGGGTGCACGCATTCTGCGGGAAGAGCCGTTCGGTCCCCTGGCGGTGCTCGCGCGCTTCGACACCGTGGACGAAGCGTTGCGCCAGGCCAATGCGCTGCCTTTCGGGCTGGCGTCGTACGTCTTCACGCAATCGCTGCCGGTATCCACGCGCGTGGCACGCGGGCTGGAGGCCGGGATGGTCAACATCAACCATTCCGGCATGGCCCATCCCGAGCTGCCCTTCGGCGGCGTGAAGGACAGCGGCTTCGGAAGCGAGGGCGGCACGGAGTCCTTCGACAGCTTTCTCGTGACCAAGATGGTCACCCAACTCTGAACCGGCCCGGTACGGCCTCCTTTATGCTGAATCTGCAAGATCCTTCCCTGCTGCGCGACCGCTGCTTCGTGGACGGCCGCTGGACCGCCAGCGAGCGCACCCTGGCCGTGGCCGACCCCGCCACCGGCGCCACCGTGGCCCATGTGCCCCGCATGGGCGCTCCGGAAACGCGCGAGGCCATCGAGGCGGCGCACCGCGCGTGGCCCGCGTGGCGCGCGCGCACGGCCGGCGAGCGCGCCGCGCTGCTCGCGCGCTGGCATGCGCTGGTGCTGGCGAACCAGGACGACCTCGCACGCATCATGACCGCGGAGCAGGGCAAGCCCCTGGCCGAGGCGCGCGGCGAGATCGGCTATGCGGCCTCCTTCATCCAGTGGTTCGCCGAGGAGGCGAAGCGGGTCTATGGCGAGACCGTTCCTGCCCCCGTGGCGTCACAGCGCATCGTCGTGGTCCGGGAGCCCGTGGGCGTGTGTGCCGCCATCACGCCGTGGAATTTCCCGGCTGCGATGATCACCCGCAAGGCCGGGCCGGCCCTGGCGGCCGGCTGCACCATGGTCGTGAAGCCCGCCAGCCAGACGCCGCTCACCGCGCTCGCGCTGGTGGCGCTGGCCGAGCGCGCGGGCATTCCGCCGGGCGTGCTGTCGGTGGTCACCGGACCGGCCCGGGAGGTCGGCACCGAACTGGCGACGAACCCGCTGGTGCGCAAGCTGAGCTTCACCGGCTCCACCGAAGTGGGCCGGCAGCTGATGCAGCAGACGGCGGCGACCGTGAAGAAGGTATCGATGGAACTGGGCGGGAATGCGCCCTTCATCGTGTTCGACGATGCCGACCTGGACGCCGCGGTGGAGGGCGCGCTGGTCTCGAAGTTCCGCAATGCCGGCCAGACCTGCGTGTGCGCGAACCGGCTCTACGTGCACGCGCGCGTGTACGACGCGTTCGCGCGCAAGCTGGTCGAGGCGCTGGGCGCACTGCGCGTGGGCCACGGCACCGAGGAAGGCGTGCGGATCGGCCCGCTGATCGACGAGGCCGCGGTGCGCAAGGTGGAAGAGCACATCGCGGACGCGGTGGCCGGTGGCGCACGGGTGGCCCTCGGTGGGCAGCGCCATGCATTGGGCCGCAGCTTCTTCGAGCCGACCGTGCTCACGGGCGTGACGCAGCGCATGCGCGTGGCGCGCGAGGAGACCTTCGGGCCGCTGGCGCCGCTGTTCCGCTTCGAGACCGAGGACGAGGTGGTGGCGATGGCCAACGACACCGAGTTCGGACTGGCGAGCTATTTCTACGCCCGCGATATTGGCCGCGCATGGCGCGTGGCCGAGCGCCTGGAGTACGGCATGGTGGGCGTGAACACGGGAATGATCTCCAACGAGGTGGCTCCGTTCGGCGGCATCAAGCAGTCCGGCCTGGGGCGCGAGGGCTCGCGCCACGGCATGGACGATTACCTCACCCTCAAGTACATCAACATGGCCGGCATCTGATCCGGCCGAGCGCGATCCCTTTCCCCCAGAACCAGGAGTCTTCCATGTCCCAATCCCTCCAGCCCCGGCAGCCCGACCACCCGATCCACAGCGTGTTCACCGACCGGTGGTCGCCCCGCGCCTTCACCGGCGAGTCCATTCCCGAGCCCGCCTTGCTGGCCCTGCTCGAGGCCGCCCGCTGGGCGCCGTCGGCCTACAACGCCCAGCCCTGGCGGTTCATCTACGCCCGGCGCGATACGGCCAGCTGGGATCCCATCTTCCAGGCACTGGAGCCCTTCAACCAGGGGTGGGCCCGGCGGGCCGGGGCCCTGGTGGTGATCGCCTCGGCCGAGCAGGCCGTGTTCCCGGGCGAGTCCGCGCCCGCGCCCAACGCCTGGCATGCCTTCGATGCGGGCGCTGCCTGGGCCAGCCTCGCGCTGCAGGCGACGCTGTCGGGCTGGTCGGCGCATGCCATGGCCGGCTTCGATGCCGGCGCCGTGCGGCAGGCCGCATCCGTCCCCGAGGGCCATGCGATCCACGCCGTGGTGGCGATCGGCCGCCGTGGCGACAAGGGCGTGCTGCCCGAGGGACTTCAGTCGCGCGAGTCGCCCAACGGCCGCCTGCCACTCGCGCAACTGGCCTCGGAAGGTCGCTTTCCTGCAGGGGCCTCGGGCGCCTGACGGCCCGAAGGCGGTCTCCCTGCCCGGTCCACGGACTGCCCGTGGTGCCGTGCCCGGCGCCGCGGGCTTTCCTTTGCCTGCGTGGCGTCAGCGGGCGGTGGCGCTCGGCGCGACCGGCCCCTGCCGCGAATAGAACACATCCGGCCGGTCCGGCGTGCCCGCACCGGCCACCACGCTGGTCAGGGCCAGCCGGTCCGGCCGGACTTCGGTGGAGAAGGTGGCGCCGCCGTCGGTGCTGCGCAGCACCAGGCCGTCCAGGCCCGCGCCCACGACAGTGCTGCCCCGGGCCTGCAGCGCGGTGATGGAGGACTGGCTGTGCGTTTCCACGCGCTGCCAGGTGCGGCCGTCGTCGCCGCTGCGGTAGAGGGAGCCGCGCAGCCCGGCGGCCAGCAGCGTGCCGTCCGGCGTGGCCGCTCCGGTCCAGAACGAACCCTGGTACCCCGTGGGCAGGTAGGCCCAGGTCCGGCCCTGGTCGTCCGAACGCAGTACCGTGCCTTTCTCGGCGGCGGCAAAGAGCCGGCCACGGGTGTCCGCGAACAGGCCCAGCAGGTTCAGGTCGGCCTTGCGGGCACCGTCCGGCGGAGGCAGTTCCACCTTGTGCCAGGTCGCGCCCCCGTCGTCCGTGGTCAGCACCAGCGACCACAGGCCGACCGCCACGCCGTGTGCGGCGTCGAAGAAGTGCATGGCGAAGAGCGGGCGGTCCTCGTGCAGATCCTCGCGCTGCAGGCTCCAGGTTTCGCCACCGTCCGCGGTGTGCAGGATCACGCCGGCGTGGCCCGCGGCCCAGCCGTTGTGCGCGTCCGCGAAAGCCACGGACGTCAGTGTCACGTCCACGGGCACCGAACGGGCCTGGCGGTGGGTGCGGCCGCCATCGTCGGACAGCAGCACCACGCCGTGGTCGCCGACCGCCACCAGCCGGGAGCCCGCCAGGGCGCTGCCCAGCACCATGGCCTGGGCGGCATAGGGAACCTGCCGCGCCGCGGAGATGGCCGGCACGGGAGCGGAGCCCGTGGCGGGCACGGGCTGGGCGAGTACGGCTCCCTGCAGGCACAGGGCCGCAGACAGCAGGAGGGGAGGAATGCTGGGGCGCATGGGGCGGGTCCTGGAAAGGGGCGGATCAGTCGTGCTGCAGCCCGGTGGCCTGCACGGGCTTGCGGCGGGGGAAGAGGCGTTCCAGCCAGACGGCGACCGCCGGCAGGGCCGTCATGGCCATCACCATGTTCACCATGAACATGAAGGCCAGCAGCTTGCCCATGTCCGCCTGGAACTTCAGCTGCGAGAACGACCAGGTCGCCACGCCGACGGCCAGCGTGATGGCCGTGAAGATGGTCGCCGTGCCGACCTCGAGGATGGCGGATTCCACGGCCTTGACGATGCTCTGGCCGTGGGCGAGGTGCATCAGCAGCCGGTTGTAGATGTAGAAGGCGTAGTCCACGCCGATGCCCACCGCCAGCACCATCACCGGCAGCGTGGCCACGGTCAGGCCGATCTCCAGCTCCTTCATGAACCAGTAGCCGATGAAGGTGCCCACGGTGAGCGGCAGGCAGCAGGCCACGACGGCGCGCAGGTCGCGATAGACCGAAAACACCAGCACGATGATGGCGGCATACACGTAGAGCATCATCGGCAGCTCGCTCTTTTCCACCTCGTCGTCGATCGCCGCCAGCACGCCGGCGTTGCCCGAGGCGAGGCGGATGGCGATGCCGTCCTGCCTGTCGCTTTCCCGGAAACGCTTCACGGCGTCGATCACGCGCTGGATGGTGGCCGCCTTGTGGTCGGTCAGGAAAAGGTGGACCGCCGTCATGCTGCAGTCCTTGCGCATCATGCCGGGCAGGCGGGCGATCTCGGTGGACAGGGCCGCGTAGTTGCCGGGGTCCAGCGGGATCACCGCCATCTTCGGGTTGCCTTCGTTGTAGCCCTCGTTGTAGAGCCGCAGCTGCCCCGCGTACGATGCCACGGAGAGCACGCCCTCCACCGGCTGCATGGCCCAGGTGAAGCGGTCCTGGTAGAGCCCGACATTGACGTTGCCGCAGCTGTCGGGCGGCGCCTCAAAGACCACGGTCAGCCAGTCCAGGCCTGTGTCGTAGCTGCCTGAGATGGCGACCGCGTCGCGGTTGAAGCGCGAGTCCGCGCGCAGCTCCGGCGCGCCGGGCTGCAGCGTGCCCACCACCCGGTCGCGGCTTTGCCAGACGGCGGCGGCGAAGACCACGGCCGTGGCCGCCAGCACCAGCAGGGCGTTGCGCGGCTCCGCGACGCGGGCGAGCACGCGCAGCCAGC
The DNA here is from genome assembly GCF_040892545.1 of Paracidovorax avenae. Classification (NCBI taxonomy): domain Bacteria; kingdom Pseudomonadati; phylum Pseudomonadota; class Betaproteobacteria; order Burkholderiales; family Comamonadaceae; genus Paracidovorax; species Paracidovorax avenae. The sequence goes on from NZ_CP156079.1 coordinate 1,962,956, forward strand.
CCGAGCGCCGCTCGCGCTGCACCAGCGCCGCGTCGGCGTAGCGCTTGCCGATGTCGAAATACGAGGCCGCCACCGGCAGCATCACGAGATTGGTGACGATCTTGTAGGCGACCCCCAGCGAGGCGGTGATCGCCAGTTCGCGCACCATCGGTATCGGGATGAGCAGCAGGGTGACGAACGATACGAAGGCGGTCACCAGCGCCAGCGAGCCCGGAATCAGCAGGCCGGTGAAGCTGTCGCGGCAGGCGTCGTAGTTGGAGCGGCCGTGCGATATCTGCCGCACGATGAAGTTGATCTGCTGCACGCCGTGCGATACGCCGATGGCGAACACCAGGAAGGGCACGAGCACGCCGAGCGGATCCAGGCCGAAGCCGATCAGCTTGAGCGTGCCGAACTGCCACACCAGCGAGGTGAGAGAGCACACGATCGGCAGCAGCGTGAAGCGCACCGAGCGGCAGTACCAGTACACCGCCAGTGCCGTCAGCACCAGGGCGACGGCGCAGAACTTCAGTACCGAGCGCGCGCCGTCGGCGATGTCGCCGATCTGCTTGGCGAAGCCGATGATCTGGATCTCGAAATCCGCATCCTCGAACTTCGCGCGGATCCGCTCTTCCAGCAGGTGGTTGTAGGCCACGTAGTCCAGCTTCGTGTTGTCGGCGCCCACCTCCAGCAGCTCGGCGGTGACCATGGCGCTCGTCTCGTCGCGCGAGACCAGCGTCCCCACGAATCCGCCCTGCGAGGCGGCGCGGCGGATGCCGACGATGGAGTCGGGCGTGAGCTGTCCGGGCGTGATGGTGCTGTCGATCAGCGGGTCGGCCCGGAAACCTTCCTCGGTGATCTCGTTGACGAAGCTGTTGGGCGTCCAGACGGAGCGCACGCCCAGCCGCTCGACGTTGGGCAGGTAGCCGACCGCCTGGGTGACCTCGTACACGCGCTGCAGCGCGGCGGGCGTCCAGATGCTGCCGTGCCGTGCCTTCACCACGATGTTCAGCCGGTTGGCGCCGAGCACGTCGTTGCGGTATTCCTTGAAGGTCTCGATGTACTCGTGCCCCACGGGCATCTGCTTCTCGAAGCCCGCGTCCATGCGCAACTGGACCGCGAACCAGGCCATCACTGCGGTGAAGAGCACCAGCGCGGCGAGCAGCGCCGTCCGGTGGCGGAAGACGATCTTTTCGACGCGCTGCACGGCGCGGACGAGGGTGGACCGGGGAGGGCGGGCGGAATCGGGCACGGGCGGCTTTCGGCAGGCAGTCGGGGGCGGAGGTGCGGGAGGGGCGCAGGGCGCATCGGGCGGCACGGCCTGCAGCGCCATGCCGCCCTCGCGTCAGAAGTTCCGCGACAGGGTGAAGCCCAGGTAGTTGCGGTCGCGCAGCGGCTGGTCGAACACCCGCTTGCCGCCGAAGAAGGCCGCGTAGTTGATCGACGCCTGCCACTTGGCGGGGTTCTGCACGAAGCTCACCGTGAGGTTGACCGACTTCGCGCCCTCCATGAGCTGCCCGGCCGCGTTGGGCGTGCGGCCCTTGACGGCCTGGAAGTAGTAGATTTCGGGGATCACCTGCCAGCCGGGGATGACCGTGCCGTCGTACACCCAGCTGAAGTCCAGGTTGTAGCCCCACGCCGTTTTCGAGCCCACGGGCGAGGGCGACGCCCCCGCGTTGAACTCCTGCCCCCAGCCCCAGGAGCCTGCGGAAATCGGGTCGGCGCCGTAGAACTGCTTCAGGTGCGGGTAGCGCACCACCACGGTTTCCGCCATCAGGGTGGCGGTGCTGGCGCCCAGCAGGTCCAGCAGCCACTGGCCGTTGCTGGGCGTGACGCTGTAGAGGCCGGTCAGGTGCCACTGGAACTTCTTCTCGTCCACCCAGCAGTTGCCACCCTGGGAGGCGCATCCGGTGGCGGCGGAATTCAGCGACACCGCGTCGCGCGGCCGGTAGGACAGCTCGGTGCCGACGGACCAGTCGCCCACGGGCATGTTCGCGCTCACGCCGTAGAGCCGGCGGTTCTCCGCGAACGTCCAGCCCGCGCGGCCCGTGCCATTCACGTTGCTGCTGAAATTGGCCCCCTTGTCCTGGTAGTTCAGCACGTAGGCGCCGAGGTTCAGCGAAGTGTCTTCCGGCTGGTAGCGCAGGGCCACGCCCCACTGCCCGCTGTTCTTCGGCTTGGCCTCGACGAGCCCGTAGGTGTCGTGGCCCTTGCCGAGGCCGTTGGCGGTGGACCAGTAGCTGCCCGTGGGAGGCATGTAGTTGCCGTTCCAGTGCGTCTGCACGTAGGCCTCGAAGTTGAGTCCATGGCCCAGTCCGCTGGCGACGCTCACCATCGGCGCGGGCAGCAGCACCTCCTTGAGCTGGGTGCCGGGTTGAGAGGCCCGCATCACGTCCACCGCGTTCGTGCTGTTGATGCCGCCGGACAGGAACAGGCTCTCGCCCCAGTTGATCACCTGGTTGCCGATGCGCACGCGCGCGCGCTGCTCGCCGATGTCGAAGGATTTGCTCACCCACAGGTCCAGCAGGCGTGCCTTGAACCGCAGGTCGCGGCGCGCGTCCGGCGCCAGGCCGTCCCGCAGGCCGGAAGGCGCGCCCGCCGCCAGGTAGCCGGTCGTGTCCGACGCGGTGAAATCCTTGATCCAGTTCACCCGACCGAGAAAGGTGATGTCGGACGGCAGCTTCAGCAGCAGTTCGTGGCTGCCCTTGAGATAGGTGGTGAAGGCATCGCCCTTGGCGTAGTTCAGGTTGCCCTGGTCCCCCAGGGCCGATGTGGGCGCCAGGCACCCCGCAGGGGCGCCGTCGCCGGTGGCGCCGGCGTTGACGAGGGTGCAGGCCGGGTCCTTCATGCGGATACCGGTGCCGACGGTGACCGTCGAGTCGAAGCTTCCGCGGATGTTCTCCGTCTCGAAGGTCATGGCGTCCGCGCCGTTGCCGAGCAGCGCGGCAGCGGCCAGCGCAGTCGTGCGCAGGTGCAGGGAATGCTTGGAGGTCGTCATCCTGTTCTCCTGGATCGGGGCGTGCAGGCCTCAGCGCTCGCTGATGGCGCGGAGGTTGTCGGAGGTGTAGAAGCTGGACTTGAACCGCGGGCCGGTGGGCTCGGTGAACCAGCGGATGTCCTTGCCGACGCCGACCGTATGGGTGTCGAAGACGTAGCGCCCTTCGGCCAGGTTGTTCTGCACCATGGCCATCACGTCGCAGCTGCCGGTCTCGTAAACGGGAATCAGGAAGCCTTCTCGCATCTTGGCCAGCTTGTTCTGGCCGTCGAAGTCATCCATCAGCACCGGGGCCCAGCTGTCCTCGTCGAGATAGATGGTGCGCTTCGGCGCGGAGTGGCGCATGCCGGATTTCACCGTCGCCTCGATCACCCACACGCGGTGCAGTTCGTAGCGCCGATGCGTTTGCGCGATGAAGTCCGGTCTGGCGACGTCCTCGAACCTCGCCTTGAAGTCGAACGCGCCGAACGCGTTGTAGGGCACGTACATTTCCTTCTTGCCGACCAGCTTCCAGTCGAAGCGGTCCAGCGCGCCGTTGAACACCTGGGGCTCGTCCAGCGTGTACTGGTTCTCCATGCCGATCTGCGGCGCGTCATGCGAATAGGTGGGCATGCGCCGCACGCGCCGCTGGCCGGGGAAGTAGTAGAAGGTCTCGTTCTCCGCCTGGTTGATGTACTGCGTGATCGCCAGGGCCTGGCCGGCCAGCGCCGCGGGCGCCACGTAGCCGAAATACACGTAGAACTCCACGGGCGGCAGCGAGGAAAGCTGCGTGGAGCCCTTCGCGCCGGAGGGGATGAACACGGTCTGTTCCGAATCGGCGCGGATCCATTCGGTGCTGCCGCGCCGCGGCGACACCGCGGTGATCGTGCCCTTGTAGTCGATGCCCACGCCGCGGTAGCGCATCTTGGAGTTCCACATCGCCTCCACGCCGGAGGAAGGGATGGGGAACGGGTAGCCGGGCACGGTGGCCTCCTTCAGGCTCCAGCCGTCGTCGTTGAGCTTCGCGGTGCCCAGGTTCTTGCGGGTGTTGGCGGCGACGAAATCCGGCACGCCGCAGGTGCGGTGCGACGGATACACGTCCATCCGGTAGTCCTTGCGCTGCCTGAGCATGGCCAACTGGCCGGCGCTGAGCCTGTCGGCGTACTTGTCCGCGTTGGATGCGTCGATGGTCAGCAGCGGCTTTTCATCCTTGTGCTTCCAGTAGTCCACGCGCAGCTTGCCCCATTCCCAGCCGGCCTGCGGGGCTTCGGCGCCCTGCCATGCGGGAATGGAACCGTCCTTGTTGCCCTCCTTTTCCGCGCCGGACGGCGTGAGCTTGTCCAGTTGGGCGAGGTCGGCCGCCGCGGCAGCAAGGGGGGGCGCGAGCAACTGGGCCGCGAGGACGGCCGCGCAGGTGGCGCGGGAGAGCGGGAAGCGGGGTGGGTTCTCGTGGAACATGGAAATCTCCGTTGATGGCTGTGTTCGATCGGTGATGGCGTGCGGTGGCCTCCGCGGCCGTCCGGGCCGCGGCAGGTGGATGTCTGCAAGGCGCCGCTGTCGGCGAGGGCTAGCGGGGCGCAGGCGGTGGTTGCGCGCCCGCGGCGGGCGGGGATGGCGCGCGCGGGCTGGACGGCAGCATGCGGCGCAGCACCTCGTCGCGCCGGATGAAGTGGTGGACCAGTGCTGCGCCGACATGCAGGGCCACCAGCACCCAGGCCACCCGCTTGCCGAGGAAGCTGTGGACCGCCCACATGGCGTCCTCGAGCTGTAGCGTGGTCAGCCCGAACAGGGAGCGGACCCATTCCGCGAACGCCGTGTCGCGGCAGGCGGGGATGACGAACAGGCCGAAGTTCGTGGGGTCGTACGTGGTCATGTAGCCCGAGACGGGCATCAGTATCAGCAGGGCATACAGCGCCCAGTGCGCCGTGTCCGCCGCCAGCGCTTCCAGGCGCGAAGCCGCGATGTGGCGCGGGGTGGTGCCGAAGACGCGCCACAGCAGCCGCGGCAGCACCAGGAAGCCGATGGTGATGCCCAGCACCCAGTGGATGTTGAGGATCGGCACCACGCGCTGCGCATCGGGCGCCCACCCGAACAGCGGGGGGCGCACGCTCGTCTCGGGATCGACGATCCAGATCACGTAGTAGGCGACTCCGTACGCGGCGATGAAAGCCGCGGCCATCGCCCAGTGCAACAGCATCGAGACTCTGCCGTAGGCATCGAGGGTATTGCGCCAACGCATGGGTGTTCTCTCTTCGCGTAGGGATCGAGGGCTGCGCCGCCGCCTGCTCAGGGCAGAAGGATGGTGATGACCTTCTCTTCGGTATAGGCGATGGCGCCGGACAGCCCGCCCTCGCGCCCGATGCCGCTGGTCTTCACGCCGCCCCATGGAAGGTTCGCCTCCAGCGGACTCCAGCAATTGACCCCCACGGCGCCGACGCGCACCGCTGCCGCGACGCGGTGCGCGCGTGCCAGGTCGTTCGTCCACACCGTGGCCGCGAGGCCGTAGCTGGAGTCGTTGGCCAGCGCGATCGCTTCCTCTTCCGTGTCGAATGGGATCACCGTGCCCACCGGGCCGAAAATCTCCTCCCGGGCGATGGTCATGGCGTTGGTCGCGTTGGCGAAGATCGTGGGCTTCACGAACCAGCCCCTGTCCGGTGCCGAGACACCGCCCGCGAGCAGTTCGGCGCCTTCCTCCAGCCCGATGCGGATGTAGCGGTTGACGCGCTCGAACTGCGCCTTCTTGGCCACCGGCCCCATCTGCACACCCGGCTGGCGCGGATCGCCCACGGCCACGGCATCGGCGGCCTCGGCCAGCGCGGCCGAGAAGCGCTGCGCCAGGCTGCGCTGCACCAGGATGCGGGAGCCTGCCGCGCAAACCTGGCCCTGGTTCACGAACAGGCCCAGTGCGCAGCCGCGCAGCGCCTGCTCGAACGAGGCGTCGCCGAACACGATCTGCGCGCTCTTGCCGCCCAGTTCCAGGGTCACGCGCTTGAAGGACGCCCCTGCGATCTGCTGGATCGCGCGGCCGGCTTCGGGGCTGCCGGTGAAGCTGATCTTGGCGACGTCGGGGTGCTCGCACAGCGCGCGGCCGGCCACTGTGCCATGGCCCGTCACCACGTTGACCACGCCATCGGGGAATCCGGCTTCCTTGCAAAGCGCGGCCAGGTGCAGCGCGGACTGGGGTGTCTCTTCAGACGGCTTCACCACCACGGTGCAACCGGCCGCGAGCAGGGCGGCCAGCTTCCAGGTGGTGATCATCAGCGGCGAGTTCCAGGGGACGATGGCGCCCACGACGCCCACCGGCTCGCGCACGGTATAGGAGAGTGTGCGCATGCCCATGTACCCGCTGGTCGGGATGGTGCGTCCTTCGAGCTGGTTCGCCCAGCCCGCCGCTGCGCGCAGATGGGACACGGCATTGGGCACGTCCATCATGCGCGGCTCCATGGGCGAGCGGCCGATGGCCTGCGCGTCCATGTCGGCCAGCAGTTCCGTGTCGCGTTCCACCAGCTCGGCCAGCCGCAGCAGCAGGCGGGCGCGCCGGGCACCCCCGAGGTGGCTCCATGCGCCGCCGTGCAGTTGGGCGTGCGCGGCGGCGACGGCGCGCTGGATGTCCTCGGCGGTACCGCGCGCCGCCGTCGCATATTCCTGTTCGTTCACGGGATCCACCAGCGCCATCCGGCCTCCGTCGGAGGCCTCTGCGGGGGCGCCATTGATGTAGTGCTTCAGGGAGTGGTTCATGGGCATGTGGCGGCGTGTTCTGTAAAGGTGGGAAACACATGTCGCGCAAGAACTTCCTTGCGGAGCTGACGCGCTGTGTGACGGTGCCGGAAGTTTCGGGTTCGACCTTCAGGCCGCGTTAGCCCAAATCAGCAACTGCATGCATCGCAGCGCGGGCTTGCGCAGGGCGGAATGCGCACCGGGCCGGTGCCTTTTTCCCTGCCCGGGTGCATGTTCCGCGCCGGGGCGCGATGGGGGCGTGCGATGCACTGGCAGCGTGCGGATGGCGGGTTTTCCCGGCTGTATGTGGGAATTGACGCTTGCACAATTCTTGCAATGTGGCAGAGCTGCCAGGCCTGCACCCGCGGGCCGCGCCCGCGCAGGAGGTTCCGCCGGACCATGAATCAGTCGATCGATCGGTTTCAAGATATCCATGTGCACGCATCCGCAGTGCGCGAATGGCACCAGACGTACAGCCAGATCACGGCCGGTGCGCTGGAAAGTTCGCTCATCCAGTTGAATAGCGCGCGCTGCCATGTCTTTCGCGAGCACATCAACCAGCGCGTGGTGCAGCATGGCGAGGCGCCCCGCGGCAAGCTGTGCTTCGCCGTGCCCATCGCCATTCCCGGTTCCATCCGCATGCAGGGCCGCGAGGCGGACGACAAAAGCATCTTCGTGCTGCGGGGTGGCGAGGAATTCATGTTCCACATGCCCATGGGCATGGACCTGCTGGCCATCACGTTCGAACAGTCGTTTTTCGACCAGGCCCTCGCGGATACGCCGTGGGAGCAGGAGATCGGCATGCTGCTGCGGCAGCCGGTGATCAAGGTGCCGCAGCAGCGGCTCCAGGAGGCGCGCCGCCGGTTGCTCGCGATTTTCTCGGGGGCCATGGCTTCCGACGACACGGCGGCGCCGCTGCAGGGAGAGCCGTCGCAGGCGCTGGAGCAGGCCATGCTCGAGGAAATGCTGCGGCTCGTCACCGATCCCGCCTGCGACCGGGCCCAGCGCCACGGCAGTTCCACGCACAGTTTCATCGTGGAAAAGTGCCATCGGTTCGCGATGTCCGACGCGGTCAACGTGCCCAGCGTCATGGACTTGTGCGAGCGCCTTCACGTGAGCCGCCGCACGGTGCAGAACAGCTTCCGCACGGTGGCGGAAACCACCCCGCTGAACTATCTGCGCTCGGTGCGCCTCAACGGGGTGCGCCGCAAGCTGATGTCCACCGCTGCCTCGGAGCTGTCCATCGGAGACGCCGCCTCGGCCTGGGGATTCTTCCATCTGAGCCACTTCGCCGCCGAGTACCAGGAGCTGTTCGGCGAGCTGCCGTCGCAGACGCGCCGCGCCGACACCCCGCGCCGGCTGGCGAACTGAACGTTCCCGCAGATCCTGCTCCCCGAGCGCCGGCACCCGTTCTACCGTCGGCGGGAAACGCCGCAGCGTGCTTTCCCTGCCGACCCCTGCTGCCGTGCATCCCGGAAACCGTGCCGCGCGGCGGCCCGCCGAACCGGCTTGCCGATCCGGGATATCGCCCACCGGCCTGCCGTTCTTAGACTGCCGCCTGCTTCGGCCCGGGCCCGGTTTGCGCTCTTCGCGCGGTGGCCGGGCCCCGACATGACACGCCGAGCACGGAGACGAATGTATGGAATGGACAGACCCCCCTGTGACCGGAGCGAAGCACGCCGGTGCGCCACCTTCCACGGGCCTGCGGCGAGCGACGCTCGGTGCGGGAGTCATCACGCTGCTCGTGATCTCCGCCGCCAGCCCGCTGAGCGTGGTGGCCGGGGGCTTCCCGATCGGCATCATGCTGGGCAACGGGGTGGGAACGCCCGCGCTGGTGCTGGTGGCGCTGGCGCTGCTGCTCATGTTCGCGGCGGGCTACACCGCCATGGCCACCTGCGTCACCAGCGCGGGAGGCTTCTATTCGATGGTGGCGCGCGGCCTGGGCGGCCATGCGGGCGGGGCGGTGGCGATGGTGGCCGTCCTCGGATACGTGGTGCTGCAGTTCGGCCTGTACGGGCTGCTGGGCGCCGTCACCTCGGAGGCGATCCATGCGCTGTCCGGGTGGCAGCTGCCGTGGTGGTCGTGCGCGCTGGCGGCCATGGCCTCGGTGGCCTACTTCGGCTACCACCAGATCGATTTCTCCGCGAAGATGCTCGCGGGCTTCGTGGTGGCCGAATACGTCGCCGTGCTGTGCCTGGACGTGCTGATCCTCGCGCACGGCGGCTCCGACGGCATCCACCTGCGGTCCTATACGCCGCAGGCCGTCTCCAGCGGCAATCCCTTCATCGGCCTGCTGTTCTGCTTCGCCGCCTTCATCGGCTTCGAGGCGACCACCATCTACAGCGAAGAGGCCAAGGATCCGCGGCGCAGCATTCCTGTCGCCACGTATGCGGCGCTGCTGCTGGTGGGCTGCTTCTACTCGTTTTCGCTGTGGTGCCTCGTGATCGGCGCGGGCAGCGACAAGGTCGTGGCGACTATCTCGGCGCTGGAAGATCCGACGAACTTCCTCTACCTGCTCTCCGACCAGTACGGCGGGCCGCAACTCACCCTGGTGCTGCGCGGCATGTTCATCGTCAGCATCTACGCGGGCCTGATCGCATTCCACAATTCCACGGCGCGCTATTTCTATTCCATGGGCCGCGAGGGCCTGCTGCCAGAAGTGCTGGGTCGCACGCACCCGATGTACAAGAGCCCGCACATCGCCTCGCTGCTGCAGACCGGGCTGTGCGCGGTCGTCGTGATCGGCTTCGCGGTGGCCGGCGCGGACCCGGTGCTCTCGGTGTTCTCCTGGCTCAGCAACCTCGCATCGGTCTGCGTGCTGGCACTGATGGTGTGCACCGCCGCCGCGGTGATCGCGTTCTTCCATGGCCGGCCGCGCGGCTATGGCCGCCTGCGCGTGCTGGTGCTGCCGCTGCTGGCCTGCCTGGGCCTTTGCGCGGTGCTGGCGCTTGCGGTGGCCAACTTCCATGTCCTGACCGGCGCCAGCCCCCGCGCGTCCGTCGTGCTCGTGGGCGCGGTGCCGGTGGCGGCGCTGCTGGGCCTGTGGGCCGCCCGGCGGCTGCGGCGGCGCGAGCCCGGCCGCTTCGCGAACCTGGGCCAGGACCGGGTGTAGCCCGCCGGTCTGCCTGCACGTACCGACATGCGCTGGATGAACGACATGCGGATCGGGGCCCGGCTCGGCCTCGGCTTCGGGGCGGTGATCGCGCTGCTGATGGTCCTCGCGGCCGTGGGCATCGAGCGGATGGCCGCGGTCGCGGCCAATACCGGGCGCATCGTGGACGACCGCTACGCCAGGGTGACCCAGGTGCACGCCATCGAGAACGCCGTGCACGCGCAGGCCATCGCGCTGCGCACGGCACTCATCGCCACCGACCTGGAAGCGGTGCGTGCGGAAATGGACAAGGTCGATGCCGCGGACCGCGCCATCGACGGCGCGATCCGCGCGCTGCAGGACATGCCGGGCACGGCGGAACAGGGGCTGCACGCGCTGGATGGCGTCCTGGAGCTCCGCAAGGCCTACTCCGTGCGCAAGACCGAATTGTCCCGGCTGGTGCTGGCGCAGAGCCTGGACGAAGGCGGGGGGTTCCTGGTGCAGCACATGCTGCCGGCGCAGCAGGCCTACCTGGCCGCCGTCGAACGCCTCGGCAAGGCCCAGGCCGACGGCATGGTGCAGTTCGGCGCCGAGGCCATGCGCACCGCGCGGCTCGCCCAGGCGGCCATGGCGGTCCTGGCCGCCGCGGCACTGGCGCTGGCTGCGGGCATCGCCGTGGTGCTGACGCGCTCGATCACGGGGCCCCTGTCCGAGGCCCTGGCGCTGGCCTCTACGGTGGCGCGGGGCGACCTCAGCGTGCGCACGGAGACACGGCGCGGCGATGAGGCGGGCCAGTTGCTGGGGGCGCTGCAGCGCATGGCCGAAAGCCTCTCGGGCATCGTCCGCCAGGTGCGCGAGAGCAGCGAATCCATCGCGACCGGTGCATCGCAGATCGCCTCGGGCAATCTGGATCTGTCGCGCCGCACCGAGGAGCAATCGTCCAGCCTGCGGCAGACCGCTGCCGCCATGGACCAGGTCTCCGCGGTGTCCGGCCAGAACGCGCGGGTGGCGGGCGAGACCGCCGCGCTCGTGGAGGAGGCTCGCATCGCCGCGCAGCAGGGCGGTGCGGCCGTGCGCGAGGTGGTCGCCGTGATGGGCGAGATCGCGGCCGGTGCGCGCAGCATCGCCGACATCACGGGCGTGATCGACGGCATTGCGCGGCAGACCAACATCCTCGCGCTGAATGCGGCGGTGGAGGGTGCCCGCGCCGCGGAGCATGGCCGCGGCTTCGCCGTCGTGGCGGCGGAGGTCCGCGCGCTGGCACTGCGCGCCACCGCCGCTGCCCGGGACATCAAGGAACTGGTGCAGGCCAGCGCGCTCCAGGTGGACGAGGGGGCGCGGCTCGTGCAGGGCGCGGGCGACACGATGGAGGCGGTCGTGCGCCATGTCGCGGGCATCGCGCAGCGGGCCGCCGGCATCGACGACGCCAGCCGCGCGCAGAACCGGGACATCGTCCGTGTCGCGGAAGCCATGGGTTCGATCGACCGTGCGACACAGCAGAACGCCGCGCTCGTGGAGGAGGCCGCCGCCGCCGCGGGCAGCCTCAGCGACCAGTCCGCCCGCCTCGCCGGCGTTGTCCGCTCCTTCACGCTGGAACGCGAAACACGCTGCGTTCCGGTTGCCGATTCAGGCTAACCCGCCTTCCGCAGCTTGCATGACCATCGCCTGGCGCTCCACGGTGTGCGGCGCATACGCCGCACGCCATCCCGCAGATACGCAACAAGGTATGTTTTATGACTGAAGCTGAACTGGAAGCCCTGAACTTTGCCGACGCCCCGAAAATGGTGTCCACCGCCTTTCCCGGCCCGAAGGCGGCCGAAGCGCTGGCCCTGTCCGCGCGCACGGAATCGATGGCGCGTGGCGGCGGCCGCATGCCCATGGTGATGGACCGCGCTTTCGGCGTGACCTTCAAGGACCCCGACGGCAACGTCTTCGTGGACCTGTCCGCCGGTGTCGGCGTGAGCAGCGTGGGCCGCTGCCATCCGGAGGTCGTGAAGACCATGCAGCGGCAGGCCGGCGACCTGATGCATGCCATGGAAGTGAACAACACGCGGCGCACCGAACTGGCGGCGAAGATCTCCGAAATCGCGCCCGAAGGCCTGCGGGGCGACTGCATCACCTTCTTCACGCAAAGCGGCAGCGACGCGCTGGAAGCGGCCGTGAAATTCGCCCGGCGCGTCACCGGCCGCCACCAGATCATCGCCTTCCACGGCGGCTACCACGGCATCTGGCAGGCTTCCAACGCGCTCACCACGGGCACGGCCTACCGCAAGGGCTACGGCCCTTTCATGGGCGGCGTGATCCATGCACCCTATCCCTATGCCTACCGTTTCCCCTTCGACACCACGCACAAGAGCGCCGAGCAGATCGCGGGCGAGTACATCGACTACCTGCTCAACACCCCGTACACCGCCGCCGACGACGTCGCCGCGGTGATCGTCGAGCCCGTGCAGGGCGAAGGCGGCTACGTGCCCCCGGCGCCGGAATTCCTGCAGCTGCTGCGCAAGGCCTGCGACCGCAGCGGCGCGCTGCTCATCGTGGACGAGGTGCAGTGCGGCGCGGGCCGCACCGGCAAGATGTGGGCCGTGGAGCACTCCGGCGTGAAGCCCGACATGCTGACCTTCGGCAAGGGCATGGGCGGCGACGTGCCCATGGCCGGCCTGGTCATGCGCTCGGACCTCGCCGCGAAGATCCCGGACGGTTCCGCTCCCAACACCTTCGCGGCCAACGCCCTTTCCGCCGCCGTGGCGCTCACCAACATCCGCCTGCTCCAGGACCCGGAGCTGAACCTGATCCAGCGGGCCCACGACGTGGGCCTGGAGGCGCAGGAGTACATCCGGGGCTTCAACAGCCCCTACGTGGGCGAAGTGCGCGGACGCGGGCTGATGATCGGCATCGAACTGGTCGAGGACCAGGCCACGAGGACGCCGCTGACCGGCGAGAAGCTGGGCCGTCTCATGGGCTACGTGCTGAGCCACGGGGTGCTGATGGTGCCCTGCGGCCGCTACACCAACGTGATGCGCGTGATGCCGTCCCTGACCGTGCCGCGTTCGCTCCTGTTCAAGGCGCTGGACGTCTTCGGCCGCGGGCTGGCGTCGCTCTGACCACCGTGCCGGCCGCCGGTTCTTCTCCCGGCCTGGTGGGGAGGGGGCTGGCGGCCATGGCCGCAGCCGTGGTGCAGCCGCTGCGCTTCACTGCCGGGCGATGCGCTCGGTCAGCTCGGCCGCGGCCTCGGTGACGAGCCTGCACAGGAATCCTTCCTGGAAGGCCCTGAAGCGCTCGCTGCGCCCCACCAGCGTGATGCTGCCCAGCACGCGTTGCTTCTCGTCGAACACCGGCGCCGCGATGCCGATGCGCTCCGGATGCAGTTCCCCTTCGCTGATGCAGTAGCCCTGCTTGCGGATCGCCAGCAGGCTCTTGGAGAAGTCCTTCCACTGCAGGCCCACGTGCTCCAGCTCCGGCCCGGCCGCATGGGCGTCGTAGATGCGGCGGATCTGCCGCGGCGACAGATAGGCCAGCACCACCCGGGCCGTCGCGCTGTGGAACAGGTCGATGGGCTTGCCGCGCCCGCTGTCCGCCGGGGCCGCATCGCTGCCGCGCTGCAGCAGCACGTTGATCACCACGTCGCCATACAGCTCGCTGATCAGTGCGTCCAGCTGGGTTTCCTTCACCAGCCGGTCGATCAGGTCGCGGCTGCGTACCAGCATCGGATCGTAGTCGGTCATCTGCCGCTCCAGCGCGATGATCCGGGGCCCCAGCGCATACCCCCGGGGCAGCCGCACCAGCAGTCCCACGTCGCCGAGTTCGCGCAGGTAGCGGTAGGCGCTCGCAGGCGTGTAGTCCAGTTCCCGGCAGATGGTATCGACGTCGATCACCGGCTGGTCCGGACGAAAGAGATCGAGCACGGCGAGCATTCGGCGCAGGCTGTTCATGGTTCTTCGAAAGATGGAAACGGTGCCGGCGCCGTGCCCGGAGGGCACGGGCCGTGCGGCGGATCGGACCTGCACGGCACCGGAAGGCTGCCGCGGCCCTGCGGCCGGACGCTCCTGGCGTTCCGTCGCCGCGGCGGCTGCAGAGGTGCCCGAGCCGCCCGACAGGCTGCATGTATGTTACGGCAGAACTCCGGGGCCGCTGGTTGCCGCGCACGCAGAGATTCACGGCACCGCGCATGCAGGAGGCCGCGCCGGCACGCACGGCGAAGGTCACATTCCGATGCCAGGCGTGTACTCGCTGCAACTTCCGTGAAGCGTATTTGCCGCACGCGTGGAGATCCGCCGCGATTCCTACAAACGGCCGAGCCTGCGAGGGAGGAAGCTGGTTTCCAGGCCCTGCAGGCCGCAGCGATCGCTGCAAATGCCGCGCTCCCATCCGGACGCGCACGGCCTGCAGTCCTCCACCACGACACAAGGAGAGTCTTTCATGAACAGGAATCCACAGATGCGCAAGACGCTGCAGTACTGCGCCGGTGCGCTGATCTCGGGCGCGATGCTGATCGGCGCCCCGCTGGCGCAGGCACAGACGTCGGGCGGGTCTTCCGGCGGTGCCATGGGCGGCAGCGCCGTCGATGCCCCGTCCCCCCGGGCCAGCGGCGCCACCAAGCGCTCCAGCGCCCATCCGGATGGCCGCAGCTCCGGCGGTATGCATTCCGGCAGCGGCTCCGGAAGCTCCGGCACCGGAACCGGCTCGGGCGGCAGCGGCGGCACGCCGGGAAGCAGCGGTGCAGGCAGCAATGGCTCGGGAGGTTCAGGGACGGGAACGGGTAGCGGTGCCGGTGGCTCCAGCGGCGGCGGCACTGGAGGCAGCGGCGGCAGTGGCGGTGCCGGAGGCGCGAGCGGCCGTTGAGCAGGGCACTCAGACGGGGGCGGGCGCGGCTCCTACAGCGCCTGCCTCGTCCGTCCCACCCCGCGCACGTCTTGCCAGGAGCCCAATAGGGGCTCAGAATCCAAGAAGGAGGTGCCGCATGTCCGCCGTCCACAGCCCGGGAGGCTCCGCCTTCTCGATCGCCGAAGTCGCGCGCGCGCGCCAGATGGGACAGCGCGACCTGCCGCGTTGGCAGACCCAGCTCGGCGACTTCGAACCCTGCCCCGATGTCGAGGACATTCCCGACAGCCGCCAGGCCGCGCAATCCCAGTTCTCGGACGAAGATGTTCCCCGCCACCGGCAGTGGCTGGGTTGAGCCAGGGGTTGATGGGCTTCAGCGGCGCAGCCTGCACGCTGCCCGCACCAGCCGGTCGGCCTGGTCCGGTATGGCCTTGAACGTGACGGGCGCTTCTCCCTGCCGGAACGTCCGGTTCGCGGCCACCGCGCCCGTCCAACCCGGCTGCGTGTAGAAACGCATGCGGGTGTACCAAGCATCCCGCCGAGCGCAATCGACCACCACCATGCTCTCATGGCCGCGGTACTGTCCCCCGCCATAGGCTTCGCGCAGGGTGTCGCGGGTAACGCGCACCTCCACGCTGATCATGTCGCCTTCGAGGTGCGTGACCGACTCCGGGCGGATCTGTATGAGGTCCCTCTCGAGCAGCGCCGGATCTCCGTACACGGTGAACCATCCGCCATCCGCAGTGGAAGTCAGGGAAAGGGTGGCCAGCAGGATGCCGGCGATCAGAGCGTGCATGGATGGGGCGCCAGAGTTGCGCCATTGTCATCAATCAGCGCATTACCTCCTTTATGCCATGGACTTGCCGTCATGCAAGGGTGCGGGGTGACCATTCGGGCTGGTTCCCAACCCGCACAGCCGCCGGACCGAGAGTGGCCACGGCACCGGCCGAGACCCCGCATCTCCCAAGAATAGGGGCGCCCTTCCGATACGGACTGTGAGGGCCGGTAAGTTGCTTGTCGGTATGCGTGGAAGGCCTTGGCCTGCCCGGAGGGACTCGAACCCCCGACCTATTGCTTAGAAGGCAATTGCTCTATCCAGTTGAGCTACGGGCAGATGTGGGAAGGGAGCAGGCAGCCGCGGCCCTTCCGAGGCCCGTGATCATACCTGCGAGCCGCGTGGCCCCCGGGGTCTCGAGGGCATCGCCGCCGGGGCGCTTTGCGGTTATAACGGAATGCAACGACACCATTTTCGCCGCCCCTCCCGCGCGCTGAGCGCTGCCAAAGCCCATCCTTTGACACATGCCCCATAGCGTCGCCCTCATCCATACGATCGCCGTCGGCCTCGGCCTGGCGCTGCTGCTGGGTTTCCTGGCGACGCGGGTGCGCCTGCCCGCCCTGGTGGGCTACCTGCTGGCCGGTGTGGCGATCGGGCCCTATACGCCCGGTTTCGTGGCCGACGGGGCCATGGCCAGCCAGTTGGCCGAGATCGGCGTCATGCTGCTGATGTTCGGCGTGGGCCTGCACTTCTCGCTGGGCGACCTCCTGGCCGTGCGCAAGATCGCGCTGCCCGGCGCCATCGTGCAGATGGCCGTGGCCACGCTGCTGGGCATGGGCCTGGCCACCTGGTGGGGCTGGGGCCTGGGCGGCGCGCTGGTTTTCGGCCTGGCCCTGTCGGTGGCCAGCACGGTGGTGCTGCTGCGGGCGCTGGAAACGCTCGGCATCCTCGACTCCTACACGGGCCGCATCGCGGTCGGGTGGCTGGTGGTGGAGGACCTCGCCATGGTGCTGGTCCTGGTGCTGCTGCCGCCCCTGGCGGGTTGGCTCGGCGGCACGCCGGAGGGCGCGGCCGAGGCTGCGGCCCATCCGCCGCTCTGGAAGACCGTGGGCTGGACGCTGGCGCAGGTGGGCGGCTTCGTGGCCGTGATGCTGCTCGTGGGGCGCCGGCTCTTTCCCTGGATGCTGTGGCAGGTGGCGCGCACGGGATCGCGCGAGCTTTTCACGCTGTGCGTGGTGGCGGCGGCCGTGGGCATCGCCTTCGGCTCGGCCGCGCTGTTCGGGGTGTCGTTCGCGCTGGGCGCGTTCTTCGCGGGCATGGTGATGCGCGAGTCGGAATTCGCCCACCGCGCCGCGCAGGAATCGCTTCCGCTGCGCGATGCCTTCGCCGTGCTGTTCTTCGTCTCCGTGGGCATGCTGTTCGATCCACGCGTGCTGCTCGAGCGCCCCCTGCAGGTGCTCGCCGTGGTGGCGATCATCATCTTCGGCAAGACCTTCGCGGCGGCCGCGCTGGTGCTGGCCTTCCGCTATCCGCTCAACACCGCGCTGACCGTGTCGGCCAGCCTGGCGCAGATCGGCGAGTTCTCGTTCATCCTCGTGGGCCTGGGTGCATCGCTGGGGCTGCTGCCGCCGGAAGGCGCGAGCCTGGTGCTGGCGGGCGCTCTGTTTTCCATCGCCCTCAACCCCATCCTGTTCCGCGCCATAGCGCCGCTGCAGGACTGGCTGCGTGCGCGTTCCGCCTGGGCGCGGCAGCTGGAACTGCGCGATGATCCGCTGGCGGAACTGCCCGAGACCACGCACCAGCGCTACCTGGCCCGGCAGGTGGTGCTGGTCGGCTACGGCCGGGTGGGGCGCCGCATCGCCGCAGCGCTGGCGGCGCGCGACATCCCCTTCGTGGTGGCCGAGCAGAACCGGGAACTGGTCGAGTGGCTGCGCGCCCAGGGCATGGCCGCCGTTGCCGGCGACGCCGTGGAGCCGGCCGTGCTGATCCAGGCGCATATCGCGCGGGCCCACATGCTGGTGATCGCCACGCCGGACACGCTGGACGTGCGGCAGATCGTCGCCACCGCCCGCACCCTCAATCCTGCCATCGAGACCGTCGTGCGCACCCACAACGAGGAAGAGGCGCAGTTGCTCGAAAGCGAGGGCGTGGGCAAGGTCTTCCTGGGCGAGGAGGCGCTGGCCGTGGCCATGACCACCCACGTGGTGGCCGTGGCAGCCGCGCAGGAACGCCACGGCGCCACCGTGCCGGGCGCGCTGGACGAGCGGCACGCATCCGTCTGACCCGCCGGGGCCTGCCGGGCGGTGCGCGGGCGCCGCAGGGGCGCCGCGGCGCAGGTCAGTCCGGTTCCTCGAACACCAGCGTGGGCGTGGTCATCACCCGTGCCATGTCGCCCAGCGAGCCGATGAGCCGGTTCGCGAAATAGCTGTTCTGGGTGTCGGGCTCCAGGGCGGCGACCGCGAGGTTCGCCAGGGGCTGGTTGAGCGGCACGTAGTAGCTGCCGGCGGGGGCGTCGATGGCGGTGCGCACGGTTTCCACCTTCACGCGCAGCGTGTCCGCCGCGCC
Organism: Paracidovorax avenae; assembly: GCF_040892545.1. Lineage (NCBI taxonomy): Bacteria > Pseudomonadati > Pseudomonadota > Betaproteobacteria > Burkholderiales > Comamonadaceae > Paracidovorax > Paracidovorax avenae. The sequence continues at coordinate 1,980,878 of NZ_CP156079.1, forward strand.
GGCCACGGTGCCGCGCACGTCTTCCCGCGGCGCGGTGTCGCGCGCGGTCTCGCGGTAGGTGTCGGCCAGCAGCGATCCCTGCTCGGCCACGCGCATCACCTGCACGCCCATCATCTTCAGGTGGTCCACCGCCTCGCCGGCCGAGGGGCCGAGCCAGTAGCCGCAGGGGCGCGGGCGGCTGGTGAGGGTGCGCAGGTCGAGCGACGAGTTCCATTCCACGCGCACGGTCTTGTCGGCACCGGTCTGCGGGTCGAGCATCAGCAGGTCGCGCTGCGTCATGGTCGGGCCCGCATCCACGGCGACCTCGCCGCGGCAGGCCTGCGCGACCGTGTCGCGCGCGACGAACGAGCGCACCTGCTCCAGGTTGGCGGCGCGCTCGGCGGTGCTGCGCAGGGCGCTGGTCAGCGCCGTCACCTGGGTATGCACCCGGCGCTGGATGTGCGTGCGGCCGATGCCCACGCCGCGCGTTTCCACCAGCAGGCTGACCGCGTTCTTGAGGCCGTTCACGTTGCGGCCGGTGTCCGGCCGGGTGCCGCCCATGGAGACGCGCATGTCCGCCGGATCGGTGGAGGTGGTGTAGTACCAGTCGCTGGTCAGCCCCTGGCCCTGCAGGGCGGCCGCCATGGGCTGGTAGTACCACTCGCGCGAGGCCTTGGTGAGGAATTCCGGCACGTTGGCGGTGGTGGCGTATTGCATCAGCGCGTCGTAGCGCTGGATGCCGCCGAACTTCTGCAGGAAGCGGCCGACCACGGTGTACTCGTGTGCATCGACGATGGCGATGGGGCGGTAGTCTCGCACCAGCCGGGCCAGCCCCTGCGCCTCGGGCGTGGTGAGCAGCAGGTGGTCGCGGTTCATGTCGGTGCCGTTGGCGGTCACGCGGGTGCCGGCTTCCGCACCGTCGGGGTTGGCGCGCGGCACGACGACGACGTTGATGCGGTCGAGCAGCGGCTCCAGCAGGCCCTGGGTGAGTTCGCGCGCGATCACCAGCAGGGCTTCCGAGCCTGCGGGTTCGTCGCCGTGCTGCTGGCCGATCAGCACCACGGTGGGCCGGCCGCTGGCGTCCAGGTCCTGCAGCGAAGTGCCGGCTCCACGCGTGGCCACGAGTGCCTCGAGCGGAACGCCGCGCTGCGAGCGGCCCCACTCGATCACCGCCGTCTTCGTCGCGCTGCCCGCCTGGGGGGCGAGGCTGTGCAGCCACTGCGAGGCCTCTGCGTTGGTGGTGAAGGCCCGGCGGCCGTCGGCCAGGCCGGGCGTGTCGTAGCGCACCGATGGATCGGGGAACCGTGCCGCGACGGCGGCGGAATAGGGCAGGGCGTCGGCCGGGGCGGCGGCGGAAGGGGGGGCCGCGCCTTCCGGCTGCGGCACGACCGGGGTTTCGACGATCGGCGTGGTGACCACTTCCGCGCGCGTGGTGCCCAGCGGCGGGGGTACGGCGCGCGCCGGGGCCGGGCGCGCCTGCGCGGTGGAGGGCAGGGGCGTCGGCGCGCTCGCAGGCCAGGGGGGCAGCGGCGTGCTGCTGCAGCCCGCCGCCAGCACGGCGATGGCCAGGACCAGGGGGGCGAGCGCGCGGGGCGGCAGGCCGGGGGCGGCGGTCCTGGAGGGGCGGGGGGCGTCGAATGGCTGGTTCATGGTCGATCGGGCCGCGTGCGGCCGGGTAAGGCAGGCGGGGCCGATGTTACCCGGCGCCGCGGCCGGGCCGTGTCGGTGGCAGTCCCGTGTGCCGGGGCATTCGGGCCGAGACGGCGGAAACGAAACGGCGCGGCACGGAACGGTCCGGAGACCGCCCGTGCCGCGCCGTGGGCACCTGGCGCCGCCCTGGGAAGGGCGTGCGCGGGGATTCAGCGTCCGTAGCCGCCACCGCCGCCACGCGGGCCGCGGTTGCCGCCGCGGCCACCGCCGTAGCCGCCGCCACCACCACCGCCGCCGCCATAGCCGCCGCCACCGCTGCGGAAGCCGCCGCCGCCGCGCCGGCCGTTGGACATGCTGTCCACGCTGGTGCGCATCGGGTCGGGCTGGCCGCCGCCGCTGCCGTGGCGCGTGGGGCCCAGGTGCGTGCCGAGCTGCGTGCCGAGGTGGGCGTTCTCGCGCCGCGGCTGCAGGTCGTCGGAGCGGTGCCCGCCTTCGCCACGCGGGGGGCGGCTGCCGCGCCCGCCGCCATTGCCGCCGCCACCGTTGCCGGAGCGCGGATGGCCGCCGTTGCCGGGATGCGCCGCGCGCGGGCCGTTGCCCTGGCCCTGGCCTTGTTGCGCGCCGCCGCGGCCGCGCTGGGGCTTCTGGCCACCGTTGCCGCCGCCTTCGCCCTGGCCTTGCGCGCCGCGGCCGCCGGACTTGCCGCCGCCGCTGCGTTCACCCTGGGTGGCCTTGTTGGTGCGGATGCGTTCCATCATCTCGCTGCGCGCGGCCTTGGCGGCCGCCTGCATGACCTCGCGGCTCGGCGGCTTGCCCGCGCCGCCCCAGATGGTCTGGCGGCCCATGGCGATCGGCTCCGCCTTCTCGCCTTCCTCCGGGCCGAAGCCCTCGAGGACCTGCACCGGGATCTCCTGCTTGGTGAAGCGCTCGATCTCCATCATGAAGCCTTCCTCGTCCATGCAGACCAGGCTCACGGCCTCGCCGCTGGCGCCCGCGCGGCCGGTGCGGCCGATGCGGTGGACATAGTCCTCGGGAACGTTGGGGATCTCGTAGTTGACGACGTGCGGCAGCTCGTCGATGTCGATGCCGCGCGCGGCGATGTCGGTGGCCACCAGGGCACGGATGTCGCCGCTCTTGAAGCCGGCCAGGGCCTGGGTGCGGGCGCTCTGGCTCTTGTTGCCGTGCAGCGCCATGGCCGTCACGCCGTTCTTGGTGAGGAATTCGGCCACGTTGTTGGCGCCGAACTTGGTGCGGGTGAAGACCAGCACCTGGCTCCAGTTGTGCTGCTGGATGATGTGCAGCAGCACCTGCTTCTTCTTGCCGCGGCCCACGGGGTGGATCACCTGGGTGATGCGCTGCACGGTGGTGTTGCGCGGAGTGACCTGGATGCTCTGCGGGTTCTTGAGCAGCGTGCCGGCCAGTTCGCGGATCTCGTCGCTGAAGGTGGCCGAGAACAGCAGGCTCTGCTTGTCGCGGGGCACCAGGGCCAGCACCTTCTTCACGTCGTGGATGAAGCCCATGTCCAGCATGCGGTCGGCTTCGTCCAGCACCAGGATCTCGACTTTGGAGAGGTCCAGGAAGCCCTGCTGCTGCAGGTCCAGCAGGCGGCCTGGGGTGGCCACCAGGATGTCCACGCCGCGCTTGATGCGGTCGATCTGCGGGTTCATGCCCACGCCGCCGAAGATCACGGTGGACTTCACGTCCAGGTGCTTGGCATAGGCGCGGAGGTTTTCCTCGACCTGCGCAGCCAGTTCACGCGTGGGGGTGAGCACCAGGGCGCGGATGCCGCCGGCGGGCCGGGCGGTGCCGCCCTGCGTGAGGCGGTGCAGCATCGGCAGCGTGAAGGCCGCCGTCTTGCCGGTACCGGTCTGGGCTCCGGCGAGGAGGTCGTGCCCTGCGAGCACGGCGGGGATGGCCTGGGCCTGGATGGGGGTGGGGGTCTCGTAGCCCTGCTCGTGCACGGCTTTCAGAATGGCCGGGGCCAGATTCAGTTCGTCAAAAGTCATTCAAGGAAGCGCCCTCTCCGGGCGCGGGAGGCATCGGCCTGTCGCAGGACCCGGGGGAAGGGGCTGCGTCCAGTCAAGGCAGATGGGATTCACGAATGGGAGCCGGAATACCGCGCGGCGGCTTCCTCGTCCCCAGCAGACTGCTGAGGCCGCCGGTTCCTGGTGCCGGCGGCTGAGACGCTATTGTGGCACGAGATCGCACCCTACCGTGCGCAGGGACACACTGCAGGCGTGGCCGTTCGCCTCGCCGGACTTTCCCGGGCTTAGACTGGCGGCCTGTCATCCATGTTGCGGTGGCCGGGCCGCCATCGGGATTTACCCGGTGCGCGGCCATGGCCACCACGCCAGCCCGCGGACCCGCCCCCCATGCCTTCAACGCCATCGCCATCGCCCGCCGCAGTGCCGGACGGCGCCCTGCAACTCGAAATCGCCCACATGGAAGGCCTGGTCTGGTCCGGCCCGGTGCGCGTGGTGGGCCTGCCGGGCGCGGAGGGCGCCTTCGGCGTGCTGCACGGCCACACGCCGCTGCTCACGCGGCTGCGCGCGGGCTTCGTGCACATCGAGACCCCGGCCGGGGAGCGCATCGAGGTGTATGTCTCCGGCGGCTATGTGGAGATCCAGCCCGCGCGGGTCACGGTGCTCGCCGACACCGCCGTGCGCAATGCCGACCTCGACGCCGCGCGTGCCGAGGCCGCGAGGCAGGCGGCCTCCAGCCTGCTCGGCGGGGAACTGGCCCACATCGACCATGCCCTGCTGCATGCCGAGATCGCGCGCGCCGCGGCCCAGTGGACGCACGAGGCGCGCAAGCTCTCCGGGCGCTAGCAGCCGCCCTCCCGCCGGGCCCGCCATCCTGCCCGGCGCAAAGCATCCGATAATCGTGGGCAAAGCCTCCGCCGCGCGGCCTGCGCCGGCCGCCTCCCGCCCGGGCGGAGCCGCCCCCCATTCCAAGGAAAGAAAGCCAATGGCCCAGTACGTTTATTCGATGAACCGCGTCAGCAAGACCGTGCCCCCGAAGCGGCAGATCTTGAAGGACATCTCCCTGTCGTTCTTCCCCGGTGCCAAGATCGGCGTGCTGGGCCTGAACGGCTCGGGCAAGTCCACGCTGCTGAAGATCATGGCCGGCGTGGACAAGGAGATCGAGGGCGAGGCCATCCCGATGCCGGGCCTGAAGATCGGTTACCTGCCGCAGGAGCCCCAGCTCAACCCCGACCACACGGTGCGCGAGAGCGTGGAGGAGGCCATGGGCGAGGTGTTCGCTGCCAAGGCCAAGCTCGAGGAGGTGTATGCCGCCTATGCCGAGCCCGACGCCGATTTCGACGCGCTGGCCGCCGAGCAGGCCCGCCTGGAAGCCATCATCGCCACGGCCGGCACCGACTCCGAGCACCAGCTGGAGATCGCCGCCGACGCACTGCGCCTGCCGCCCTGGGAGGCCACCGTGGGCGTGCTCTCCGGCGGTGAAAAACGCCGCATCGCGCTGTGCCGCCTGCTGCTGTCCAAGCCCGACATGCTGCTGCTCGACGAACCCACCAACCACCTGGACGCCGAATCCGTCGACTGGCTGGAGCAGTTCCTGCACCGTTTCCCCGGCACCGTGGTGGCCATCACCCACGACCGCTACTTCCTCGACAACGCGGCCGAGTGGATCCTGGAACTCGACCGTGGCCACGGCATTCCGTACAAGGGCAACTACAGCACCTGGCTCGACCAGAAGCAGGCCCGCCTCGAATCCGAGCAGAAGGGCGAGGAAGCCCGCGCCAAGGCCCTGAAGAAGGAACTGGAGTGGGTGCGCCAGAACGCCAAGGGCCGCCAGGCCAAGTCCAAGGCGCGTATCGCCCGCTTCGAGGAACTGAGCGATTTCGAATACCAGAAGCGCAACGAAACGCAGGAAATCTTCATTCCCGTGGCCGACCGCCTGGGCACGCAGGTCATCGAGTTCAAGAACGTCACCAAGTCGTTCGGCGACCGCGTGCTGATCGACAACCTGTCGATGAACATCCCGGCCGGCGCCATCGTCGGCATCATCGGCCCGAACGGGGCCGGCAAGTCCACGCTGTTCAAGCTGATCGCCGGACGCGAGCAGCCCGACAGCGGCGAAGTGGTGATCGGCTCCACCGTGAAGATGGCCTACGTGGACCAGAACCGCGATGCGCTGTCCGACGAGAAGACCGTCTGGGAAGACATCTCGGGCGGCCTGGACATCATCAACATCGGCAAGTTCCAGATGGCGAGCCGCGCCTACGCGGGCCGCTTCAACTTCAACGGGGGCGACCAGCAGAAGAAGGTCGGCAGCCTGTCGGGCGGCGAGCGCGGCCGGCTGCACCTGGCCAAGACGCTGATCGCGGGCGGCAACGTGCTGCTGCTCGATGAGCCCTCGAACGACCTGGACGTGGAAACCCTGCGCGCCCTGGAAGACGCGCTGCTGGAATACGCGGGCACCGTGCTGGTCATCAGCCACGACCGCTGGTTCCTCGACCGCATCGCCACCCACATCCTGGCCGCCGAAGGCGACAGCCAGTGGGTGTTCTTCGACGGCAACTACCAGGAGTACGAGGCCGACAAGAAGAAGCGCCTGGGCGAAGAGGGCGCCAAGCCCAAGCGCATGCGCTACAAGGCGCTCAAGTGAGCGACGGACGGCTCCACCCCGTCCGGTAGCTCCGTCCTTTTCCCTGCCGCGAACCCCACCGCGCCGAAACACGCCGCCGCGCCATGCCCGCCATCGCTCCCACCGCCCGGTCGGCTTTCCGTGCCTGCGTCGTGGCGGCCATCCGCGACGGCGAGGCGATGATGGAGGCGCTGGTGGCGCACGCGCGCGATGCCCTCGAGGCAGAAACGCCGCTGGCACGCGAGCCCCGGCGGCGTGATGCGCTGGAAGGCGCCCGCGCGCTGCTGGCGCAGCATGCGCCCGCGCTGGTGCGGGGCTTTCCCATGGCCCTGCTGGAGATCTTCGCGGGCGCCGATGCGGACGCCCGGGCAAGGCCTTCCGAGCCCGCGGCGCTGGACTTCGGCGAGCTGTCCCTGATGGACGAGGCCGAAGTCATGGCGCAGGTGGAGCTGTCGCGCGCCCAGCAGGTGGCCCTGCATGCCACCGAGGCCGTGCTGGCGGAGCTGGACGCGCTGGTGAGCGCAGCCCAGGGCCTGCCCAGCGTGCAACCCGACCGCAATCCGCTGCGCCCCGAGAACTACATCCGTGCCCTGCAGCAGGTGGTGGGAGCCACGGGGGTGTCGCCCGATGTGCGGACCCTCTGGATGGCACCGCTGCGCAATGCGCTGGGCACCCAGCTCCAGGCCGCCTACCGCAGCGCCGCGACCCGGCTTCGCGAGGACGGCGTGCAGCCCGTGGGCTATGCGGTCGCGGGCCATGCCGCGGGGCGGGGCGCCGCCGCCGGGCGCTGGCAGGGGCCGGCGGCCGTCCAGGCGGGCGGCGGGCAGGGAAGTGGCTGGGGCACGGGATACGGCCCCGTCCCCGGCCTGGGTGATGTGCACTCCGCGCAGGGCGGCTGGCGTGGGGCGGTGACTGGCTGGAGCGGCATGGCGGGTACGCCGCTGCCGCCCTCCCAGCCGGCAGCCCTGGCGCCGGAAGCCGAGGAAGCCCTGCTCACCGTCGCCATGCTCCGGCAGATGCTGGCCCAGCCGATGGGGCCGCTGGCGGCACCGGTGGCCGCGGGGGTGCCCGCGCACCTGGCGCTGGCGGCGCACCCGGGTGGACTGGACGGCCTGCCGGTGGCCGGACTGCCGCTGGCCAGCCCTCCGGAGGGAGGTCTCGCCGCCGCTGCGGCCGAAGCCATGGAGGACATTGCCGAGCTCGAGCGCATCGTGGGCCGCCTGTCCGGCAGCCTGCCCGCGCCGCTCGCCGCCGTCGCGCCAGCGTCGGCGCATCCGGGCATGGCAGCGGCCGCCATCGCCCCGCCGGCAGCCGGCCCGGCCGGCGCTCCCGCTCGTTCCCGCTCGCGCGCCGCCAGCGAGGTGGTGAGCCGCATGATGGACAACATCGCGCAGGACGACCGCCTGCTGCCGCCGGTGCAGCGCTCGCTGCAGAACCTGCGCCCGGCGCTGCAGCGCCTGGTACGGCACGATCCGCGCTTTTTCACCGACGAGCGGCATCCCGCGCGCCGCCTGCTGGACGCGCTCACCCAGCGGGCGCTGTCCTTCGATTCCGAGGACGTGCAGGATTTCAGCGGCTTCGCGCGCCTCATGGAGCGGGCCGTGGAAAGCGTGACCTCGGGCGACACCCGCAGCGCCGATACCTTCGCTGCCGCCCTGGCAGGGCTGGAAGCGGGCTGGTCCGAGCAGGACCGGCGCCGCCGAGAGCAGGAGGAGTCCGCGCGTGCCGTGGCGCAGGAGCTCACGCGGCGCGAGGCCCTGTCGCGGCGCGTGTCGCAGGACATCCGGGCGCTGGCGCGCACCGAGGACGTGCCGCCCGACATCGTGGATTTCGCCGCGGGCCCCTGGGCCGACGTGGTGGCGCGCGCCCAGGCGGACCGGCCCGGCGAGGACGACCCCGGCGGCTACCTCGCGATCGTGCCCGAACTGTTCTGGCTCGCCCAGCCCGGACTCGCAGCCCGCACGCCCGAACGCCTGGCCCCTGCCGTCACGCGCATCCTGGGCGTCCTGCGCGGCGGCCTGGACAGCGTGGGGCACGACGATGGCATGACGGGTGCCGTCCTGGAGCGGGTCGCGACCCTGCACCAGGCGGCCGCCGAACGGGCCGCCGCCCGATCGGGAGAGGCCGTGGACTCCGGTATGCCGCAGACCGGCAACTCCCTGCTGGAGCCTGAAGAAGCCGGCGGGAACGCGGCAGGGGATGCCCCCGAGCCCACCGACGGGGCGAACGCCTCCGGCAGCGAGCTCTCCATCGGCACCTGGGTGGAACTCACCACGAATCACCGCGCGGTGCATACGCAGCTCACCTGGGCCAGCCCGCACCACACGCTGTTTTTGTTCACGGCGCCCGACGGCAGCACGCAGTCCATGACGCGGCGCGTGCGGGACAAGCTCATGGCCGAGGGCGCCCTGAAAGTGCTGCCGGGGCCGCCCGCCAGGGCGAAGCCGAAGTCCCGGGGCGTGCCGGGGAGCGGCCCCTCGCAGGCGCGCAAGCCGCGGTGAGCGGCGGCGGGCGCGGCCCCGCTCAGCCTACCGAGGTCAGCGCGAGATGGTTGGAGAGCGTGGTGCCGCTGATGGTGTAGTGCGCCGTCACGGGCGAGCCCTTGCGGTAGGTGAACACCTGGTTCGCTTCGTTGTCGTTTCCCCAGACGACGAACGCGTACAGCTCGACCAGGGCGCCGTCCGGCACCCCGTGGTCGCCCGGGTCGGCGGTGCGCGTCTGCCCCAGCGGAAAGGAGTCCGTGCCGTCGCGGTGGATCTTGTTGCCCTTGTCGTCCCAGTACACGAACTGCAGCTTGACGACGAAGCCGCCCTGGTTGCGCAGCGAGAAGTGGCCGATGGTTTGCATGGAAATGGCTCCGGAAACGGTGGATTGGCGTCGGTGGGTCGGTCGCGGGGCCGGCGTTCAGCCGCCGGACAGGCCCGTGAAGCCGAGCTGGTTGTCGAGCGTGGTGCCGCTGATCGTGAAATCCGCGGTCCAGGCGTTGCCCTTGCTGTAGATGAACAACTGTTCCGCGACGTTGTCGCGCCCCCAGACCACGAAGGTATAGACCGTGACCGGCGATCCGTCCGGTACGCCGTGGTCGCCCGGGTCCGCCGTGCGGCTCTGGCCGATCGGAAAGCTGCCGGTGCCGTCCACGTGGTGCTTTTCCCCCTTGCTGTCGATGTACTGGAACTGCAGCTTCACGGCAAAGCCGCCCTGGTTGCTCAGCGAGAATTTCCCTATCTGTTGCATGTGACGGTCCCTCCTTTGGTGGCGGCGAGATGCCGCGCCGGAAATATCCGGCACTCCACGGAGGCAGGCAACTTAAGCGATCTGAAATCTGCTGAACGCGGCCGTGCGCCGCCTCGCGTCAGGCCGGGGCGGCCGGCGCGCCGGCCACCTTCTGCCGCACGATCTGGATGTGGTGCCGCAGCGCGTAGAGCTCGTCAGCGTACGACAGCGGCACGCTCACCTTCTCGACCTGGGCTTCCAGCCGGGCCAGTTGCGCCAGCAGTTCCTGCGGCGGCAGGCCCCCGGTCTCGAACTGGTCCTCGATCTCGCGCAGCCGGCCGTACCAGCGGAACACGCGCGAGCGCACCCGGAACTGGTAGAGCGGCGGCACGATGCGCGATAGCGGCAGCATGGCCGCCAGCAGCACGCCCAGCACCAGCCACATGCGCTCGACCAGGTTGGCGATCCAGAACGGCAGATAGCGCTGCAGCAGCGGCGGCGAGCCGTTGATCGCGCGCTCGCCCTCGGCGGCGATCGGCAGTTCACTGTGGCGCGTATTCGGAAAGTCGCGCGCCCGGTTGAACCAGCCCGCGCCGCCGTGCAGCGTCTGTGCGCTCTGCGCGAACAGCTGCAGCAGCGCCGGGTGCGTGCCCTCGCGCGCCAGCAGCGAGGTGGTGGAGGCCACCAGGCGCACATCGGAGGAAGGCACGTTGCCCGCGAGGTCCACCACGCCGCGCGGCAGCGTGACGGGCGTGAGGAAGGGGAAGCGCCGGGCATAGGCTTCGTTCTGAGGGAAGTCCATGAGCCGCACGCCGGGCGTCTGCAGCAGCATCTGCACCATCAGCGATTCGGGCGCGGAGGCGAACACCAGCGCGTCCAGCCGGCCCGCCAGGAAGTCCACCGTGGCGGGCGTCTGGCCCAGTTGCGTGCGGTGCACCCGGGCCGGATCCACCCGGTTGGCCTCCAGCAGCGTGTCCATGAGCGTCGGCACGCCACTGCCCGGCGTGCCCACGTTCACCCGCAGGCCGCGCAGCTGCGCCAGGCTGGTGAGGCGGCCATTGGCGGACACGCGCCGTGCCGCGTCGTCCCGGTAGAACAGCCAGATCGGTTCCACGAACAGGCTGCCCAGCGACTCCAGGTTTTCGGAGTCCTCCGGGCGCAGTTCGCCCGTGCCGCCCTGCACGAAGGCCAGGTCCGCGCGGCCCTCGCGCAACATCTGCAGGTTGGCCGAGGAGCCTTCGCTTTCGAGCAGCACCACATCGATGCCGTCCACCGCCAGGGCCTTGCGGTAGCGCTGGCCGAATTCGGCGTAGGCGCTCTGCGCGGGGCCGGTGGCCAGGGTGACGCGGCGCGGCGGGTTGGGCTGCAGCCACCAGTAGGCCAGCGCCACCAGCCCCACGGCCAGGAAGGCGAGCGGGCCCGCCGAGAGCAGCAGGTCGCGCACGTTCAGCAGGGCCGTGCGCACGCGCCGTGCGGCGGTGCGCGACCGGGCGGCGAGCATGTTCATGGCCAGGTCGCTCCCCAGGGGGCCGTGCCGCCCAGTTCCGCCGTGCCGGGCAGGTGCAGTCCCTGCGGCGTGGTGAACGACCGCGCCGCGAGCACCGCGCGCAGCGTGGCGCGTGCCGTGACCTCGGCTGCCAGGGTGGACAGCACCATCATGCCCGGCGAACGGCCCGCCAGGCCCGTGCCCAGCGCGAAGAGCGTGTCGCCGTCCGACAGCGTGTGCACGGGGTTGATGGCGCGCGCCAGCCCGTCGTGCGCGCACACCGCCAGCCGCCGCGCCTGGGCCTTGGTGATGGCGGCATCGGTCGCCACCACGCCGATCGTGGTGTTGGTGCCCGCGAGCAGTGTGTTCGGCACATCTCCGGCCAGCAGCGCGCGGCGCGTGTCGCGCAGCCGCAGCCCGTCGGACGTGCGGGCGCCGGCCACCGGACGGCCGGACTCCGGGTCCACCACGTCGCCGGCCGCATTGCAGGCCACCAGCGCGCCCACGGTCACGCCCAGTACCGTGATCGACGCGGTGCCGATGCCTCCCTTCATGGCGTATTCCATGCCGAAGAGCTTGCCCACCGAGGCGCCCGCCCCGGCGCCCACGTTCCCTTCGGCCGGGTCCGCACGCGATGCGGCGGCGCAGGCCGCGTAGCCGGCAGCAGCGTCGGGGCGGATGCGCGCGTCGCCCACGGGCAGGTCGAACAGCACGGCGGCGGGTACCAGCGGAATGCGGGCCACGCCCACGTCCAGGCCGATGCCGCGCTCTTCCAGCCAGCGCACCGCGCCGCCCGCCGCATCCAGCCCGAACGCGCTGCCGCCGGACAGCATCACGGCATGGATGCGATCGACCAGGTGCGTGGGCTCCAGCAGGTCGGTCTCGCGCGTGCCGGGCGCGGCGCCGCGCACGTCCACGCCGCCCACCGCGCCCTCCCGGGCGATGACCACGCTGCAGCCCGTGGGCCGGCGGGTGTCGGTGCTGTGGCCGACCTCGATACCGGCGACGCGGGTGATGGAGCCGGCGTCGCCGGCCGGGCCAGGGGAATGCGAGAACTGGGACATGGGAAGAAGGGCCGGATCACCGGCATGCCGCGGAGGGCGCCACCATAGCGCAAGCGCAGGCTACCTTGAAGCGCGCCGGCGGCGCGCCCGGGCGCATGTCACCGCGGCCGGTTGCGCTCCCCGTCCTGGCATGCCGAGAACAATGCGCCCAGCGTCAGGTGTTCTGACCACATCGCCTCGAGATCCACGCCGTAGCGGCCGCGGGCCTCGAGCGCCAGGGCTTCGAGTTCCATCGCATCCACCGCGATGCCGCCCTGGCGCGGATAGCGCGCGGTATAGATCCCCAGGATACGGTCTTCCGGGGCGAATCGCAGCCGTTCGCCGGCATGCAGGAGGAAGCTGCCTGCGAACATGGCCAGGAAACGGCGGATGTCTTCCTTGCCTGCATGCGGAAATGCGCGCCTCCAGGCACGGCCCTGGCAGGGGCGGTGGCGGAGCGGCCCGGGGGCCCGTCTTCCGGCCCGCGAGATCCACAGCGCGCCTGCTGCCCTCAGGGCAGTCAATGCTTGCATGAACGTGAGGACGGAAGGCATGGGACGGGCTTGCACACCCGCCCAGGGACACAAGGGGCAGATTGCGGTGCAATCGTACCCGCGGACAGCCGTCAGGCCATGATCCACACCTTGCGTACCGTCTCGATGGTGCGCCAGGTGCCCACGTAGCCCGGCTTCATGATGAAGCAGTCGCCCGCTTTGAAGATCTTCGGCTCATGCCCGCGTTCGGTGATTTCCACCACGCCGGAGAGGATCAGGCAGAACTCCCAGGTCTCGCCCTTGATGGAGTGGTTGAGCCCCGGGGTGGCCTCCCAGACGCCTGCGCGGACGGCGCCGTTCTTGGCGCTGTCGATGTCCCAGTTGCGGCAGACGATGTCGCCCTCGATCACGCGCTCGGCGGGCGGGCGGTATTCCGGGGCTTCGCCGAGCTTGTCGAAGGGGAAGGTCACGAGCAAATCAGACATGGCGCGGTCCTGCAGGGAGGAAGAGAAAAGAAAAAACCCGTTGGGGCGATGCTCCGATGCTAGGCGGGGAGGGCGCCGGGAAGGTGCCGAAAACGCCCGCGCCGGCAGCGGCAAATGCGCTTTTGCAGCGGGTTCGCCAGCGCAATCTGCCGCACCCATCGGTGGATGCGGTGCCGCCGGGGCAGGCCGGAGCGCGCGCGTGTGCTCAGGGGCCGGCGGGTTCGATGCGGCTCGCGACGAAGCCGCCGGTATCGCGTTCCGCGAGGAAGCGCACCCGTGCTCCCGGCACCTGGGCTGTCGCAGGAGGCACCTCGCGCACGCGGAACACCATGGTCATGGGCGGCATGTCCAGGTTCCGCAGTTCACCGTGCCGCAGCGTGATGCGGCGGGTGGCGGCGTCCCAGCGCACGACTTCGCCCTCGCTCAGGTCCGGCGCCGGCTGCGCGCTTCCGGGGTTTGCGGCGGCACCATGGTCCGCATGGCCGGCAGCGGCCGCCTGCGCGGGATAGCTGGTGAATACGCGTGCGCTGCCGTCACGGGCGACCAGCAGCACATCGTAGGCATCGCGGCGGCCACCGTAGAAAGCCCCGTCCATGCCCGGCGATCCCACCGGCATGCCCGGCACGGCCAGGCCCAGGGCGCGTGGCTTGTCACGCAGCAGGCGCTGCACATCGGCGGCGGGCACGTGGCCTTCGACCAGGTAGCCGCCGACGAGGGCGGTGTGGCAGGAGCCGAGCTTCTGCGGCAGGCCGAGCTTTTCGCGCACGGCGGCGTTGCCCGTGTCGTGCACGGTCGCTTTGAAGCCGTTGGCCTGCATGTGGTCCACCCAGTCCTTGCAGCAGCCGCAGTTCGGGTCTTTCCAGACTTCGATGGCGAGGGGCGCGGTGCTGGCAGCACGGGCGCGCAAGGGCAGGGCGGCGGCAACGGCTGCGGCGGTTGTGGCGCAGAGCGCGGTGCCCAGCCAGGCGCGGCGGGTCGCGCCGGGCGTGGTGCGGGTGAAGTGCATGGCGATGTGCTTCATGGCGGGTGTCCTTTGCGTGCGGAGCACGCGGCAGTGATGGAGTGGAAATCAGGAGTGCTGCGGGATGGCAGGCAGGGCGATCAGTGGTCGTGTCCATGGCCCTGCTGGCCTCCATGGCCGTGGCCCGGCTTGCGCACGCGGGCTGCGCCGTCGCCGGCACCCGCATCCGCTGCCGGTGCGCCCGGGGCCCGCGGCGCGGGCGGCAGTGCATCTGCGCCGCCCTGCCATTCATGCGCTCGTGTGCCGGGAGGCTGCACGTAGTCCCCCGGGTCGCGGAAATCCCTCGCGGCGAGGCCCTCGCGCACCTTGAGCACGCTGAACATGCCGCCCATTTCCAGCGGCCCGAAGGGGCCGGTGCCGGTCATCATCGGCAGGGTGTTCTCGGGCAGGGGCATCTCCATCGCACCCATGTCGGCCATGCCGCGCTCGCCCATCACCATGTAGTCGGGCACGATCTTCTGGATCCTGGCCACCAGGCCGCGGTGGTCCACGCCGATCATGGTCGGCACGTCGTGGCCCATGGCGCCCATGGTGTGGTGGCTCTTGTGGCAGTGCACGGCCCAGTCTCCGGGCTCGTCGGCCATGAACTCGATCTGCCGCATCTGGCCCACCGCGACATCGGTGGTCACCTCGGGCCAGCGCGCGGACGGGGGCACGGTGCCGCCGTCGGTGCCCGTCACCTCGAACTCGTGGCCGTGCACGTGGATGGGGTGGTTGGTCATGGTGAGGTTGCCGATGCGCAGGCGCACGCGGTCGCCGCGCCGCGCCACGAAGGGATCGATGCCCGGGAACACGCGGCTGTTCCACGACCACACGTTGAAGTCCGTCATCTCGTTGATGCGCGGCGTCCGGCTGCCCGGCTCCACCGCGAAGGCGCCGAGCAGGAAGGCGTAATCGCGGTCGGCGGTGGCGATGCGCGGGTGCCGGCCGCGCGCGTCCAGGCGCGGGTGCGTGATCCACAGGCCCATCAGGCCCATGGCCATCTGAACCATCTCGTCGGCATGCGGGTGGTACATGAAGGTGCCGGGGCGGCGCGTGGTGAACTCGTACACGAAGGTCTTGCCCGCGGGAATCGCCGGCTGGTTGAGGCCGGAGACGCCGTCCATGCCGTTGGGCAGCCGCTGGCCGTGCCAGTGCACGCTGGTGTGCTCGGGCAGGCGGTTGGTGACGAAGATGCGCACGCGGTCACCCTCGACCACCTCAATCGTGGGGCCGGGGCTCTGGCCGTTGTAGCCCCAGAGGTTGACCTGGAAGCCGGGCGCGAACTCCCGCACCACGGGCTCGGCGACGAGGTGGAATTCCTTGACGCCGTCATTCATGCGCCAGGGCAGGCTCCAGCCGTTGAGGGTGACGACCGGGTGGAAGGGCTGGCCGGTGGGCGGTGGCGGCGGCACCTGGGTGCCGGCGCCCGCGGGCGCGGCGGCCTCGGGCAGGGATGCAAGGGCCGCGCGGCCCACCGAGGCGGCGGAGAGTGCGGCCACGGCCGTGGCGGCGCCGCCGAAGAAGTGTCTGCGTTGCATGGGTCAGTGGCCCGCGCCGGCCGGGGCCGCGCTGGACGAAGTGGAGGAGGACATGACGGAGGCGGAGGCCGCTGCGGCTGCGGCGGGCTGCGCGCCGGGCGAGGCGACCATGAGCGCAAACTGCAGGTCGGTGTCCGCGAGCCAGAAGTCGCGCCGCGCGGCGATGGCGTCGGCCACGGCCTGGGTGGTCTGCCGGGCCTGGGCGAGCAGGTCCCAGACGCTGGCGAGCATGCCGTTGTAGCGCAGCAGGGTCTCGTCCTGGATCTGCCGCTGCAGCGGCACGACGTGGCGCTCCTGCTCCTGCGCCAGCTCCCAGGCGGTGCGGTAGCCGCGCCATTGCATGCGCACTTCGGCACGGGCCTGCAGCGCGGTCTGCTGGAGCTGGGCTGCGCTTTCCTGCACGAGCCCCCGGGCACGGGCACTGGCAGCGCCACCCCAGTCGAAGAGCGGCAATGGCAGTTCCAGCTCCCAGCCGCGCTTGACTTCGGAGTGGCCGCCGCCGCGCTCGGTGGTGGTGTCGCGCCGGTAGCCAATGCCGATGTCGCCGAAGAGCTGGCCGGCGCGGGCGACGCCCTGCTGGCCGGCCACGCGGTCCAGCCCGATCCGCGCCGCGCGCACATCCAGCCGTTCGCGCAGCGCGCGCTGCTCCAGCGCAACTGCGGCCATTGGCGCGGCGGGCAGGTCCGGCAGGCGTGGCGGCAGGGTGATCGCCTCGGCCGAGGTGCCCCAGAGGCCGAGGGCCAGCGCCAGCGCCTCGCGTTCCGTGTCTGCCGCGAGCCGTGCCCGTGCCAGCCGGGCACGCACGTCGGCCAACACAGCCTGCTCGCGCGCGGCCTGCAGCCGGCTCCAGTTGCCCACGCTGGCCATGCGGCGCGCCAGTTCGGCGCCGGCCTCGGCAGCATCGTGCATGCGCTCGTGGGCGGCGAGGGTTTCCTGCGCGGCGACGGCGCGCAGCCAGGCGCGGCGGGCATCGCTGGCGACGCGCGCGGCATCGGCCGCGGCGGCGAGCGTGTCCTGCTCCCGCAGGCTGCCGGCCCAGCGGCTGCGCCAGGGCAGGGCGATCAGGTCCACGAGGCTGAAGGTGATCGATCGTTCGATCTCGCGCTCGTGCGCGGTTGCGAGCCGCCCCAGGCCCAGCACCGGATTGGGCGGCGTGAGTGCCTGCACGCGCTCGGCGTCCTGCACGCCCAGGCGCGCCAGGCGGGCCTGGAGGCCGGGGTGGCGCAGCAGGGCGATGCGCACGGCGGCGTCCTGCGTGAGCGGCGCAGCCAGCCAACCGGCCACGGCTTCATCGGCGGCGCGTTGCGCTGCGGGATCGGTGGGGCGCAGGGCGGCGTGGTCGGCGCCGGCCGTGCGGCCCTGCAAGGTGGCCTGCACATCGCCGCGCAGCCCGTCGGGCGAGACGCTGGCGCAGCCTGCCAGCAGGAATGCGGCGGCCAGGGCCGGCCAGCGCGTCGGGCGAAGGCAAGGCATCGGTGTTGCGGTCATGGCTGGTGCCCTCCGGCGGGCGTGCCGTCATGGCCGTGGTGGTGCATGGCCGGGGCAGGCTCGGCGACCGCAGGTGGGGCCGCTGCAGGCGCGGCCGTCGCAGGAATGGCCGAGGTATGCGCGGCGTGGTCCGGCGCCATGGTGGCGGTGGAGGCCTCTGCCGCGGAGCGGCGCCCCTGGCGTGCCTCCCAGGCTGCGATGTCGGCATGGCCGCGCGGGAAGGCGGCGACGGCTGCATGGGCATCGCGCCAGTCCCCCGGTGCGGTGTCCGCAGGCCAGGGTGGCAGCGCCGCGTGGCGCGGTGGCGTGGCGGGCGCATCCGGCAGCGCGGCATCGCCCTGGGCGGCAGCGGCCGGCGGGAAAGGCGGTTGCGCCTGCGCCGGCACGGTGGCGGGCACGATCAGCGCCGCGACGAGCGCGCAGCGGCGGAAGAACGAACGATTGAGACGGGAAGAAAAACGTCGGGAACGGGCGCGGGGCCCCGGGGTGTGCATGGAAAGTCTCTCCTGGGCTCGGAAGCGAAAGCGGAACGCGGCCGCGCCACCGTGCGCCAGGTTCTCCCGGAAGGGCACGGGCGGGGCGGACGCACTTCGGGCGTCGAGGCTCAGGAAATGGGTGGCTTGGTGGCCTGCGCGGGCAGGGCGCTCGCGAAGCGGACGGCAGCGGGCACGCGCAGGCCGCCGCCGTGGGAAACCGCGCCCGGGGCGGGCGCGGCAGGTGCCATCACCACCGTATGGCAGATCTCGCAATCGGCGCAGGCCGCATGCGCCGCGTGGTCGCCGGATGCGGCACCGCAGGCCGCGGTGGGCAGCCGGGCATGGGCTGTTGTGACCTCGCCATGGCAGCCGGGTGTGCTCGTGATGGAGCCTGGAGATGCAGCGCCGTGCCCGCCATGGGCCCTGGCATGCGCAGCGTGCGCCGCGGTTTCGTCGAGGGCCGTGCCATGGGCTGCATGCTCCGCGTGCGCCGAAACCGTACTGCCGGTATGTACAACGCCCGCCATCTGCGCGGCCATGGCCGGGCCCACGAGCCCGCGCAGGGCCATGAGCACGATCAGCGCGAAGAAGGCGAGGCGGCGGCGCATGGCCAGGATGATACGGCGTGCCTGGCGGGCGCGGTCACACGGCCATGTAGCGGCCGGGGCGATGGTTCATGGCCAGCACCAGGTTGAGCGCGACGGCGCCCACGATGGACCAGAGCACCCGTCCCGGCTCGACGGTGAACAGCGCCAGCAGCACGATCGCGCAGTCCACGGCCATCTGCACCTTGCCGGCGCGCCAGCCGTGGCGGTCCTGCAGGTAGAGCGCGAGAATGCCGACGCCGCCCAGGCTGCAGCGGTGGCGGAACAGCACGAGAAAACCCGTGCCCACGATGAGCCCGCCCGCCACGGCCGCGTAGAGCGGCTGCAGCGCCGACAGCTGCAAAAAGCGCGACTGTGCCTCGGTCATCAGCGAGAGCAGCAGCACCGCGATGAAGGTCTTCAGGGTGAACGCGCGCCCCATCTTGCGCCACGCCAGCCAGTAGAAAGGCAGGTTCAGCAGGAAGAACCACTTGCCGAAGCCGATGCCCGTGGCGTAGTGCAGCAAAAAGGCGATGCCCGCCGTGCCGCCCGTGAGCAGCCCCGCGCTGGTGAAGAAGGCCACCCCGACCGAGATCAGCAGCACGCCCGTGAACACGGCCAGGGTGTCTTCGGTGGCGCTGTGCGGGACCATGGCGGGAGCAGGGGCGGCAGAAGGAGGGCTCAGGGTCTGGCTCATGGGTGGCGAAAACGGAGGGGAGGCTGGCTGTACGAATGGGGCCCCGACGCCATGGCTCTGCGCGCCTGCATGGCATGCCCTGGCGGGCGGAAAGGTCTGCGATTGCAGCACGTGGCCGTGTCCGGCGGCTTGCGGTGCATCAAGCCGTTTTCCGCAGACAGGCGGGGTCCATGAATTCTAGGGTAAACCCTGAATCCATGGGGCCGCGCTGCGATGGGGCATGGGGCGTTCCCGGTCATGCCCACTCCATGCAAGAACCGTACCCTATTCGCCAGTTGGCGGCGCCCCGCGGCTCAGCGTGCCGCTCTTCCCACGCCGCGCAGCATGCGCAGCCCGTTGGCCACCACCAGCAGGCTGGCGCCCATGTCGGCAAACACCGCCATCCACATGGTCGCCTGCCCCGCGAGCGCCAGGCCGAAGAACACCACCTTGATGCCCAGCGCCAGGGCGATGTTCTGCCACAGCACCGCGTGCGTGCGGCGCGAGAGGCGGACGGTCTCGGCCACGCGGCGCAGGTCGTCGTTCATGATGACGACGTCGGCGGTTTCCATCGCCACGTCGGTGCCGGCCGCACCCATGGCGAAGCCGATGTCGGCGCGCGCCAGCGCGGGCGCATCGTTGATGCCGTCCCCGGCCATGGCCGTCATGCCGTGCTTCTGCTGCAAAGCGGCGATGGCCGAGAGCTTCTGCTCGGGCAGCAGGCCCGCCTGCACCTCCGAAATGCCTGCTTCCCGCGCGGCTGCCCGGGCCGCCGCCGCGTGGTCGCCCGTCAGCATGACCGGCACGATGCCCAGGGCGCGCAGGTCGGCCACGGCTTCCACCGCCTGCGGCCGCAGGGTGTCGGCCACGGCGAACAGCGCCCGCACGCCCTGGGCGTCGCCCAGCAGCGTCACGCTGCGGCCCTGGGATTCGTGCGCCGCTGCGGCGGCCTCTACCGCGTCCGTCCACAGGCCGCGCTCCTGCGCCAGCCGCCGGTTGCCCAGGAACCAGGTCGCGCCGTGGATGCGGCCTTCCACGCCGCGGCCGGGCAGGGCGGTGAAGTCCTGCACTTCCGGCAGGTCGGCCGGAGCATCGCCGATGCCGGCCGCGATCGCCCTGGAGACCGGATGGTCCGAGCGCCCTGCCAGCGCGGCGGCCACGTCGCCGGCACCGTCCCCGCCGAAGCGTTCGCTGCCCACCAGCACGGGCCGGCCCGCCGTCACCGTGCCCGTCTTGTCGAAGGCCACGGCGCGCACGCCGCGGGCCCGCTCCAGCCACTGGCCGCCCTTGATCAGGATGCCGCGCCGCGCGCCCGCCGCGAGCCCGCTCACCACCGTCACCGGGGTGGCGATGACCAGTGCGCACGGGCAGGCGATCACCAGCAGCACGAGGGCTCGGTACAGGGCGTCCAGCCAGGCCCAGCCCAGCGCCAGGGGAGCACCCACCGCCACCATGGCCGCGAGCGCGAACACCGTGGGCGTGTAGATGGCGGCGAAGCGGTCCACGAAGCGCTGCATGGGCGCGCGCGAGCCCTGCGCCTCCTCCACCGCATGGATGATGCGGTCCAGCGTGGTGTTCCCGGCAGCGGCCGTGACGCGGAACTGGAGCTCGGATTGCGCATTGAGCGTGCCGGCATACAGCCCGTCGCCGGGCGCCTTGTCCACGGCCAGGCTTTCACCGGTCACGCTGGATTCGTCCACCGCTCCGCGGCCTTCCAGCACCACGCCGTCCAGCGGCACGCGCGCGCCGGGGCGCAGGCGCAGCACGCTGCCCACCGGCACCTCGGCCGCGGGCACCGTGCGCCAGCGGCCGTCCTCGCCGCGCAGTTCGGCCTGCTCGGGGCTCAGCGCCAGCAGCGCGCCGATGGCGTCCCGCGCGCGGCCCACGGCGCGGTCCTCGATGCGCTCGGCCAGGGCGTAGAGGGCCATCACCATGGCGGCCTCCGGCCACTGGCCGATCAGGAAGGCGCCCGTCACGGCCACGGCCATGAGCGCCGAAATGTCCAGGCGGCCACGCGCCAGCGAGCGCAGGCCGCTGCGGTACACGCCCAGCCCGGCCAGCAGGATGGCAACGGCCGCCACGGCCATGCCGGCGGCCTGCCAGGGCAGGGCGTCGGGAGCGAGCAGGTGCAGCAGCTCCGCGGCGGTCGCGGCGACCAGCGAGGCGCCGAGCCGGCCCCAGCCGGGCAGCATGCCATGGTCATGGTCGTGCCCATGGCTTCCGGCTGCCGCGCTGTCCGGGTCATGCGCATGGCCGTGGCCGCCGTCCCCATGGTCGTGGTCGTCATGCGATACCGCGGGCGACGGTGCGGGGGGCGCAGCTGCCCGGGGCGGCGCCCCGCATGCGCTGCCGCATCCGCAGGCCAGATCGATGCGTGCCTTGCCTCCCGGGGCGGCAGCCGCCGGAGAGCGGTCGGTGGAAGCCGTGCTTGCCATGGTGTGTTGTCCTTGCTTGGGGTGAATTCCGACAGGGGTCCGCAGCCGGACCGTGCCATCATTGGAAACCTTCAAGCCGCTTCAAGGTCAAGCCGTGTCCGCCGCAAGCCCCCACCACCGTATCGGCGATGCCGCCCGCCTCTCCGGCGTGCCCGCCGCCAACATCCGTTACTACGAGAAGGAAGGGCTGCTGCCCGCCCAGGCCCGCGCCGACAACCGCTACCGCCTCTACAGTGACGACGAAATCCACCGCCTGCGGTTCATCCGCCTGTGCCGCGCCATGGACATGTCGCTGGACGAAGTGCGCACGCTGCTCTCGCTTGGCAGGGGAGCGGACACCGCCGCGGACCATGCGGCCTGCGCCACGGTGGACGAGCACCTGCTGCACGTGCGCACCCGCCTGCGGGAGCTGCAGGCGCTGGAGGCCCAGCTGCTGTCGCTGCGTGGACGCTGTGACGGCACCGACGGCAGCCGCTGCCACGTGATCGAGGCCCTCCATGACCGTGCCGATGCCGATCCCCTGCCGCTGCCCGATCCGCCGGCGCGCCGGCATGTGTGACCGCCTTCCGCCGATGCGCGTGCAGCCGCCTCCGACCGGAACCCCGTCCGCCCGCTGCCTGGCCGGGGAGTCCGCATGAGCGCCGGAACAGGCACGCTGCCCCCATGGATCGACCGGCTGTGGCGCGCCGCGCGCGGCTGGGCGCTGGCCTGGTGGCGCATCGTCTACCTGGGCGCGGTGGTGGCGGTGCTGATGCTGTCGCCGTCCAGCTACGGGCGGTCCACCCGCGTGCGCCTGGCGCGCCACATGTACATCGACACGGCGCCCCTGCTGCTGGGCTTCACCGCGCTGGTGGCACTCATCTGCCTGGTGGTCACGCACATCGTCGTCGTCACCGCGCGCAGCTACGGCCTGTCGCACTATGCGCTGCAGATGGTGGTGCGGGTGCTCGTGCTGGAGCTGATCCCGCTCACGGCGGCGCTGTTCGTGGCGCTGCGCACCACGATCCCGGGCGGCACCCAGCTGGCCCTCATGCGCCAGTCGGGCCACTGGGATGCGCTGCGCGCGCGGGGCGCCGACCCTGTCCGCGTGGAACTTCTGCCGCGCGTCGTGGCCGGCATCTACGCCAGCATCACGCTCGCCGCGCTGTCGTGCGTGGTGGCCCTCGTCATGGCCTACCTGGGCGTCTATGGGGCGAGCACGGCGGGCGTGCCCGCCTACACCCGCATGTTCGGCCAGGTGTTCACGCCGCCGGTCACGCTGCTGTTCGCGCTCAAGACCCTGCTGTTCAGCCTGGCCGTCGCGCTCATTCCCATGGCCGCGGGTCTGCATGCCACGGGCGACCCGCGCGCCCGCTCCGAACTCGGCGGCTTCGCACGCATGTTCGCGGTGCTGCTGCTGATCGAGATCGCCTCGCTCATGGGCAACTATTACTGACTGACGTTTTCCCGGACCGCTTCCGATGCACGACCACCATTCCCCGCCGCCGCAGCAACCCCCTGCCGGGGCGCCCGCCTCCGAACCGGCGGAGGCATTGCTGCGCCCCGTGGCCCACCTGGAGCGCAAGGCCGCCGCGCTGCTGCTCTTCACCCTGGCGCTGATCATCGGCTCCGGCCTGTACCTGCTCTACGCGCGCGGCGTGTTCGAGCCCACGCAGCAACTGGTACTCACCGCCGATGACTCCGAGGGCGTGGTCGCCGGTATGGACATGACGTTCTCGGGCTTCCCCATCGGCCGGGTTCGCCGCACCGAACTCGCCGAAGACGGCGACGTGCGCATCCTGATCGACGTGCCGCGCAAGGATGCGCACTGGCTGCGGGAATCCAGCGTGTTCACGCTGGTGCGCGGCATCGTGGGCGGCACCACGATCAAGGCCTACAGCGGCATCCTGACCGATCCGCCGCTGCCCGACGGCGCGGTGCGTCCGGTGCTGCGCGGCGACGCCACGGCCGAGATCCCGCAGCTGATGTCGGCCGCGCGCGAACTGCTGTCCAACCTGCAGGCCCTCACCGCGCAGGATGCCGCCCTGGGCGGCACGCTGGCCAATGTGCGCACCCTCACCGAGCGGCTGAACGCGCCCGGCGGCGCCCTCGGCGTGCTGATGGGCAGCGAGGCCGAAGCGCGCAAGATCGCCACCACGCTGGACCGCACCAACCAGCTGCTGGCGCGCATCGACGGCATGGCGGCCAAGGCGGACCGCCAGGTCTTCGGCACGGCCGGCGAGGCGGGCCTCGTGACCGATGTGCGCGCCACCGTGGTGCAGCTCAATGGCCTGCTCGCGGACACGCGCCAGAGCCTGGCCAAGGTGGACGCTGTGCTGGCCGAAGCCCAGGCCATCGGGGCCAACGCCCGCGAGGCCACCACCGACCTCGGCGCCCTGCGCGCCGATGTCGAAAGCAACCTGCGCAAGGTCGAGAGCCTGGTCAACGAGATCCAGCGCAAATGGCCCTTCGCGCGCGACACCCGGATCCAGCTGCCATGAGTCCCGTACCCGCGTTCCGCCGGCCTGGCCGGCCCTGCCTGTCCAGCCGCCCCGGCGTGCTTCTGTCCGCCGTGCTGGCTGCCGCGCTGGCCGCCGGCTGCGCCCAGCGTCCCCCCGCACCCGAATGGGAGGTGAATGCCCGTGGCGCCGCCGACCGGGCTACGCAGGCCTACCTGTCCGGCAACGACCGCGTTGCAGCGCAGGAATGGCGACGCGCCCGCGAGGAGACGGCCCGTACCGCGCGGCCCGACCTGCTGGCCCGGGTCGTGCTGCTGGAGTGCGCCACACGCGTCGCCAGCCTGGCGCAGGTAGGATGCCCCGATTTCGCGCCCCTGCGCAGCGGCGCGGCCGAGGCCGAGCGCGCGTATGCGGACTATCTGGAAGGCCGTGCCGGTGGGCCGGAGGCTGGGCTTCTGCCGCCCGCCCAGCGGGCCGCTCTGACCGGAGGGGCTCCGGCGCTGGCCGGTGTGGAGGACCCGCTGGCACGGCTGCTGGCCGCCGCGGTACTGCATGTACGGGGACAGGGCGGCCCGGAAGTGCCGCAACACGCCATCGAGGCCGCGTCGTCCCAGGGATGGCGCAGGCCGCTGATGGCCTGGTTGCTGCTGGCGGAGCGGGACGCCCGGGCCGAGGGAGACATCCCGCGTGCGGACCATCTGCGGCAGAGGCTGGATGTGCTCGAACAGGGAGGCTCTGGAGGAGCGCGGTAACACGCTGTCCGGCGGTTCCCGGTCAGCCAGGAACCGGGAAGGCCCGGGTGGTGCCCGGTGCCTCGCTCAAGGGGAGGAAATCGGATCGCCCGGCAGGAACTGCTCCAGATCCTGCGGGATGCGCACCAGGGAATCCGCCGCCTGGACGGCTTCTTCGGGGACGAGGTTCATCGCCGTGGCGGCCACCGCCAGCAATACCGTGGTGGTGAACGCGATGAACGCGCGGGGGCCGGTGTAGCGGTTGCGTTGCATGGCTGTCTCCTTGGGACGGAAGGGTGGTCAGGCGGGTAATGGGTGGTGTTGATGCCATTACATGCCGGCCGGCCGCCCGCGTCTGTCGGACACGTCCTCGCGGACGTGTGCTGCAACGGGAGTTACCCTTGGTTTCGCCGTGCGGGATGCCTTGTAGGACGGCAGGGTCATCCGCCTCCCGCCGGGACCAGCCGGCGGGCGAGGGCGGAGGCCGTGAGCGTATTGCCCGGCGGCCACTGGTCGGCTGCCCGTCCATGGGCATGACAGGCGGCGGTGGCCGCCTCGAACGCTGCATCGCTGCCTTCGGTCCGGCCCGCCCACAGCGCTGCCAGGAACCCCGCCAGCACGTCCCCGGTGCCCCCCGTGGCCAGGCGCCCGTTGCCCGTGGGATTGATGTGCGGCGGCCGGTCCGGCGCGGCCACCACGCTGCCGGAACCCTTCAGCACGACGGCGCACCGGAAGCGCTCGGCCAGTGCCCGGGCAGCACCCAGCCGGTCGGCCTGCACGGCGGCCGTGTCGCTGCCCAGCAGCCGCGCGGCTTCCAGGGGGTGGGGGGTGAGCACGGTGGGCAGGGGGCCATGGCGCTGGTCGCGCCCGCGCAACTGCGCTGCCAGGCTGGCATCCCGGGCCACGGCGTTCAGCCCGTCCGCATCCAGCACCAGCCGGGGCGCCTCGGCCAGCACGCGCGGCAGCACCTCCCGCACCGCCTCGCCGCCGCCGCAGCCGCAGGCCACCGTAGCGCCGCCGAGTTCGAGGGCGTCGAAGCGGCGCAGCATGCATTCCGGCTGCAGCGGGTCCACGGGCAGGGTGTCCGTCCCGCCAGCGTCCAGCAGCGCCACGACCACCCTCCCCGCGCCGCCGTGCAGCGCGGCGGAGGCCGCCAGCAGCGCGGCCCCGGTCATGCCCTGGCCCCGGGCACCGATGGCCTCGCCGCCCACCACCGCCACATCGCCGTGGCTGCCCTTGTGGGAGGCATGGGCCCGCCGCACGGGCTCGCCAGGACCGGCCAGCCACGCCGACGGAGGCTGGGACGACGCGTCCACGCCCAGGTCGTCCCACCAGACGGTGCCTGTGGCGTCCCGGCCCTGGCCCGTGAACCATCCGGGCTTGAGAGTCAGCAGCCCCAGCGTGTGCCGCGTGCCCGGGCGCGCGTGCACCGGCGGCGCGAGGCCGGGAAGGTACTGGCCCGTATCGGCCTGCAGGCCCGAGGGACCGTCCACGCAGAGGAGGGGGGCGCCGCTGTCCTGCAGCGCGCGCAGCAGCGCGGCCAGCTCTGGCGAGGGCGCACTGGAGCGGGCGGCCGCCCCGATGCCCAGCAGGGCATCGATGCACAGATCGTCCGGCCCGAGCTCCGCGGGTGCATGGTCGATGAAGGGCACTTGCGCGCCCCGGGCGCGCTCCCAGGCCCGGCGTGCGTCGGCGGGGGCGGCATCCGGCCGGCCCAGCCAGGTCACCTGCACCCGCACGCCGCGGCGCGCCAGCTGCGCCGCCGCTTCGAGCCCGTCGCCGCCGTTGTTGCCGCCGCCGCACGCGATCCACACCTGCCGCGCGTGCGGCGCCACCGCCAGCGCCAGGCGCGCCACCGCCAGCCCCGCGCGCTCCATCAGCGCGCCGGCCGGCAGCGATCCCAGCGCGGCCTGCTCGATGCGGCGGGTCGCCGGGACGTCGAACAGCGGATGGGGACGGTCGGGTGCGATGCGGATCATGGACATGCGGCAGGCTTTCCTTCGGAAGGCCATTGTGGACCGCTCACGGTCCGTCCCGCACCGGTCAGAACCTGCGCAGGCCGAAGGGCTGCAGGTCCGTCTCGGGCACCCGCTGGGCGACCAGGTCGGCCACCGCGCGGGCGCTGCCGCAGGCCAGGGCCCAGCCGCACGCGCCGTGCCCGGCGTTGATCCAGACGCCCGGCACCCCGGCGGCGCCGACCACCGGCAGCCCGTCCGGAAGCATGGGCCGCGCCCCGCGCCAGGTCTGTACCTGCGGCGATGACCACTGGGCGCCGCCGGGGAACCAGCCCGAGGCCGCGTTGTAGAGCGTCTGCAGGGTGGGGGCGTGGGGCGTGGCGCCGCCGGGGCCCAGTTCCGCGCCGCCGGCCACCCGCACCCGCTGTCCCTGCCGGGTGACGGTGATGCGGTGCAGGGGGTCGATCACCGTGCCCTGCGGGGCGTGGGTGTCCTCGCGCACAGGTGCGCTCAGGGTGTAGCCGTGCAGCGCCGCCAGCGGCATCGAAGGGCCGGTGCCCCGCAGCAGGGCGGCGGCCGACACGCCCGCGCACACCACCACCGCGTCGAAACGGCGCGCGTCGCGTTCGCCGGCCAGCCGCACGCCGGCCGGGCCGCCCTGCAGCGCTTCCACGCGCGACTGGAACAGGAACTGCACGCCGCGCTCCTGGGCTGCGTAGCGCAGCATCTGGGCGAAGAGGCGGCAATTGCCGGATTCGCCGTCCGGCAGATGCAGCGCGCCCGCCAGTTCGTTGTCCGATGCCAGTCCGGGTTCGATGAGGCGGGCGGTATCGGCATCCACGTCGAGCACGTTCAGCCCGGTTTCCCGCAGGATGCGTGCGGCCGGCTGCACGCGGTCCAGGTCGGCGGGCGCGCGCAGCAGCACCAGCACGCCGCGGCTGCTCTCCGGGTCCAGCTCGAGGGCCTGCGCCACCTGCCGCATGCGGATGTGGCTGTAGTGTCCGAACCGGGCCAGCGCGGCGACGGAGGATTCGGCCATGCCCCCGCGCGCCGCCCGGCGGCGGCGCCACAGCCAGCGCAGGTCGGCGAGCCCGGCCCCCTGGGCCAGGCGGACGGCGGCGTGGCGGCCCAGCAGCCTCTGCCGCGCGGGGCCGCCGACGGCCGGCAATGCCCAGGGAATCAGGGCGGCGGGGGCGAGCAGCCCTGCGTTGGCGAAGCTGGCCTCTTCGGCGGCGGCGCCGCGCTGCTCGAAGACGGTGACGGCGTGTCCGTCGCAGGCCAGTTCATAAGCGGTGGCGGTGCCGACGATTCCGGCACCGACGATGGCGATGTGCATGGTGGGTGGGGGCCGCCTCCGGTAGGCCGGGGCGGACCCGCTTCTGGGGTTCTGGAAGGGCCGCGGGACGCCGACCGCCCCGCCGCGGGAGAGCGGCGGCGGGAAGTGCCTGCGACCCGGTATGCTAGAATCTCGGGGTTTTGCTGTGAGGGGCGCCTCTTTTGTCGGGGGCGTCAGCATCGGCAGAACATTCGAGCCAACGCAAACGCGAACCGGCCCTATCAAGGTGCCGCCCCAGTCGAGTCGATCTTTCGATCGTTGCCGGGCGGTTAGCGGGGCCGGATTTTAGACCCAACCTTTGGAGAATACCCATGTCCGTCACCATGCGCGAAATGCTGGAAGCCGGTGTCCACTTCGGCCACCAGACCCGCTTCTGGAACCCCAAGATGGCCCCGTTCATCTTCGGCCATCGCAACAAGATCCACATCATCAACCTGGAAAAGTCGCTGCCGATGTTCCAGGAGGCGCAGAAGTTCGCCAAGCAGCTCACGGCCAACCGCGGCACCATCCTGATGGTCGGCACGAAGCGCCAGGCCCGCGAGATCCTGGCCTCCGAGGCCCAGCGCGCCGGCGTGCCCTACGTCGACCAGCGCTGGCTGGGCGGCATGCTGACCAACTTCAAGACCGTCAAGACCTCCATCAAGCGCCTGAAGGACATGAAGGCCCAGCAGGAAGCCGGCCTGGAGTCCATGAGCAAGAAGGAACAGCTCACGTTCACCCGCGAGATCGAGAAGCTCGAGAAGGACATCGGCGGCATCCAGGACATGAACGCCCTGCCGGACGCCATCTTCATCATCGACGTGGGCTTCCACAAGATCGCCGTCGCCGAAGCCAAGAAGTTGGGCATCCCGCTGATCGGCGTGGTGGACTCCAACCACTCCCCTGAAGGCATCGACTACGTGATCCCCGGCAACGACGACTCGGCCAAGGCCGTGGCGCTGTACGCCCGCGGCATCGCCGACGCGATCATCGAAGGCCGTGCCAACGCCGTGAACGATGTGGTCAAGGCCGCCGCTCCCGAAGGCTCGGACGAATTCGTGGAAGTGGAAGAATCCGCTGCCTGAAGGCCCGGCCGCGCGACCTGTCGCGAATGAAAGAGGGGCTCCTGGTTAGCCCCCTTTTTTTTAGCCTTGAATCCTGTAACGAACTGAAATCTGGAGAATTACCGATGGCTGCAATTACCGCTAGCATGGTTGCCGAACTGCGCGCGAAGACCGACGCTCCCATGATGGAGTGCAAGAAGGCCCTGACGGAAGCCGACGGCGACCTGGCCAAGGCCGAGGAACTGCTGCGCGTCAAGCTGGGCACGAAGGCTGGCAAGGCTGCCGCCCGCATCACCGCCGAAGGCGTGGTCGCCAGCTTCATCGAGGGCACGACCGGCGCCCTGATCGAAGTGAACAGCGAAACCGACTTCGTGAGCAAGAACGACAGCTTCATCGCCCTGGCCAAGGCCGCGGCCGAACTGGTCGCCAAGCACAACCCCGCCGACGTGGAAGCCCTGGGCGCGCTGCCCTACAGCCAGGAAAGCTTCGGCCCCACGCTGGAAGAAGTGCGCAAGGGCCTGATCGGCAAGATCGGCGAGAACATGTCCTTCCGCCGCTTCAAGCGCTTCTCCGGCTCCAAGCTGGCTTCCTACCTGCACGGCACCCGCATCGGCGTGGTGGTGGAGTTCGACGGCGACGAAACCGCCGCCAAGGACGTCGCCATGCACATCGCCGCCATGAAGCCCGTGGCCCTGACCAGCGCCGACGTGCCCGCCGAGCTGATCGAGAAGGAGCGTACCGTCGCTGCCGCCAAGGCCGCCGAATCCGGCAAGCCTGCCGACATCGCCGCCAAGATGGTGGAAGGCTCGGTGCAGAAGTACCTCAAGGAAGTCTCGCTGTTCGACCAGGTCTTCGTGAAGGCCGCCGACGGCAAGCAGACCGTGGGCCAGATGCTCAAGGCCGCCAACACCACCGTGAAGGGCTTCACGCTCTACGTCGTGGGCGAAGGCATCGAGAAGAAGGTGGACGACTTCGCGGCCGAAGTGGCCGCGCAAGTGGCCGCCGCCAAGGCTGCAGCCTGATCCCTGGTCCCGTACAGTCCCCCGATTCCACCACCCGAAGAGAAACGCCCATGTCCCTCGCCGCTCCAGCCCACAAGCGCATTCTGCTCAAGTTGTCTGGAGAGGCTCTCATGGGTGACGACGCCTTCGGCATCAACCGCGCCACCATCGTCCGGATGGTCGAGGAGATCGCCGAGGTCACGCGCATGGGCGTGCAGGTCGCGGTGGTGATCGGGGGCGGGAACATCTTCCGCGGCGTCGCGGGAGGCTCCGTCGGCATGGACCGCGCCACCGCCGACTACATGGGCATGCTGGCCACGGTCATGAACGCCCTCGCGCTCGCCGACGCCATGGACAAGCAGGGCCTCATCGCCCGCGTGATGTCGGCCATCGGCATCGAGCAGGTGGTGGAGCCGTACGTGCGGCCCAAGGCGCTGCAGTACCTGGAAGAGGGCAAGGTCGTGGTGTTCGCCGCCGGCACCGGCAACCCCTTCTTCACGACGGATACCGCCGCGGCCCTGCGCGGTGCCGAGATCGGCGCCGAGGTGGTGCTCAAGGCGACCAAGGTGGACGGCGTGTACACCGCCGATCCCAAGAAGGACCCGACGGCGACGCGCTACACCAAGCTCACCTTCGACGAGGCCATGTCCCGCAACCTGGGCATCCTGGATGCCACGGCGTTCGCGCTCTGCCGCGACCAGAAGCTGCCCATCCGCGTCTTCTCGATCGTGAAGCACGGCGCACTCAAGCGCGTGGTGATGGGCGAGGACGAAGGAACGCTGGTGTACGCTTGACGCCCGACTGCACCGCGCCCTCGGCGGCTTGGCGCCGCCCCGGGCGACGGATGCGCGCACAGGAGAACACATGACGATTGCCGACATCAAGAAAAACACCGAAGCCAGGATGGACCAGTCCATCGTGGCTTTCAAGAACAACCTCGCCAAGATCCGCACCGGCCGTGCGAATCCGGCGTTGCTCGACTCCGTCCAGGTCGAGTACTACGGCTCCATGGTGCCACTGTCGCAGGTGGCGAACGTGTCGCTGATCGACGCGCGCACCATCAGCGTCCAGCCCTGGGAGAAGGGCATGGGCGCCAAGATCGAGAAGGCCATCCGCGAAAGCGAACTGGGCCTGAACCCCGCCTCCATGGGTGACCTCATCCGCGTGCCGATGCCGCCGATGAGCGAGGAGCGCCGCAAGGAGATGACCAAGCTCGCGCGCAACGAAGGCGAGGGCGCCAAGGTGGCCGTGCGCAACCTGCGCCGCGACGCCAACGAATCGGTCAAGAAGCTCGTGAAGGACAAGCTCGCTTCCGAGGACGAGCAGAAGCGCGCCGAAGCCGACATCCAGAAGGTGACCGACAAGCACATCGCCGAGATCGATGCGCTCGTGGCCGCCAAGGAACAGGAAATCATGGCGGTCTGATCGGCCCGTTGCACGGGTTCGATCGATGCCTTCCATGTCCACTGCCTCGCCAGCCATCCCCCACCACATTGCCATCGTCATGGATGGCAATGGCCGGTGGGCCACGCGCCGGTTCCTGCCGCGGCTGGCAGGCCACAAGCAGGGCGTGGAGGCGCTCAAGCGCTGCGCCCGCGACTGCGTGGAGCGCGGCGTGGCCGTGCTGACCGTGTTCGCCTTCTCGTCCGAGAACTGGAACCGCCCCGCCGAGGAGGTGTCCGGTCTCATGGACCTGCTGGCTAAGGCCCTCGCGCGCGAGGTGCCGCAACTGCAGAAGGATGGCGTGCGCCTGCATTTCGTGGGCGAGAAGTCCACGCTGTCCGAGAAGGTCCGCGCCGGCCTGGCCCAGGCCGAGGCCGCCACGGCCCACAACCAGCGCCTCGTGCTGAACGTGTGCTTCAACTACGGCGGGCGCTGGGACATCGCCCAGGCGGCCTCCGCGCTCGCGGCACGCGGCGAGCTCATCACCGAGGCCAGCCTCCACACCGCCATGGGCCTGGCCCACGTGCCGGATCCCGACCTCGTGATCCGCACGGGCGGCGAGATGCGCATCAGCAATTTCCTGCTGTGGCAGTGCGCGTATTCCGAGCTGTATTTCAGTGACCGCCTCTGGCCCGATTTCGACGGTGCCGCCCTGGACCAGGCCATCGCCGCCTACGGGGCGCGGGAGCGCCGCTTCGGCAAGACATCCGAGCAATTGCTGGCCTCCCCGACCTCGTCGGCGTGTGCCTGAAGGGGTTCCCATGCTGGTGACGCGCATCCTCACGGCCATCGTTCTGCTGGCCATCCTGCTGCCGGCGCTCTTCGCCGGCTCGGTCGTGCCCTTCGCGGCCGTGGTGCTGGTGCTCATGGCCGCCGCCGGCTGGGAGTGGGGCCGGCTGCAGGGGCTGGGCCAGCCGGCGTCCCTGGCGGTGGGTGCGGCCTGCGTGCTGCTCTGCGCCGCCAGTTGGGCGGGCGGCTGGACGGAGCGCCCGCTGCCCTGGCTCTGGGCCGCCGCGGGAGCCGGCTGGGTGCTCTGCGGCGCCTGGCTGCTGCGCCACGGCGTGGAGGGCTGGCCGCGCATTCCGCATCCGGTGCGCCTGGCCGGCGGGGTGCTGGCCCTCTGGCTGGCCTGGCTGGCTGCCGTGCAGGCGCGCACCATCGGCATCAATTTCCTGCTGTCCGTGCTCGTGCTGGTCTGGGTCGCGGACATCTTCGCCTACTTTGCCGGCCGGGCATTCGGCCTGCGCTTCACGCGTTCCAGGCTGGCGCCGTCCATCAGTCCCGGCAAGAGCTGGGAAGGTGTCTGGGGCGGCATGGCCGGCGTGATCGTGCTCGCCGTGGCCTGGGCGGCAGCCGATGCCGCCTCGCAGGCCCTGGTCCCGAGCTTCTACACGCGGCTCGCCGCCAAGGGCTGGTGGCTGCTGGTCATCGGCGCGGTGTTCATGGCCTGCATGAGCGTGGTGGGCGATCTCGTCGAATCGCTGGTCAAGCGCAGCGCCGGCGCCAAGGACAGCAGCCGGCTGCTGCCCGGCCACGGCGGCGTGCTCGACCGCGTGGACGCGCTGCTGCCCACGCTGCCCCTGGCCATGATGCTCACCCATTTCGCTGCCCCATGAAACAACGCCTTACCGTCCTGGGTTCCACCGGCTCCATCGGAACCAGCACCCTGGACGTGGTCGCGCGCCACCCCGGCCGCTACGAGATCTTCGCGCTGAGCGCCGCCACGCAGGTGGATGCCATGGCGGCGCAGTGCCTGCGCTTTGGTCCGCGCTACGCGGTCATGGCGAGTCCGGAGCATGCCCGCGCGCTGCGGGAGGCATTGGCTGCGCAGGGCTCGTCCACCGAGGTGATGGACACCCCCGATGCCCTGCAGGCGATTTCGGCGCACCCCGAGGTGGACGTGGTCATGGCGGCCATCGTCGGCGCCGCCGGGCTCGCTCCCTGCCTGGCTGCCGCGCGCGCGGGCAAGCGCCTGCTGCTGGCGAACAAGGAAGCACTGGTCGTGGGGGGCGAGGTGTTCATGTCCGCCGTGCGCGAAGGCGGCGCCACGCTGCTGCCCATCGACAGCGAGCATTCCGCCATTTTCCAGTGCCTGCCCGAGGATGCGTCCTCCTGGCCGCGGCGCGTGGACCACATCCTGCTCACCGCGTCCGGCGGCCCGTTCCGCACCCGCGAGCCCGCCACCCTGCGCGACGTGACGCCCGAGCAGGCCTGCGCCCATCCCAACTTCTCCATGGGGCGCAAGATCTCGGTGGATTCCGCGACCATGATGAACAAGGCGCTGGAAGTGATCGAAGCGCGCTGGCTGTTCAACCTGGCGCCGGAGCAGATCCAGGTGGTCATCCATCCGCAGCAGATCATCCATTCGATGGTGCAGTTCAAGGATGCTTCCGTGCTGGCCCAGCTGGGCACGCCCGACATGCGCGTGCCGATCGCCTGCGGCCTCGCCTGGCCCGAGCGCATCGAGAGCGGTACGCCCCGGCTCGATTTCCGCAGCCTGGCCGCCCTGACCTTCGAGGAGGCCGACGCCACGCGCTTTCCCGGGCTGCACCTGTCGTGGCAGGCCCTGCGCGCCGCGCCGGGCACCACCGCGGTGCTCAATGCGGCCAACGAGGTGGCGGTGGCGTCGTTCCTGGAGCGCCGCATCCGTTTCGACCAGATCCACCGGCTGAATCTTGCAACTCTGGAGGCGGTATCGCCCTCCAACCCGGACTCGCTGGGCGCATTGCTCGACCTCGACGCCCAGGCGCGCTCGGTCGCGCGGCACCGGGCAGAGCGGCTCGCGGCCTGACCGCCGCGTTCCTCCACCGTACGGGAGTGCCCCATGCTTCTCACCATCGTCGCCTTCGTCGTCGCCCTGGGCCTGCTCATCGCGGTCCATGAGTACGGGCACTACCGCGTGGCCGTGGCGTGCGGCGTCAAGGTCCTGCGTTTCTCCGTGGGCTTCGGCAAGCCGCTGCTGCGCTGGCAGCCGCGCGGATCCTCCACTGAATTCGTGATCGGCGCCTTCCCGCTCGGGGGCTACGTGCGCATGCTCGACGAGCGCGAGGCGCCGGTGGACGCTGCCGAGCGCCACCTCGCCTTCAACAACCAGCCCCTGCGCGCGCGCGCGGCCATCGTCGCCGCCGGCCCGATCGCCAACCTTCTGCTGGCCGTGGTGCTCTATGCGGTGGTCAACTGGATCGGCGTGCAGGAGCCGCGCGCCATCCTCGCCAGCCCCGCCGCCGGCTCCGTGGCCTACGACGCCGGACTGCGCGGAGGCGAACTGGTGGTGGGGGCCGCCATCGGTGCCGACGAGCTGGAGCCGGTCCGTTCCTTCGAGGACCTGCGCTGGGCGCTCACGCGCGGTGCCCTCGACGGCCAGGACGTGCGGCTGCAGGTCGAATCCGATCCGGGCGCGCCGCGCCGGGAACTGGTGCTGGAGCTGCACGACTTCGACGCGCGCGAGGCAGATGCGCAGCTGTTCCGCAAGATCGGCGTGCTGGGCCCGTGGACCCGCCCGGTCATCGGCGAAGTCGTCGCCGGCGGCGCCGCGCAGCGTGCCGGCCTGCGCGAAGGGGACACGGTGCTGCAGGTGGGTGCCACGCCCGTGGTGGACGGCCAGCAGCTGCGCGAGCTGATCCGCGCCTCCGTGCGCGACGGCAAGGCCGCCATGCAGACCTGGCGCATCGACCGGGCAGGGCGCGCGGTCGATCTGCAGGTGACGCCCGACGTGGTGCGCCAGGATGGCGCGGCGCCCGCGGGCCGCATCGGCGCGTACGTGGGCGCCCAGCCCGCGATGGTCACCGTGCGCCACGGCCCGCTCGAAGGCCTCTGGAAGGGCGTGACACGTACCTGGGAGGTCTCCGCGCTCACGCTGCGCATGATGGGCCGCATGGTGGTCGGCGAAGCCTCGCTCAAGAACCTGAGCGGGCCGCTCACCATCGCCGACTACGCGGGCCGTTCGGCCAGCCTCGGATTCACCCAGTACCTCGTGTTCCTGGCCCTCATCAGCGTGAGCCTGGGGGTGCTGAACCTGCTGCCGCTGCCGGTCCTCGATGGGGGTCACCTGATGTATTATCTTTGGGAAGGCGTGACCGGCAGGGGCGTGTCCGACGCCTGGATGGAGCGATTGCAGAGGGGCGGCGTCGCATTGCTCCTCGTGATGATGTCCATCGCCCTCTTCAACGACGTCACCCGGCTTTTTGGCTAAACCTACCGCCGCATGAATCCGCCATGTCGGCACCAGTTCACTCATGAAAAAACACATCAACCGCCTGGGCGTGCGTACGGCATGCGCCGTTGCCGCCATGGTCTTCGTCGCGCAGGCTGCCTGGGCCCTTGAACCGTTCAAGGTCCAGGACATCCGGGTGGAAGGCCTGCAGCGCGTGGAGCCGGGCACGGTGTTCGCCTCCATGCCGCTGCGCGTGGGCGACGACTACAACGACGAGAAGGGCGCGGCCGCCATCCGCTCGCTCTTCGCGCTGGGCCTGTTCAAGGACGTGCGCCTGGAGGCCAGCGGCAACGTGCTCGTGGTGGTCGTGGAGGAGCGCCCGACCATCGCCGACGTCGATTTCGCAGGCACCAAGGAGTTCGACAAGGACACCCTCAAGAAGGCCATGCGGGACGTGGGCCTGACCGAAGGGCGGCCCTACGACAAGGCCCTGACCGACCGGGCCGAGCAGGAACTCAAGCGCCAGTACATCAACAAGAGCCTGTACGGCGCCGAGGTGGTGACCACGGTGACGCCCATCGAGCGCAACCGCGTCAACCTCACCTTCACGGTGACCGAGGGCGAGCCTGCCAAGATCAAGGACATCCACATCAACGGCGCGCAGGCCTTCAGCGAATCCACGCTCAAGGGCCTGTTCGACCAGGACACCGGCGGCTGGCTGAGCTGGTACACCAAGTCCGACCGCTATTCCCGCACCAAGCTCAATGCCGACCTGGAGACGCTGCGCTCCTACTACCTCGCGCGTGGCTACCTCGAGTTCCGCATCGACTCCACCCAGGTGGCGGTGTCGCCGGACAAGCAGGACATCAGCATCACGATCAACATCACCGAAGGCCAGCGCTACGTGGTCTCCGGCGTGAAGCTGGAAGGCAACTACCTGGACCGCGACGACGAGTTCAAGTCGCTCATCACCATCCAGCCCGGCGAGCCCTACAACGCCGACAAGGTCACCGAGACCACCAAGGCGTTCACCGACCACTTCGGCAATTTCGGTTTCGCCTTCGCCCGCGTCGAGGCCGTGCCCGAGATCGACCGCGAGAACAACCGCGTGGCCCTCGTGCTGCGTGCCGAGCCCTCGCGCCGCGCCTACGTGCGCCGCATCGTGGTGAGCGGCAACAACCGCACCCGCGACGAAGTGATCCGCCGCGAATTCCGCCAGTACGAGGCGTCCTGGTACGACGGCGACAAGATCCGCCTCTCGCGCGACCGCGTGGACCGCCTGGGCTATTTCACCGAGGTGAACGTCGAGACCCAGGAGGTCTCGGGCTCGCCCGACCAGGTCGACCTGGTGGTGAACGTGGCCGAGAAGCCCACCGGCTCCCTGCAGCTGGGCGCGGGCTTCTCGAGCGCCGAGAAGGTGTCGCTGTCGTTCAGCATCAAGCAGGAGAACGTGTTCGGCTCGGGCAACTACCTGGGCGTGGACGTGAACACCAGCAAGTACCGCCGCACGCTGGTGCTCAGCACCACCAACCCGTACTTCACCCCGGACGGCATCTCCCGCACGCTGGACCTCTACTACCGCACCGACAAGCCCTACCAGGACCAGGGCGGCAACTACCAGCTCATCACCGCCGGCACGAGCGTGCGCTTCGGCATCCCGTTCAGCGAGACCGACACCGTGTTCTTCGGCGGCGGGGTGGAGAACACGCGCATCAAGCTGGGCACGAACATTCCCGCGGCCTACCTTTCCTACGCCAACACGTACGGCACCAGCAGCATGGCCCTTCCCCTGACCGTGGGCTGGTCGCGCGACGACCGCGACAGTGCCCTGGCGCCGAATTCGGGCCGCTACCAGCGCCTGAACTCCGACTGGTCGGTGGCGGGCGATGCGCGCTACGTGCGGGCCAACTACCAGTTCCAGCAGTACGTGCCGCTGAACAAGAAGTTCACCCTGGCATTCAACTCCGAGCTGGGCTGGGGCAAGGGCCTGAACGGCCGGCCCTACCCGGTGTTCAAGAACTTCTACTCCGGCGGCCTCGGCTCGGTGCGCGGCTTCGACCAGGGCACCCTGGGCCCGCGCGACGTCACCGGCGCCTCCCTGGGCGGCCCGAAGAAGGTCACGCTCAACGCCGAATTCATCGCACCGTTCCCCGGTGCGGGCAACGACCGTACGCTGCGCGTGTTCACGTTCGTGGACGCCGGCAACGTTTACGGCGAAGACGAGAAGGTCACCTTCAGCGACATGCGTGTCTCTGCAGGCCTGGGCCTGAGCTGGATTTCCCCGCTCGGTCCGCTTCGCCTCGCTTTCGCGCAACCGGTGCGCAAGTTCGCCGGCGATAAAATCCAGAAATTGCAATTCCAGATCGGAACGTCTTTCTAATGAAATCCCTTTCCCGCCATATTCCCCTGGTCCTTCTGCTCGGCGCGCTCGGCGCGGCCGTGCCCGCGCAGGCACAGGAGTTCAAGGCCGGTTTCGTGAACACCGACCGCATCTTCCGCGAAGCCAGCACGGCCAAGGCCGCACAGGCCAAGCTGGAGCAGGAATTCTCCAAGCGCGAGAAGGACCTCGTCGACCAGGGCGCTGCGCTCAAGGCCGCCACCGAGAAGTTCGAGCGCGAGGCCCCCACCATGGCCGAGAGCCAGCGCACGGCCCGCCAGCGCCAGCTGGCCGACCAGGACCGCGACTTCCAGCGCAAGCGCCGCGAATTCCAGGACGACCTGGCCGCGCGCAAGAACGAAGAACTGGGCCAGGTGCTGGAGCGCGCCAACCGCGCCGTCAAGCAGGTGGCCGAGGCCGAGAAGTACGACGTCATCCTGCAGGAAGCCGTCTACATCAACCCCAAGCACGACATCACCGACAAGGTGATCAAGGCGCTGAATGCAGGCGCGGGCGCCAGTGCGAAGTGATCGCAGCGGCAGCCGGTCGGCGCGCGCGGGGCATGCCGCGTGAGCGTGCGTCTCAGGCAGATTGTTGAGGCGCTGGGCGGAACGATCGAAGGGGGCGACGGCAACGTCGAGATTCTTCGCATCGCCCCGCTCGACTCGGCGGAACCGGGCGACCTGGCTTTCCTGAGCAATCCGCGCTATCGGCAACAACTGGCCGCCTCCCGGGCGGCCTGTGTCATTGTGGCGCCCGCGATGCGCGAGGAAGCGCTGGCGCGCGGCGCGTGCATCGTGGCGGAGGATCCGTACGCCTATTTCGCGCGGGCGACGCAGCTCTGGAAGCGCCTGCATGGCCGCACGCCCGCGGCAGGCGTCCATCCGTCTGCAGTGGTGGATCCGGACGCCTTCGTCGATCCCTCGGCGCGCATCGGCCCGCTCTGCGTGGTCGAGCGCGGCGCGCACATCGGCGCGGGCACGGTGCTGACCTCGCGCATCACGGTGGGCGAGGGTTGCCGCATCGGCGAGCGCTGCCTGCTGCACCCGGGCGTGGTGATCGGGGCGGACGGCTTCGGCTTCGCGCCCGACGGCGGCGCCTGGACCAAGATCGAGCAGCTCGGGGCGGTGCGCATCGGCGACGACGTGGAGATCGGCGCCAACACCTGCATCGACCGCGGCGCGCTGGACGACACCGTCATCGAGGATGGCGTCAAGCTCGACAACCTCGTGCAGATCGGCCACAACGTCCGCATCGGGCGGCACACGGCCGTGGCCGGCTGCACCGGCGTGTCCGGCAGCACGCGCATCGGCGCGCACTGCATGATCGGCGGCGCCGCCATGATCCTGGGGCACCTGGAGATCGCCGACGGCGTTCAGGTGTCTCCGGGCACGGCCATCACGCGGTCCGTCCTGCGGCCCGGGCTCTACTCCGGCATGTTTCCCTTCGACGAAAATGCGAAGTGGGAAAAGAACGCGGCCACGCTGCGCCAGCTCCACGGGCTGCGCGCGCGCATCATGGCCCTCGAAGAACAGATACGAAAAGACGGTCCCACCGCACACATCCAATGATGGACATCCACCAAATCCTCAAGCTCCTGCCGCACCGCTATCCCTTCCTGCTGGTGGACCGCGTCGTCGAACTCGAAAGGGGCCAGCGCATCCAGGCGATCAAGAACGTCACGATCAACGAGCCGTTCTTCACGGGGCATTTCCCGAGCCGCCCGGTGATGCCCGGCGTGCTGATGCTCGAGGCGCTCGCGCAGGCGGCAGGCCTGCTGTCCTTCGACATGATGGGCGAGGCCCCGGGCGACGACAAGGTGTTCTATTTCGTCGGCATCGACGGCGCGCGCTTCAAGCGGCCCGTGGAGCCTGGCGACCAGCTCATCCTCGACGTGAAGCTCGACCGCATCAAGGGCGGCATCTACAAGTTCGCCGGCGTGGCGCGCGTGGGCGACAGCACCGCGTGCGAAGCCGAGATCATGTGCACCATGCGGACCGTCGCCTGATGGGCTGAGGGCGCGGGCACATGAGCAGCATCCATTCCACGGCCATCGTCGATCCGGGCGCCGAGCTGGACAGCTCGGTCACCGTCGGCCCCTATGCGGTCATCGGCCCCAAGGTGCGCATCGGGGCCGGGACCCGTGTCGGGCCGCACTGCGTGATCGAGGGCCGCACGACGATCGGGCGCGACAACCAGATCTTCCAGTTCGCCTCGCTCGGCGCGGTCCCCCAGGACAAGAAATATGCCGGGGAAGACACGTGCCTGGAGATCGGCGACCGCAACACGATCCGCGAGTTCTGCACCTTCAACCTCGGCGTGCCGGGCGCGGGGGGCATCACGCGCGTGGGCGACGACAACTGGATCATGGCCTACTGCCACATCGCGCACGACTGCCTGGTGGGCAACCACACCACGCTCTCGAACAACACCACGCTGGCCGGCCATGTCGAACTGGGCGACTGGGTGACCGTCGGCGGGCTGGTGGGCATCCACCAGTTCGTGAAGATCGGCGCGCATGCGATGGTCGGCTTCGCCTCGGCGGTGTCGCAGGACGTGCCGCCTTTCATGCTGGTCGATGGCAATCCGATGGGCGTGCGCGGCTTCAACATCGTCGGCCTGAAGCGCCGCGGCTTCTCCGCGGACCGCCTCGCCGCGGTCAAGCAGATGCATCGCCTGCTGTACCGCCAGGGGCTGACCCTGGAGGCGGCCGCCAGGGCGATCGAGGAGCTTCCGGCCGAGCACCCCGAGGCCGCGGGCGACATCGCCCTGCTGCGCGATTTCATCGCTTCCTCGACACGCGGCATCGCGCGCTGAAGAGGAGCGCACAGCCATGCAAGACGCCCCGCGCATCGCGATGGTGGCCGGCGAGACGTCCGGCGACCTGCTCGCCGGCCTGCTCCTGGACGGCCTGCATGCGCAGTGGCCGGCGGTGTCCGCGCAGGGTATCGGCGGGCCGCAGATGGAGCGCCGGGGTTTCCATTGCCTGTGGCCGAGCGAGCGCCTCGCGGTGCATGGCTACAGCGTCGAACTGGTGCGCCGCCTCTGGGGCATCGTGCGCATCCGCCAGCAATTGCGCAGCCGCCTGCTGGCGGAGCGGCCCGACCTGTTCATCGGCGTCGATGCCCCGGATTTCAACCTGGGCCTGGAGGCCGACCTGCGCGCCGCCGGTATCAGGACCGTGCATTTCGTCTGCCCCTCCATCTGGGCCTGGCGCGCGGAACGCGTCCACAAGATCCGCCGCAGCGCCGACCATGTGCTGTGCATCTTCCCTTTCGAGCCCGGGCTGCTGGCGCGCCATGGCATCGATGCGACCTACGTGGGCCATCCGCTGGCGCAGGTCATTCCGATGGAACCCGACCGCCTCGCGGCCCGCGCGCAGCTGGGACTGGGGGCGGACGACGAGGTGCTGGCCATCCTGCCCGGCAGCCGTTCCGCGGAAGTCGCCTATATCGCCCGGCCGTTCTTCCAGGCGGCGGCGCTGCTGCGACAGGCGCGGCCCGGCCTGAAGATGGTGGTGCCGGCAGTGCCGGCGCTGCGCGCGCGCATCGAGCAGATCGCCGCCGAGTGCGGCATGCGCGATGCGCTGCAGATCACGGCCGGCCAGTCCCACGCCGTGCTGGCGGCCTGCGACTGCACGCTGATCGCCAGCGGGACCGCGACGCTGGAGGCCGCGCTGTTCAAGCGGCCCATGGTCATCGCCTACCACATGCACCCCATCAGCTGGCGCCTGATGCGCCGCAAGCAGCTGCAGCCCTGGGTGGGGCTGCCCAACATCCTGTGCGGCGATTTCGTGGTGCCCGAGCTGCTGCAGGACGCAGCCACGCCGCAGGCCCTGGCCACGGCCGTGATGCAGTGGCTGGACGCACCTGCCGGCCAGCGCGACGCGCTGGCGCGGCGCTTCACCGCGCTGCACGAGGAACTGCGCCGCGATACCCCGAGATTGGCCGCCGATGCGATCCAGAAAATCCTTGCCGCGCGTTGAGCAGGCCCATCTGCCATGGCATCCGCCGGGGCTCGTCGCGGGCGTGGACGAGGCGGGCCGCGGACCGCTGGCCGGACCCGTGGTCGCCGCGGCCGTCATCCTGGACGAACTGCAGCCCATCGAAGGCCTGGCGGACTCCAAGACCCTCACCGCCGCCCGCCGCGAGGCGCTGTTCGACGAGATCCGCGCCAAGGCGCTGTGCTGCAGCGTGGCCGAGGCCTCGGTGGAAGAGATCGATACGCTGAACATCCTGCAGGCCACCATGCTGGCGATGCGCCGCGCCGTGGCCGGCCTGCGGCTCAAGCCGGTGCGCGTGCTCGTGGACGGCAACCGCCTGCCGCCGCTCGATGTACCCGCCGAGGCCATCGTCAAGGGCGACGCGCTGGTGCAGGCCATCTCGGCTGCTTCCATCCTGGCCAAGGTCACGCGCGACCGCTGGTGCGCGCAACTGCACCAGGCCTATCCACACTACGGTTTCGCCTCGCACAAGGGCTACGGCACGGCGGAGCACATGGCGGCCCTGCAGGCCCATGGCGCATGCCCGGAACACCGCCGCTCCTTCGCACCGGTCGCGGCAGCGGTGCAGCGCACCGTGGTCATGCAGGCCACCGCCACCATCGTGACCACCGTGGAAACCACCGTGTCCGTGCGCCCTGCGGTGCCCCGGCCCGCGGAAGGGCTGCACGCATGACCACCGGGCCGACCTTCATCCAGTCGCGCGACAACACCTTCGTGAAGGACCTGCGGCGGCTGGCGCAGGACAGCGGCGCCTACCGCCGCCAGGGCCGCGTCTGGCTCGAGGGCGACCATCTCTGCCGTGCCGCACTGGAGCGCGGCGTGCAGCCGGCCATCGGCGTCTATGCCGAATCCGCCTGGCCGGAGTGGGAGCGTGCATGGGGAGGCGCCGCCGCACGCAACGTGGTGCTCGCCGATGCGCTCTGGGCCGACGTGAGCGGCCTCGAGTCGCCGGCGCGCATGGGATTCGTGGTGCCCGCGCCCGAGGCGCCGGTGCTGCAGGCCGGCCTGCCGACCGTGGTGCTGGACCGGCTGCAGGACGCCGGAAACGTGGGGTCCATCCTGCGCAGCGCCTCGGCTTTCGGCTTCCGCCAGGTGGCCGCCCTGAAAGGCACGGCGGGCCTCTGGAGCCCCAAGGTGCTGCGGGCGGGCATGGGCGCGCACTTCGCGCTGCACCTGGTGGAGGGGCTGGCGGTGGACGACATCGACGCGCTGGACCTGCCGCTGCTGGCCACGAGTTCGCACGGCGGCGACCTGCTGCACCGCGCGCGCCTGCCCTGGCCCTGCGGCTGGATCCTGGGCCATGAAGGGCAAGGCGTGTCGGAGGCACTGCAGCAGCGTGCCACGCACCTGATCCGTATCGCGCAGCCGGGGGGCGAGGAATCGCTCAACGTGGGCGCGGCGGCGGCCATCTGCCTGCACGCGAGCGCGGCGCACGCGGATTCCTCAGAATAAGGCCGATCGTCCTGCTGGCGGCAGGGGCGACGCGCTATGCATCGCGGGGCAGGAAAGCATCTCCCGCCGTGAGCGGCGGATGCCGGTAGGTGGCCGGGG
Source organism: Paracidovorax avenae (assembly GCF_040892545.1). Lineage (NCBI taxonomy): Bacteria > Pseudomonadati > Pseudomonadota > Betaproteobacteria > Burkholderiales > Comamonadaceae > Paracidovorax > Paracidovorax avenae. The sequence continues at coordinate 2,024,067 of NZ_CP156079.1, forward strand.
TCCGGCCCAACGCCACCGGACTTCCCAGGCCGCGGTAACCGGAATCCATCTCGACCACCATCTTCCGGTGCGCGGTGTGCGGATGCTCCAGCGCCGCGTCCACGTTCAGCACGGGAGCCGCCGGCACGCCGGCGGCCATCAGCCGTTCTACCAGCGGGGCGGCCTGCAGGGCTTGCGTCGCGTCCTCCAGCAGGGGCTTCAGTTCCGAGCGGTGGCGCGACCGGTCCCCCGCCCGCGCGAAGCGCGGATCGTCCGCCAGCTCCGGACGGCCTATGCAGCGGCAGAAGGCCGCGAACTGGCGGTCGTTGCCCACCGTGACGAAGACCGGCTCGCTGGCGGTGCGCAGCGTATCGTACGGATAGATGTTGGGATGGGCATTGCCGCTGCGGCCCGGTACGCGTCCATCCATGAACCAGTTCGCCGCATGCGGATGCAGCAGCGAGAGGCCGCTGTCGTAGAGTGCCGCCTCCACGAGCTGGCCCCGGCCGCTGCGCTGGCGCTCCTGCAGGGCGAGCAGCACGCCGATGACGGCATGCAGCCCCGTCACCATGTCCACCACCGGCAGGCCGACGCGCAGCGCGCCGCCGCCCGATTCGCCGTTGACGCTCATGATGCCGGCCATGGCCTGCACCGCTGCGTCGTAGCCCGGCAGTCCGCCCAGCGGGCCGTCGCTGCCGAAGCCGCTCACGCGGCACCAGACCAGGCGCGGAAACCGCCGCGACAGCTCGCCATATCCGATGCCCCAGCGCTCCATCGTGCCGGACTTGAAATTCTCCACGAGCACGTCGGCCTGTGCGGCCAGCTCGAGCAGGCGGCCCCGGCCTTCCTCGCTCGACAGATCGAGGTGCTGCACCCGCTTGTTGCGGTTCAGTCCCATGTAGTACGACGCCACGCCGCCCTGGAACGGCGGGCCCCAGGTGCGCGTATCGTCTCCCTCGGGCGGCTCCACCTTGAGCACGTCGGCACCGTGGTCGCCCAGGATCTGGCCGCAGTACGGCCCGCCGAGGATGCGCGAGAGATCGAGCACCCGGATGCCGGCCAGTGCGCCGGTGCCTGCTGTATCAGTCAAGGCGGACTCCCGACTGGTGGACCACCTGCGCCCACTTGGCCATCTCGTCGGCGATGAAGCGCCCCAGCGCCTGCGGGCGTGTATCGGCTGCGGCTTCCAGCCCCTGCGAGGCGAATAGCGTCTTGACCTTGGCGGTGGAGAGGGCTTCGGCGAATGCCTTGTTGAGGAGGGCGATGCGGTCGGCCGGCGTACCTGCGGGAGCCACCACGCCGAAGAACACGCTGACGTCGTAGCCCGGATAGCCCTGTTCGGCCACCGTGGGTACGTCGGGCAGGGCCTGCGAGCGCTTCGAGGTCGTCACCCCCAGCGCGCGCAATTTGCCGGCTTTCACGTAGGGCTGGGCAGTCAGCACGTCGGTGAAGCTCATGGCGACCTGGCCCCCCAGCAGATCATTGAGCGCGGGTCCGGTGCCCTTGTAGGGGATGTGCAGGAAGTCGGTCCCCGCCACGGAGTTGAACAGCACCCCTGCCAGGTGCGACGATGCGCCGCTGCCCGAGGAGGCGTACGCCAGCTTGCCCGGGTGGGCGCGACCGTAGGCCACGAGTTCCTGCACGTTGCGCGCCGGCACGCTGGGATGCACCACCAGGATGTTGGGCAGGTAGCCCACCCGGATCACGGGCGCATAGCTCTTGACCGGGTCGTACCCGGGTCTGGCGTAGAGGCTGGCATTGATGGCCAGCGGGCCCGACGTGCCGAACATGAGCGTGTAGCCGTCGGGTTCCGCCCGCGCGACGTATTCGGCGCCGATGTTGCCGTTGGCTCCGGCGCGGTTCTCCACGATCATGGGCTGGCCGATACGGTCCTTGATCTCCGCGGCCAGGGTGCGCGCCATGGCATCGGTCGGCCCGCCGGGCGGGTAGGGGATCACCAGGGTGATCGGCTTGGCCGGGAAGGCGTCCGCAGCGACCGCGGGCGCCAGGAAAGAGGCCGCCAGCAGGGCGCAGGCGGCGGACATCAGGGTGCGTTTCTTCATCTTGCCTTGTCTCCGTTGTGGTTGTGGTTGTGGTGGCGGATGGCTCAGGCCGTCGCGGCGGCCTCCCGTGCCGTGCCGCTGCGGTCCTGCCATTCGGCTGGCGGCACGTCGGGCCGCAGCGGATCGCGCGGCAGCACGCGGTGCCACAGCGCCATCCGGGCCCAGTGCATCCGCGCTGCCGATCCGGTCCTGGCCGCCTCCCAGGCCATGGCGATGGCGCTGGTGCAGTGGTAGAGCGCGGACGCGGCCTGGCGGGCCAGCACCTCGCCGCCGTCGTCCTGCAGCGCGGCTTCGGCCAGTGCGCAGGCGCGCTTGAAGCTGTGGGCCAGGGCGGCGGCGAAGGCCGGGGGCAGTGCGGCATCCTCCAGCAGCGCGGCGTTGTGGGCGGACAGCACGGGCAGCGAGCCTTCGCGGCGGATGGCGCGCAGAACGTCCAGCGCGACGATGTTGCTCGTGCCTTCCCAGATCGAGCCCAGGTGCGCGTCGCGCACCAGGCGCGCGTCGCTGAACTCCTCGATGTAGCCGCAGCCGCCGCGCACTTCCATCGCATCTCCGGTCACCTTGCGCGCGTCGCGGCACGCTCGGAACTTGATGAGCGGCGTGAGGATGCGCAGCAGGGCATAGGCATCCTTCTCGCCCGCGTCCGAGCGTGCGAGCGCACGGGCGGTCTGGAACACCATGGTCCGGGCCTGCTCCGCCGGCACGCGCAGCTTGTCGAGCTGGCGGCGCATGAGCGGCATGTCCTGCAGTGCACGGCCGAAGGCACGGCGCTCGGATGCGACGAATTCGGCTTCGGAGACCGCCCGCCGCATCAGCCCCGCGGCGCGCACGCCGTTGGACAGGCGCGAGTTGTTCACCATGTCGGCCATCTGCACGAAGCCCCGGCCCTCCTCGCCCACGAGATGGGCCACCGCGCCCGCGAGCTGGATCTCGCCGCTGGCCATGGAGCGCGTGCCCAGCTTGTCTTTCAACCGGACGATGCGGTAATGGTTGAGGCTCCCGTCCTCCAGGCGGCGCGGCAGCAGGAAGAGCGAGACCCCCTTCAGGCCCTCCGGTGCCCCGTCGATGCGGGCCAGCACCATCGCGAACCCGGCGTCGGGGTTCGAGCAGAACCACTTGTCTCCGGTGAGGCGCCAGCTGCCGTCCGCGGCGGGCGTGGCCCGCGTGGCGGTGGCGGCGATGTCGGAGCCGGCACCCTGTTCGGTCATGAACATGGCGCCCTGCGCCAGTTCGTCGAAATCGAGCGACGTGAGGGCCGGCAGATAGCGGGCCAGCAGTTCCGGGCTGCCGAACCTGCGCAGCGTGCGCGTCAGCGAGTCGGTCATGGAGACCGGGCAGCACAGGCCGAACTCGGCCTGCACGAAGAGATAGGTCAGGACGTACTTGACCAGCGCCGGCATGGGGCCCTGCCAGCCCAGCGTTTCCTCGCGGTGGGACATGGCCCCGAGGCCGAACTCGCTGAGCGCCAGCCGTTCCATCTCCACGTAGGCCGGATGCTTGACGATGCGCTGGACGTCGAGGCCGGTGCGCGTCCGGTGCTCGAGCACCGGGGGATTCCGGTCGGCGGTGCCGGCCAGGTCGTCCAGCAGGCCCCCCGCGAGACCGCCCAGCCGCTCGAAGTGCGGCCGCATGTGGGTATAGAGCGCGTCCGGCAGATAGAGCGCCAGCAGGGAGTGCAGTTCGGTGTCGGTGTCGAACAGATTGCGGCCGTGGCCATCCGGAACCGGATGGGAATCGGCCGCCCGGAAAGGCTGCGGCATCGTGGTGTCTCCTTGTCGATTCCCCATTCTTCGCCGCGTGGTCATTCGTGTCTAATATCGATTGGGTCTTGCGCCATTCGAAACTCCTATCGCCACACCGCCATGGAACTGAGGCACCTGCGCTACTTCGCGGTACTCGCGGACGAACTGCACTTCGGGCGCGCCGCAGCCCGGTTGAACATGTCGCAGCCACCGCTCTCGGTGGCCATCCGGCAGCTGGAGGAGCGCGTCGGGGCGCAACTCTTCGAACGGACCCCCAAGGAGGTGCGCCTCACCCCTGCCGGCCGGGCCCTCAAGGCATCCGCGCGGCGGGTGCTGGCGCAAGCGGAGGAGGCGTTGTCCGAAGCGCGCGGCGTGGCTGCGGGGCTCGCAGGCCGGCTGCGCATCGGCTTCGTGGGCGCCATGCTGTACCGCGGACTGCCTCAGGCGCTGGGTGTTTTCCAGCAGCGCCATCCGGGCGTGCGTGTTTCGCTGCAGGAATTGAACTCCGGTGAACAGATCGGCGAACTGCTGCACGACCGGCTGGACCTGGGTTTCGTCCATACGAGCCGCATGCCGGCGACGCTGCAGCAGCGCCTGCTGGTGACCGAGCCCTTCATGTGCTGCCTGCCTGCGGGGCATCGACTGGCGCGCAGGAAGGTCATCGATCTGCGCGATCTCGCGGGCGAGCCCTTCGTCCTGTTCGCGCGCGCAGTCTCGCCCGACTACCATGCGCGCATCCTGTCGATCTGCGCGAGCGCGGGCTTCCAGCCGGAAATAGGGCACGAGGTGCGGCACTGGCTCGCGGTGGTCTCCCTGGTCTCGCAGGGCCTCGGCGTCGCCCTGGTGCCGCAGGCCATGGAGCATTCACGCCTGCCAGGAGCGGTGTTCCGGCCGGTGGGTCCTGCCGTGGCCCAGTCCGAGGCCTACGCCGTATGGCCCGCGGCACCGGAGAATCCGTTGGTCGGCGATCTGATGGCGATCCTCCTGGCCGGTGGGCCGGCAGGCTCCAGCGGGCGCCGGGAGCACGCTGGCAGTGCTCCATGAAAAAACCCCTGACTCTTGCGAATCAGGGGTTTTTTGTTTGGTGCCGGAGAGATGAATCGAACACCCGACCTTCTCATTACGAATGAGCTGCTCTACCGACTGAGCTACACCGGCGAAGAATTGAATTATATACCGGAATGGTAGCGTGTCACGCGTTCCACTTCATTTTTTGATCCGAGGATCACGCTGACGCGTTCGTGCAACTGCTTCGGCTGGATGTCCAGGATGCGTTCCTTGCCGTTGGTCGCCGCGCCGCCGGCCTGCTCGATCAGCCAGGACATCGGGTTGGCCTCGTACATCAGGCGCAGCTTGCCCGGCTTGTTCGGCTCGCGCTTGTCCCAGGGGTAGAGGAAGATGCCGCCGCGCGTGAGGATGCGGTGCACGTCCGCCACCATGCTGGCGATCCAGCGCATGTTGAAGTCCTTCTCGCGCGGGCCTTCCGTGCCGGCCAGGCATTCGTCGATGTAGCGCTTCACCGGGGCATCCCAGTGGCGCATGTTGCTCATGTTGATCGCGAATTCCTTGGTATCGGCGGGAATCTTCACGTTCTCTTCCACCAGCACGAACGAGCCTTGCTCGCGGTCGAGCGTGAACATCGCCACGCCGTCGCCTACCGTGAGCACCAGCGTGGTCTGCGGGCCGTAGATGCAGTAGCCGGCGGCCACCTGGGCGGAGCCGGCCTGCAGGAAGTCCTCGGTGGTCACGCCGGGGTGGCCCTCGGGCTTCTTCAGCACGCTGAAGATGGTGCCGATGCTCACGTTCACGTCGATGTTGGAGGAGCCGTCGAGGGGATCGAAGAGCAGCAGGTACTCGCCCTGGGGGTAGCGGTTGGGCACCACGTAGATGCTGTCCATCTCTTCCGACGCCATGGCGGCCAGGTGGCCGCCCCATTCGTTGGCCTCGATGAGCACTTCGTTGGCGATGATGTCCAGCTTCTTCTGGATCTCGCCCTGCACGTTCTCGCTGGAGGCCGAGCCCAGCACGCCGCCGAGGGCGCCCTTGTTCACGGCGTGGCTGATGTGCTTGCAGGCGCGGGCCACCACCTCCAGCAGCAGGCGCAGCTGCGAGGGGATGAGGCCATCGACGCGCTGCTGCTCGACGAGGTAGCGGGTGAGGCTGATGCGTTGTGCCATGTTCGGTGGATCTCTCGTTTCTCTTTCGAAAGGGATGTCCGGCCTGCCGGATCAGTCGGCGAGCGCGCGGCCGACCACCTCGCGCACGTCGTTGGACAGGTCGGGCTTCGCCGCCACGCGGGCGATGGCGTCGCGCGCGGCCGTCCGGTAGGGTTCGGCGAGCTTGCTCCAGCGGTCGAGGGCGCGCGCGAGGCGGGCTGCCACCTGCGGGTTCAGCGTGTCGAGCTCGATCACGCGGTCGGCCCAGAAGGCGTAGCCGGCGGCGTCCTGGCGATGGAAGGCCCCGGGGTTGGCGCTGCAATAGCTGAAGATCAGGCTGCGCGCGCGGTTCGGGTTCTTGAGGCTGAAGTCCGGGTGCTTCATCAGCTCCTTCACGGCGGGCAGCACGTCGCCGCCGCGGTCCGGGGCACCGGCCTGCAGCGCGAACCACTTGTCCAGCACCAGCGCCTCGTCCTTGAACATCGCATGGAAGCGCGCCAGGGCCTGCGCGGCGAGCGGCTGGCCGCTGGCCACCAGGGCGGCCAGCGCGTTGAAGCGGTCGGTCATGTTGCCCGCATCCTTGAAGCGCTGGTAGGCCCTGCCCGGCCAGACGGTGTCGCCCGTGCGGCGCGCTGCCAGGCACAGCATCGACAGCGCCATGCCGGCCAGCGCGCGGCGGCCGGAGGACGTGGCGTCCGGCCGGTAGCCGCCGGTGTCGTGGTGCTGCTCCCATGTCCATTCCCAGTCGGGCTGCAGGGCCACGGCGAGCTGCTGGCGCATGGCCTCGCGCACGGCGTGCACGCGCTGCGGATCGACCACGTCGAGTTGCTCGGCGATGTAGCCTTCGGAGGGCAGGGCGAGCACCAGTTCCTTGAAGGCGGCGTCCAGCGCGGGATGGCGCAGCACATCGCGCATCGCGGCGACGAAGCTCGCCGGCAGCAGTTCCCGCTGCAGCGCGCCGTCGGCAGGCACGTCCGGCGACGTGTCGCCGATGGCCTGGATGGCGATGCGCAGCGCGAGGCGCTGGCCGGCCTCCCAGCGGTTGAACGGATCGGTGTCGTGGGCGAGCAGCGCGAGCAGTTGCGCGTCGGTGGCCTCGATGTCCAGCAGCACCGGGGCGCTGAAGCCGCGCAGCAGCGACGGCACCGGCTCCGACGGCACGTTCACGAAGGTATAGGTGTGGGCGGGCTCGGTGAGCACCACGGTGCGGTCCGGGGCGCCGGCCCCGGCCTCGCCTTCGAGCTGCAGGGGCAGGGCGGCGCCGTCGGCGCCGAGCAGTCCCAGCGCCACGGGGATCACCATCGGTTCCTTCACGGGCTGGCCGGGCGTGGGGGCGATGCCCTGTTCCAGCGTGAGCGTGTAGGTGCGGGCGCCGGCGTCGTAGGCCCCGCGGGCGCGCACGCGCGGCGTCCCGGCCTGGGCGTACCAGCGCTTGAACTGCGGCAGCAGCCGGGCCAGTTCGCTGCCCGGGTTGGCGTCGGCGATGGCCTGCGCGAAATCGTCGCAGGTCACGGCCTGGCCGTCATGGCGCTCGAAGTAGAGCTTCATGCCCGCGGCAAAACCGTCGCGGCCGACCAGCGTGTGCATCATGCGCACGACCTCGGCCCCCTTCTCGTAGATGGTGACGGTGTAGAAGTTGTTGATCTCGACGTAGCTGTCCGGGCGCACGGGGTGTGCCATCGGGCCGGCGTCCTCGGGGAACTGCACGGTGCGCAGCACGCGCACGTCCTCGATGCGCTTGACGGCGCGCGCCGACGGGCTGCCCGAGAGGTCCTGGCTGAATTCCTGGTCGCGGAAAACCGTGAGGCCTTCCTTGAGCGACAGCTGGAACCAGTCGCGGCAGGTGACGCGGTTGCCGGTCCAGTTGTGGAAATACTCGTGGCCCACCACCGATTCGATGTTCGCGAAATCGGCATCGGTGGCCGTGGACTGGCTCGCCAGCACGTACTTCGTGTTGAAGATGTTCAGGCCCTTGTTCTCCATCGCGCCCATGTTGAAGTCGCTGGTGGCGACGATCATGAAGCGTTCGAGGTCGAGCGGCAGGCCGAAGCGCGCCTCGTCCCAGGCGATGCTGGCCATGAGCGAATTCATCGCGTGCTCGGTCTTTTCCAGGTCGCCCGGGCGCACGAAGATCTGCAGCAGGTGGTCGTTGCCGGAGCGTGCGCGGATGCGCTGCTCGCGCGCCACCAGCTTGCCCGCGACCAGCGCGAACAGGTAGCAGGGCTTCTTGTGCGGATCGACCCACTTGGCGAAGTGCCGGCCGTCGTCCAGCGCGCCCTGGTCCACCAGGTTGCCGTTGGACAGCAGCACCGGATATTCGGCCCTGTCGGCGCGCAGCGTGACGGTGTAGCTCGCCATCACGTCCGGACGGTCGAGGAAGTAGGTGATGCGGCGGAAACCCTCGGCCTCGCACTGCGTGAAGAACGTGCCCTGGCTCACGTAGAGGCCCGAGAGCTGGGTGTTCTTCACGGGCGCGCAGGTGGTGAAGATCTCCAGGTCGAACGGCTCGTGGCCCTCGGGCAGGTTCTCCAGCACGAGCTGGGCGCCTTCGAGCTTGAAGGACGTGCCCGCCCCGTTGACCAGCACCCGTGCGAGGTTCAGATCCTCGCCGTCCAGGCGCAGGGGGCCCGGCGGAACGTCGGCGTTGCGGCGCACGCGCAGGCGGCTGAGCACCCGGGTCTTGGCGGGGTCCAGGTCGAACGTGAGGTCCACGCTGTCGATCCAGAACGCGGGGGCGGTGTAGTCGGCACGGTGGATGGCCGTGGCGGCCTGTCCTTCTCTCATCATGGCTTGGCTGCTTTCCGGGCGTGGTCAGACGCCCTGCTTGAGGGAGGCTTCGATGAACACGTCGAGGTCGCCGTCCAGCACCTTCTGGGTGGCGGAGACTTCGACATTGGTGCGCAGGTCCTTGATGCGGCTGTTGTCGAGCACGTAGCTGCGGATCTGGTGGCCCCAGCCCACGTCGGTCTTCGTGTCTTCCAGCTTCTGCTGCTCTTCCATGCGCTTGCGCATCTCGAAGTCGTAGAGGCGCGAGCGCAGGCGCTGCCAGGCGACATCGCGGTTGCTGTGCTGGCTGCGGCCATCCTGGCACTGCACGACGATGCCGGTCGGGATGTGCGTCAGGCGCACGGCCGAATCGGTCTTGTTGATGTGCTGGCCGCCCGCGCCCGAGGCGCGGAAGGTGTCCGTGCGCACGTCGGCCGGGTTGATGTTGATCTCGATCGAGTCGTCGATCTCGGGATAGACGAACAGCGAGGCGAAGCTCGTGTGGCGGCCACCGGACGAATCGAACGGGCTCTTGCGGACCAGGCGGTGCACGCCGGTCTCGGTGCGCAGCAGGCCGTAGGCGTACTCGCCCTCGATCTTGATCGTGGCGCTTTTGATGCCGGCCACGTCGCCCGGGGTCTCGTCTTCCACCGTGGCCTTGAAACCCTTGCGCTCGGCGTACTTGAGGTACTGGCGCAGCAGCATGCCGGCCCAGTCGCAGGCTTCGGTGCCACCGGCGCCGGCCTGGATGTCGACGAAGCAGTTCAGCGGGTCGGCCTCGTTGCTGAACATGCGGCGGAACTCCAGTTCCTCGATCAGCGGGCGCAGCTTGCCGGCCTCGGCCTCGATGGTGAGCAGGCCGGCCTCGTCGCCTTCTTCCTTGCTCATCTCATACAGCTCGGCGTTGTCCGCCAGCTCGCGCGTGAGCTTGTCGAGCGTGACGACGACGGCGGAGAGGGACTTCTGTTCCTTGCCCAGTTCCTGGGCCTTCTTCGGGTCGTTCCAGACGGACGGGTCCTCCAGCGAAGCGTTTACCGTGCGCAGGCGTTCGAACTTGGCATCGAAGTCAAAGATACCTCCGTAACTCTTGCGTGCGCTGCGAGAGGTCTTCGAGGGTGGTGCCGATGAGGTTGATGCGTTCTGCGTCCATGGTGCTGTCCTGTCCTGCGGTTCGTTGGTGTAACCGCCGATTTTCTCATGGGCGCGGGACCGGGCCTCCAATGTCCCTTCGCGCCCCCGCGCTGCGCACCACGGGGCGGGGCAGAGCAGGGTGTCAGGCCTGCAGGAAGTCCTCGATGAGCCGCGCCACCACGGTCGGTTGGTCGTGGTGCAGCATGTGGCCGGCGTCCTGCACCACCGCGGTGCGGCAGCCGCGCACGTGCTCCAGCCGCCGGTGGTACTCATCCAGCGAATAACGGCCCTTCCACCACTGGGCCATGCTGTCGTCGCTGGCCTCTACCGCGAGCACCGGGGCGGTGATGCCCGCATAAAGCGCCAGCGCTTCTTCGACGCGGTAGAGCTGAGGATTGACCACCTTGTGCGCGGCGTCGCCCAGGATGCGCCAATGGCCCTGGGCATCCGGCTGCGCCCACTCTCGTGCCAGCCATTCGGCCTTGTCGCGGCCCAGGCGGGGGTTGGTCTTCATGAGCCGGCCCGCAACGGCTTCCGCGTTCTCGTAGGCCTTCAGATCCATGCCGCCGGCATCGAGCGTGCGCAGTTCGTCCAGCCACTGCGCATACCGCGCGGGCGCCTGGGCTGGCTCGGTCACCGGCAGGCCGAAACCTTCGAGGTTGACCAGCCGGCGGATGCGGGCGGGTCGCACGCCCGCATAAGACATCGCGATGTTGCCGCCCATGCTGTGGCCGACGAGGTCCACCGGGCCGCCGGGTGCATAGTGGTCCAGCAGCCGGTCCAGGTCGGCGAGGTAGTCGGCGAAGGCGTAGTGGTCGCAGCGCGCGGGCGGCATGCTGTGCCCGAAGCCGCGCCAGTCGGGCGCGATGATGCGCCGCCTGCGCGCGAAGTCCTCGCCGAAGGCATCGACCACGAACTGGTAGGACGCACCCACGTCCATCCAGCCGTGCACCATCACGAGGGGCGGTGCTTCGGCCGCGCCGCCGCCGCCGGCGGGCTCCCAGACACGGATGTGGTAGTCGAGGGTGCGGATGGGCAGGCGTTCGCTGCGCGAGGCTCGAGGGGGCTGGTACATCCGCAGATTATTTTCCACGGCGCGACGGCGCGGCAGTCAAGGGTGGGACAAGCGAGGGGCAGGGGGGGGGCAGAGGGAGGGGGGAGGCCTGCGCCGGGCACGGAAATCCCTTATTCTCGTCAGCCTCTTTTTTCCGTTCCGCAGGTTGCCATCCATGCAAAAAGTCACGTTGGGCGCGAGCGCGCTCCAGGTCTCTCCCATCTGCCTCGGCACCATGACCTTCGGCGAACAGGTGGGCGAAGCCGATGCCCATGCCATCCTCGACCGCTCTCTGGCGGCCGGCATCGACTTCATCGATACGGCCGAGATGTACGCCGTGCCCGCACGTGCCGAAACCTACGGCGCGACCGAATCCATCATCGGCCGCTGGTTCGCGAAGAACCCGGGCGCCCGCGGCAAGGTCGTGCTCGCCACCAAGGTGGCGGGCCCCTCGCGCGGCATGCCCTGGGTGCGCGAGGGCAAGGGGATGACGGCGGCCGACATCCAGGCCTCCTGCGAAGGCAGCCTGCGCCGCCTGCAGACCGACGTGATCGATCTCTACCAGATCCACTGGCCCGAGCGCCACGTGGCTGCCTTCGGCACCATGTACTACGACCCGCAGAAGGAAACCTCCGCGACGCCCATCCGCGAGCAGCTCGAAGCCCTCGCGAAGCTGGTACAGGCCGGCAAGGTGCGCTACGTGGGCCTGTCCAACGAGACACCCTACGGCGTGCACGAATTCGTGCGGCTGGCCGAGGCGCACGGCCTGCCGCGGGTGGCGACGGTGCAGAACCCGTACTGCCTGATCAACCGCACCTGGGACAACGCGATGGACGAGAGCTGTCATCGCCTGGGCGTATCGCTGCTGGCCTATTCGCCGCTGGGCTTCGGCCTGCTGACCGGCAAGTACGACCAGCACGCGCCGACCGACCCGGGCGCGCCGCAGGGCGCCCGCATCGCCCGCTACGAGTCGGTGCGCAAGCAGCGCTGGGGGCGGCCCGAGGCGCTGGCTGCCGCGCGCCGCTACAACCAGCTGGCCCGCGACAACGGCCTGACACCGACGCAGATGGCGCTGGCCTTCTGCTACCGCAACTGGCGGGTGGCCAGCACCATCATCGGCGTGACCTCCCTGGCCCAGCTGGAAGAGGACATCGCCGCCTGGAACACGCAGCTGTCGCCCGAACTGCTGGCGGCCATCGACGCGATCCGCTGGGACATCCGGGACCCGGCGCTGTGAGCCGCAAGGACCGGGCCGGCGTCCACGTCAGCGAAACGCCGGCCACGCAGTTCCTGCGCCGCCACGGCGTGGCGTTCACCGAGCATTCCTACGAGTACGTGGAACATGGCGGCACGGCCGAGTCGGCGCGCCAGCTGGGGCTGGACGAGCACATGGTCGTCAAGACGCTGGTGATGCAGGACCAGGACGCCCGGCCGCTGATCGTGCTCATGCACGGCGACCGCAAGGTGTCCACCAAGAACCTGGCGCGCCAGATCGGCGCCAAGTCGGTGGAGCCGTGCAAGCCCGAGGTGGCGAACCGCCACAGCGGCTACCTCGTCGGCGGCACCTCGCCCTTCGGCACGCGGCGCGAGATGCCGGTGTACATCGAGGAGACCATCCTGGCGCTCCCGCGCATCGCGATCAACGGGGGGCGCCGGGGCTTCCTGGTGCAGCTCGATCCCGCCGTCTGCGTGCAGAGCCTGGGCGCCCGGACCGTGCAGTGCGCGCTGGCAGAATAGCCGGCCCGTGCGCGGCGGCCGACGCCGCGCCCCGCTCCACCACAAGGACACGATCTTGACCGCCGTCTATTCCCTCCTGGCCACGCTCGCCGCCTACCTGCTGGGCTCGCTCTCCTTCGCCGTCATCGTGAGCCGCGCGATGGGGCTCAGCGATCCACGCACCTACGGGAGCAAGAACCCGGGCGCCACCAACGTGCTGCGCTCGGGCAGCAAGGCGGCCGCGGTGGTGACGCTGCTGTTCGACGCGCTCAAGGGCTGGCTGCCGGTGGTGCTGGCCCAGGCGTTCGGCCCGCGCTACGGGCTGGGGGACGGCACGGTCGCGCTCGTGGGGCTGGCCGCCTTCCTGGGCCATCTCTGGCCTGTGTTCTTCCGCTTCGAGGGGGGCAAGGGCGTCGCCACGGCCCTGGGCGTGCTGATGGGCGTGAGCGTCTGGCTGGGCCTGGCCACGCTGCTCACCTGGATCATCATCGCGTTCTTCTTCCGGTATTCTTCGCTGGCCTCGCTGGTCGCGGCGGCCTTCGCGCCGCTCTACTACGTGCTCGGCGGCGGCGTGGCCTGGTATGCCGAGCCGCCGGTGGGCGTGGCCATCACCGCCATGTCGGCGCTGCTCGTCTGGCGCCACCGCGAGAACATCCGCCGCCTCGTCGCCGGCACCGAATCGCGCCTGGGCCGCAAGGGCAAGTCCTGATCAGCGGGGGGCGCCGGGCGCGCCCACCAGCCCGGCGATGCCGCGGTACTGGCGGGCCGCATAGAGTCCCAGGCGCACCAGCAGGCGGTGGTCCAGTTCCACCTGCACGGCCGAGCGCGCCAGGGCCGACTGGATGCGCGGGCGCCCCGTGGCCGTCTGGTGCAGCGCGGGCTGGCGCCTCTGCTCTCCCTGGCGGTCGATCACGCTGGCCACCAGCGGTGAATTGATCTTCTCGCTGCGGCGCAGCACCAGCGCGGTCTCGCCATTGTCCAGCCGCACGAAGGTACCCGGCGGGCACAGCCCGACGGATCGCACGAGCGCATACGTGACCTCGTCCCGGCGCTCGTCGTCGTGGCCCACGATGGCGCGCACCGAATCCGTGGCACTGCGCCCCGCCCGGGACTTGCGGGGGCTGATCATGGCCGCGTAGCGGTCGATCGTGCCCAGGATGCGGGTGAGCCGCCGCGCCGCCGGCAGGGTGGCCAGCGCGCGCGCATCGCCCTCGGCGAGGGGCGCATGGTGGTGCCCCACCACTTCGAGCCACAGCGTGTCGCCGATGCCCAGCTGCTCCAGCAGGACCCGGCTGCGCCGGGGATGTTCGTCGATGGATCTCTGCTGGGCGGACGAAGGGCGCTCCCGCTGGTTGGCCAGTTCGTCCTGCAGTGCTGTCATCCCGATGTTCATCGTCATGGCCGCGCGCACCAGGCTGTCGCGTTCGGCGGGCGGCAGTTGCAGCTCGTGCGCGAGGATGTGGCAGAGCGTGCCGCAGACCAGCGCGTGCGAGGCGCTGTAGCCCACGCTGGAGGTGGCCGCGAGCTGGAACATCAGGTAGAGCGCCGCGTCCGTGTCGTGTGCGACGAGGTCCTGCAGCCAGGCGTCGCACTGGCGCATCTTGGCGGCGAAGCCCACCACGCTGCCGGGCCGCGAGAGCAGGACGGACAGCGCGGATTCCAGGTCGGACCACAGGCCGAGCAGGTCTTCGTATTCGCTGTCGGGGCCCTCCGCATGCAGCGCCGCGGGGCGGGATGACGAAGGCGGCGGAAAAGGCATGGCCCTAGTGCCGCTTTTCCAGCACCAGCCGGTCGCCCGACCGGTTCATCTGGAATTCGTTGAGGGCGCTGTTGCCCAGCAGCACGTAGGGCATGCCCTGCGGCGTGACGATGGCGTCCACGCCGAACAGCTCCACGTCGCCCAGCCGGAGGGAGTCGAGCCGCAGGCGCCAGCCGCGGGCCGTGCCGTTGGCGGTGCCTATCGCCACGGGCTGGCCGCCGCGGTAGTCCAGGCCCAGTCGATCGGCATCGGGCTGGCCGATGGCCACCGTGCTCGCGCCCGTGTCCACGAGGTACTGCATGCTGCGGCCATTGACCGTGCCGGTGCCCATGAAATGCCCGCGGCCGTCGGCGATGAGCACCACGGTGCGTCCCGTGCCCGCGCCGCGGCTGCCGACGCTCACCGGCGCCTCGCCCAGCCGGACGGTGCGGCGTCCGGCGGAAGTTTCCAGCACGGCATCGTCGCCGCCGACGGACACCACCTTCACGCCGCCGATCGATTCGCCCGCGGCCAGCGCGCGGGGCGCTCCGCCATCCACCACCAGCAGCGCCTTGGCGCCCAGGATGCCCGTGAGCGCGATCGACTGGGACGCGGCCGGCAGCGGCGCGAGCCATGCCAGCGCGCAGGCGACGGCGCACGCGCGCACCATGCGCGGCGCCAGGGCCTGGTCGGGGACGTCGGGCAGGGGGGGCACGGCGGGGTGGACAGGCGGCGGGCGGCCCGTCAGTCGCGGAAGTTGTCGAAGGACAGCGGCACGTCGGTGATGTCCTTGCGGATCAGCGCCATCACGGCCTGCAGGTCGTCGCGCTTGGCGCCGGTGACGCGAACTTTCTCTTCCTGGATCGCGGCCTGCACCTTGATCTTGCTCTCCTTGACGAGCTTCTGGATCTTCTTGGCCAGCTCGCTCTCGATGCCGTTGCGCACCTTGATGACCTGCTTGACCTTGTCGCCGCCGATCTTCTGCACGTCGCCCTTGTCGAGGAAGCGGACGTCCACGTTGCGCTTGGTCAGCTTGTTGCGCAGGATGTCCTCGACCTGCTGCAGCTGGAAATCGGCATCGCCGAAGAGGGTGATTTCCTTGTCCTTGATCTCGATGGCGGCGGAGGTGCCCTTGAAATCGAAGCGGGTGCCGATTTCCTTGGCCGAGTTCTCCACGGCGTTCTTCACTTCCACGAGGTTGGCTTCACAGACGGTATCAAAAGAAGGCATGGCTTCGCTCTCGGTATCTCGGGTGGGGGGCCTCGCCCGGCAAGGCCCAAATGCGACAATCCGGTGGATGTTAGTCGAGAAAAACGTCCCCCTGCAGGCCTGCAACACCTTCGGCATCGTGGCGCGCGCCCATACGCTGGTGCGCGCGCGCTCGGCCGACGACGTGCGGGCGCTGCTCGCCGATCCGCAGCTCGGCGCTGGCCCGCTGTTCGTGCTGGGCGGGGGCAGCAACATCGTGCTCACGGGCGACGTCAAGCCCGTCGTGCTCAAGATGGAGATCCCGGGCATCCGCCTGGTCGAGGAAACCCCGCGCGCCTGGATCGTGGAGGCCGGCGCGGGCGTGCGCTGGCACGACGCGGTCGCCTGGACGCTGGAGCACGGTTTTCCGGGACTGGAGAACCTGGCCCTCATCCCCGGCACCGTGGGGGCTGCCCCGGTGCAGAACATCGGCGCGTATGGCGTCGAGCTGCAGGACCGTTTCGACTCGCTGGACGCCATCGACCTCGCCACCGGCCGCTCGTTCTCGCTGGAATCGGCACAGTGCGCCTTCGGCTACCGCGACTCCGTCTTCAAGCACGCGCCTGCCGGCAACGGGGCCGACACCGGCCTGCCCCGGGGGATGGGCCTGGCGGGCCGGGCGGTCATCACCCATGTCCGCTTTCGCCTGCCCAGGCCCTGGAGGCCCGAACTGGGCTACCTGGACCTGGAGCGCAAGCGCCAGGAGGCGGGCGTGGAGCAGCCCACGGCCCGCCAGATCTTCGACTGGGTGTGCGAGGTGCGCCGCGCCAAGCTGCCCGACCCGGCCGTGCTCGGCAATGCCGGCAGTTTCTTCAAGAACCCTACCGTGACGCCGGAGCAGTGCTCGGACATCATCGCGCGCGACCCGAAGATCGTGCACTACCCGATGCCGGACGGCACCATCAAGCTCGCGGCCGGCTGGCTCATCGATGCCTGCGGCTGGAAGGGCAAGACCGTCGGCAAGGCCGGCGTGTACGAAAAGCAGGCCCTGGTGCTGGTCAACCGCGGCCGCGGTGGCGACAGCGTGACGGGCGGCGAGGTGATGACGCTGGCCAGGGCCATCCAGACGAGCGTCTACGAGCGCTTCGGCATCCGGCTCGAACCCGAGCCGGTGGTGGTCTGAGCGGCCGCGCTGCGCGAACCCGCCGGGCCGCTTACCAGGCCATCTCGCCTTTGAGCACCTTGGCGCCCAGTTCGAGCGACGACGCCTCGCCGAGCTGCGGATAGGCCTCCCGCATCGCGCGCACCACGCCCGCGCTGTCCGGGGACTGCTGCAGTGCGGATTCGAACTTCACCAGGTAGCCGCGCGTGAAATCGATCGTGCCGGCATCCAGCGGCGTGCCGGGGGCCATGTGGCCGGGCACGACGGTGCGCGGCTGCAGCGCCTTCATCTCGTCGAGCTGCGCGATCCAGGCCTGGCGCTCGGCGGGCTTCTGCGTATCGGCAGTCCACACGTGCATGTTGCCGAACACGGCCACGTTGCCCAGGATGGCGTGCAGCGAAGGCACCCATACATACGGACGGTGTGCCAGCGGGCCGGTCGTGCCGCGGATCTCGATCGCCTCGCCGTCCACCGTGAGCCGGTCTCCTGCGAGGGCTTCGGGCACGATCGGCTGCGCGGGGGCGTTGGCGCCCATCTTGGGGCCCCAGAACGCCACCTTGGCGGGCAGTTTGGCGGCGATCCTCTCGCGCACCGCCGGCGTGGCGACCACCTTCGCTTGCGGGAAGATCGCCTTCAGCACTTCCGCGCCGAAGTAGTAATCCGGGTCGGCGTTGCTCACGAGGACCGTGGTCAGTGTCTTGCCGCTGTCGAGCACGTTGGCGGCGATGCGGTACGCATCGGCGCGCGTGAAGCCTGCGTCGATCACGACGGCCTCCTTCGGCCCCGTGACGAGGGCCGAGTTCACGAGGAAGCTCGTGGCCGGTGCGTTGACCACCTGGAGCGCCAGTGGCTGCGCTGCCGGTGACGCGGAAGAAAACACGGCCAGCGTGGCGGCGAGCACGGTGGTGCGAAGGGACGGGGAATGGGCGTGTGCGTTCAAGGAAGTCATGGTGTCGTCATCTGAAGAAGTCGCTACAGCAGTCGACTGTATGTTCTTGGATCGATCGAATAAACCCTGCAGAATGCCCATATTTGTTGCCTGGATCGATCGAATCGATGGACCGACTCACTGCCATGCAGGTGTTCGCCGACGTGGCCTCCACCGGCAGCTTCACTGCCACC
Organism: Paracidovorax avenae; assembly: GCF_040892545.1. Lineage (NCBI taxonomy): Bacteria > Pseudomonadati > Pseudomonadota > Betaproteobacteria > Burkholderiales > Comamonadaceae > Paracidovorax > Paracidovorax avenae. The sequence continues at coordinate 2,041,884 of NZ_CP156079.1, forward strand.
GCCGACCGGCTGGACATGTCGCGCGCGATGGTCACGCGCTACGTCGCAGCGATGGAGCGCTGGCTCGGCGCGCGGCTGCTGCAGCGCACGACCCGCCGGGTCACGCTCACCGACGCGGGCGAGCAGTGCCTGCGGCGCTGCCTGCAGATGCTCGACATTGCCGCCGAGGTGGTGGACGAGACCGCACCGTCCGACGGCACGCTGCGCGGCCAGTTGCGCCTGGCCTGCAGCGTCTCGTTCGGCGCGGCGCAGCTCGCGGCGGCCCTGGGCGATTTCCTGGCGCTGCACCCCCACCTCAAGGTCGATCTGGACGCGGGCGAAGGCACGGTGAACCTGGTCGCATCGCGCATCGATGTGGCGATCCGCATCGGCAGCGATCCGGACCCGGCCCTGATCGCGCGGCCGCTCGCCGCGTGCGAATCGGTGCTGGTGGCCGCACCCGATTACCTGCGGCGCGCGGGGCGTCCCGCGCATCCGTCCGAACTGGCCGCCCATGCCTGCCTCGGGCATGCCACCTATGGCCGCAGCCGGTGGCGGTTCTCGTCGGGCGGCGAGTCGGTGGAAGTGCCTGTGACGACGCGCCTGACCGCCAACGACGCGGTGGTGCTGCTGGCCGCCGCCGAGGCCGGCGCAGGCATCGCGCTGCAGCCCGCCTATCTTGCGCGCCCGCGCATCGCTGCCAATGCGCTGGAAGCGCTGCTGCCGCAGTGGCAGCCGCCCGTGCTCACGGTCTATGCGCTCTATCCCTCGCGCCGGCACCTGCCGGCGGCCGTGCGGGCGCTGCTGGATTTCCTGGCCGAGCGCTTCGCAGGGGCGCGCTGGTAGACGCTGCGGCCGCATCCGAAAAGGCTCAGGGCACCGCGTGCCCTGCCGGCGGCGCGCGGAACGCGACCATGAGCCGGTTCCAGCCATTGATGGCGACGATGGCCATCGACAGCTCCACGATCTCCGCCTCGGTGAACTGGGCACGTACTTCGTCGTAGACGCTGTCGGGCACCTGCGAAGAGGCCACCAGCGTGAGCGCCTCCGTCCAGGCGAGGGCGGCGCACTCGCGGGCATCGAACACGCCGGACTCCCGCCAGGCGGCCAGCAGGTGCAGCCGGCGGTCGCTCTCGCCGTGCTCGCGCGCCACGCGGGCGTGCATGTCGATGCAGAAGGCGCAGCCGTTGATCTGCGAGGCACGCATCTTCACCAGTTCGTGCAGCTGCACGGGCAGCTTGCCGGCGTTCACGTGCTTCTGCAGCGCGAACATCGCCTGGTAGCTGGCGGGATGGCGGCGCGGCAGGTCGATGCGCGGGGCGTGGGAGGTGGTCGTGGTCATGAATGGCCTTTCGTCGAGAAGTACAGGTGGAATGGGATGGAGCGGACGCAGGGCCAATGCGCGTGTGGCACGAGTGCCGCCCGGCCCGCGGGTCGGTCAAAGGCCGCGCAGCTTGTCCGGGTTGAGGACCGAATAGATCGCGCGGATGCGCGCGCCGTCGGTCTCGAAGGCCATGACCGACCGCATGGCGCCGCTGTCCGCTTCGCGCACGATCAGGCCGGGTGCGCCATTGACCTCGGCCGCTTCGATGGGTTGCCCCGCCAGGTAGCGGCGCCAGATGCCCGCGGCCAGCCGGGCGAGCGCGCGCGGGCCGTGCAGCACCCTGCTGGCCGCGCGCACGCGGCCGCCGCCGTCGGATGTCCACTGCGCCTCCTCCGAAAACAACGCGAGCAGCTCGGCATGGCTGTGCGTGCGCATGGCTTCCAGAAAGCGCGCGACCAGTGCTCGGCCCGCTTCGGGCGTGGCGGAAAAGCGGGTCCTGCGGGAGCGCACCTGGATGCGGGCGCGGTGCACCAGCTGCCGGCAGGCGGCCTCGCTGCGGCCGAGCACGTGCGCCACTTCGCCGTAGTCGCTGTCGAACACGTCGTGCAGCAGGAAGGCTGCGCGTTCGTCGGGCGTCAGTTGCTCCAGCACCACGAGCAGGGCGATGGACAGGTCGCCCGCCAGTTCCGCGCGCGCATCGGCGGGCGGCGCGGCCTCGGCGCCCAGCCAGGGCTCCGGCAGCCACGGCCCGCGGTAGGCCTCGCGCTCGGCGCGCGCCGAGCGCAGCCGATCCACGCACAGGCGCGTGGTGGTGGCGACGAGCCAGGCCTCCGCCGCCTGGACGCGCTCGGCGGGCGTGGCCTGCCAGCGCAGCCAGACGTCCTGCACGGCGTCCTCGGCGTCGGCGCGCGAGCCCAGCATCCGGTAGGCGATCGCGCCCAGCCGCGCGCGGTGGTGCTGGAACACGGCGGCATGGCCGTCCTGGGCGGAGCCCTGCGTGGACATCGGCGGAATCGGGAAAAAATCGGTGGTCATGCCCTCAAGACGAATGGCGAGCCCGGTTTGTGACGGGCAACCGTGCCGGCCGGTGCTCACGGGCGAAAAAAAGCCGCCCGGCCTGGCGGCGGGGCGGCTTCATGCGGGAGGGCATGCACCACCGCAGGGATGGCACAGCGCTGCCTTCGCTTACTTCCGGTCGCTGTCGTCGCCCAGTTGCGCCAGCGCGGCATTGCCGCCCAGCGACAGCAGGCCCGCCTGCGCATAGACGCCGAGCTTGTCGCGCGTGTCCACGATGTCCAGGTTGCGCATGGTCAGCTGGCCGATGCGGTCGGCGGGGCTGAACGGAGCGTCTTCCACCTTCTCCATCGACAGGCGCTCGGGCGCGTACGTCAGGTTGGGCGATTCGGTGTTCAGGATGGAGTAGTCGTTGCCGCGGCGCAGCTCGAGCGTCACGGTGCCGGTGACGGCGCGCGCCACCCAGCGCTGGGCGGTCTCCCGCAGCATGATGGCCTGCGGGTCGAACCAGCGGCCCTGGTAGAGCAGGCGGCCGAGCTTCAGGCCGTTCATGCGGTACTGCTCGATCGTGTCCTCGTTGTGGATGCCGCTCACCAGGCGCTCGTAGGCGATGTGCAGCAGCGCCAGGCCGGGGGCCTCGTAGATGCCGCGGCTCTTGGCCTCGATGATGCGGTTTTCGATCTGGTCGCACATGCCCAGGCCATGCCGGCCGCCGATGCGGTTGGCTTCCAGGAACAGCTCCACCGGGTCGTTGAACTCGACACCGTTCAGGGCCACGGGCTGGCCTTCCTCGAAGCGCACCGAGACTTCCTCGGCCTTGACGACCACGTCGTCCTTCCAGAAAGCGACGCCCATGATCGGGTTCACGATGCGGATGCCGCTGTTCAGGAACTCCAGGTCCTTGGCCTCGTGCGTGGCGCCCAGCATGTTGGAGTCGGTGGAGTAGGCCTTCTCGGCGCTCATCTTGTAGCCGAAGCCTTCCTTCGTCATGAAGGCCGACATCTCGGCACGGCCGCCCAGCTCGTCGATGAAGAGCTGGTCGAGCCAGGGCTTGTAGATCTTGAGCGACGGGTTGGTCAGCAGGCCGTAGCGGTAGAAGCGCTCGATGTCGTTGCCCTTGAAGGTCGAGCCGTCGCCCCAGATGTGGACGTCGTCTTCCTTCATGGCGGCCACCAGCATCGTGCCCGTGACGGCGCGGCCCAGCGGCGTGGTGTTGAAGTAGGTGGCGCCGGCGGTGCGCACGTGGAAGGCACCGGCCTGCAGGGCGGCGATGCCTTCATGGGCGAGTTGCGTGCGGCAATCGACCAGGCGGGCCTTTTCGGCGCCGTATTCCATGGCCTTGCGCGGGATGGCGTCGTAGTCGGGCTCGTCGGGCTGGCCCAGGTTGGCGGTGTAGGCGTAGGGCAGGGCGCCCTTGTTCTTCATCCAGCGCAGGGCCGCGCTGGTATCGAGGCCGCCGGAGAAGGCGATGCCGACCTTCTGGCCGGCGGGGAGGTTCTGGAGGATGGTCGCCATGGAAATCTCGGGTCTTGTCGGGTGCGTCGGTGCGTCAGCGGAAACGGGCTCGGCCGCGGCTCAGCCGAAGTGGCAGATGTAGTGGTAGGCCTCGGCCACGCGGATCTGGAACTTCGAGTTGCCGGGCACGCTGAACTTCTCGCCCTCCCCGGACTTCACCCAGGCATCGGTGCCGTCCAGCTGGTACTCGCAGGCACCGCCCACGCATTCCATGATCTCCGGCGCGCCCGTGTTGAAGGTGAGGGTGGCGGGCAGGATCACGCCGACCGACTTCTTCGTGCCGTCGGGGAAGGTGATGCCGTGGCTCACGCACTTGCCGTCGAAGTACACGTTGGCTCGGGTGGTGACGGACACGCCGTCGATCTTTTCGGTCGTCATGGATGCGCTGCTCTTTGGGAAAAGGGGAGGATGGAGGGCGAAAGCCGAAGATTCTAGAGCGTCCGCGGCCGCGTCCATTCCGGGCGCGGGCATGAAAAAGGAGCCCGAAGGCTCCTCGTCGCGGCGGGGCGCGGCGCGTTCAGCGCCAGTACGGGTCGCCCGGAGGGCCGTAGGGCCGCCCGTAGGCGTCGCGGTACTCGATCACCGTGGCGGCCGGCGGCGTCACGTACGCGGGCGGGCCGGGCTGCGTGGACACCACCACGCCGGGCTGCACATAGGTCGTCGTGGTGCTGCCGTACACCGGAGCGCGCGGTGCGCTCGCCAGGGGCTGCACGCTCAGCGGGATCCAGGCGCCCGGATCGTGCTGGGTGCGCGTGGTGTACTGCCGGCCTGCATATTCATACAGCACGTCGTAGCCCACGACCCGGTTCTCGTAATGCGTCTGGTTGGTGCAGCGCGTGACGTTCTGGTACTCGGGGCGGCTGCCCTCGATGTTGTTGCCCAGTATCGCGCCGCCGATCAGGCCCAGGGCGGTGGCGGCGACCCGGCCGCCGCCATGTCCGATGGCATTGCCGGCGGCACCGCCGGCGACCGCGCCCAGCACGGCGCCGGCCCCCGTGGGACGGGATTCGGAATAGATGGTCTCGTTGCCGCACACCTGCTGCGGGATGGCGACCTGCTGGGTGACCGGCGTGGCGGAGAGCACCCGGCCCTGTTCCTGGGCGCTCGCGTTCGTGGCTGCGGCGGCCGCCAGGGCGGCGAGGGCGGTCCAGACGATGGTCTTTTTCATGGAGAAGCTCCTTTCGGTCGGCATACAACGCTCCGGCCTGCAGAAAAGTTTAGGCGCCGGCCGTGAAGCCGCCGGAGGGGGCACGTAAAACTCCGTAAAGTTCGGTGTCTTTCCGGTGGAGCGGTTGCCGTGTCACTGCTTGGAGGCGGCCGCGAGCCGTTCGTTCCATCGGGCATCCTGGAAGCCCACCGTCACCTCGCCGCCGGCTTCGCCCGCCCATTCCACCACTGGCCGCTTGATGGCGCTGGGCTGCGCCTGCAGCAGCGTGGCGGCGCTGGCCGCGTCGCGCACTGCCGCCTGGGCCTGCGGGTCCAGCTTGCGCCAGGTGGTGCCCTGGCGGTTCACCAGGGGCTCCCAGCCCAGCGACGCCATCCAGGCGGCGAGGCGCTCCGCAGGAACGCCCTGTTTCCTGAAGTCGTGGAAGCGGTACTCGACGCCGTGCTCCGTGAGCCACGTGCGTGCCTTCTTGACCGTGTCGCAGTTGGGAATGCCATAGACGATGGGGGTGGGGGTACTCATGCGCCCGATCATCCTGCAACGCCGCCTCGGCGACAATCGCCGGCTCTATGCACACCACTTTCGACACCCTGGACGGCTGGCTGGCCCATTGCGAACGCATCCACCCGAAAACCATCGACATGGGCCTGGAGCGGGTGGGCGAGGTGGCGCGCCGGCTCGGGCTGCACTTTGCCTGTCCCGTCATCACGGTGGCCGGCACGAACGGCAAGGGTTCCACCTGCGCCATGCTGGAGGCGGTGGCGCTGCAGTCGGGCTATCGCACCGGTGTCTATACCTCGCCGCACCTCGTGAAGTTCGAGGAGCGCTGTCGCATCCGGGGCGAGAGCGTCGGGGCGGACGACCTGGTCCCGCACTTCGCGGCCGTGGAGGCGGCGAGAACGCAGGACGGCGCGGAAGTGTCCCTGTCCTACTTCGAATTCACCACGCTCGCCATCCTGCGCCTCATGAGCCAGGCTGGCCTGGACGTCGCCATCCTGGAGGTGGGCCTGGGCGGCCGGCTCGACGCGACAAATATCGTGGACACCGACTGCGCGGTCATCACCAGCATCGACATCGACCACACGGAATTCCTGGGGCCGGACCGCGAATCCATCGGCCGGGAGAAGGCCGGCATCATGCGGCCGGGCCGTCCCGCCATCGTCAGCGACCCCATGGCACCGCAAAGCGTGCTGGACCACGCGCGCGCCCTCGGGGCCGACCTGTGGCAGTTCGGCCAGGATTTCAATTTTTCCGGCGACAAGCAGCAGTGGGCCTGGGCAGGGCGGGGCCGTCGCTATGCCGGGCTGGCCTACCCGGCGCTGCGGGGGGCCAACCAGCTGGTCAATGCTTCCGGCGTGCTGGCCGCCCTGGAGGCGCTGCGCGACCGGCTGCCGATCACGGCCCAGGCCGTGCGCACCGGCTTGGCCATGGTGGAGCTGCCGGGGCGCTTCCAGATCGTCCCGGGCCAGCCCACCCTGGTGCTCGACGTGGCCCACAACCCGCATTCGGTGGCGGCGCTCACTGCCAACCTGGACGCGATGGGCTTTTTCCCGACCACGCACGCGGTGTTCGGCGCCATGGCCGACAAGGACCTCGCTCCCATGCTGGCCCGCATCGGCCCGCTGGTGGACCGCTGGTACTTCACCGACCTGCCGACGCCGCGCGCCGAAACCGCCGCTGCCCTGCAGCAGAAGTGGAATGCCCTGCAGATCGTCGCGGGCGGGCGCCGCGAAGTGCGCACCAGCCTGCACCCGGACCCGTGGCAGGCGCTGCAGGCGGCCGTGGCTGCAGCGGAGCCGACTGATAGAATCGTGGTCTTTGGCTCCTTCTATACGGTCGGCGGTGTGCTGCACCACGGAACGCCCCGCCTGCAGGCCAAGCACCTGGGCACTTGAGCATCCGACAGCGCACTCCCCGCACTGCATCCATGGCATTTTTCAAGTTTCGTTGGCCCGGCCGCAAGGAGCAGCCCGAGCAGCCCGCAAAGCCCGCCAAGCGGTCGCGCGGAGGCGCCGCCCAGGCCGCGGAAAGCATCGAGGCGATGCGGCGGCGTGCCCGCCATCGCCTGATCGGTGCGGCCGTCCTCGTGCTGGCCGGCATCGTGGGCTTCCCGATGCTGTTCGACACCCAGCCGCGGCCCATCCCCGTGGACATCCCGATCGACATTCCCGACCGCAACAAGGTGGCGCCCCTGGTCGTGCCCGAGGCGGCCCAGGCGGCGTCCGCTCCGGCGGCCGCGGGCACCGCCGCGAAGCCCCCTGCAGCCCCCCCGGCCACGGCGGGACTGTCCGATGGCGAGGAAGTGATCCAGCCGTCGCGCAGCGCTGCTGCGCAGGCGCCGCAGGCACCCACTCCGGCACCGGCTCCTGCTGCGGCACCGCGGCAGGAAACCCACCATGCCGACAGCCGTGCCGCGGCCTCGAAACCCGAAGCCAAGCCGGCGAAGCCCGCCCACGAAACCCGGTCCGAGACCAAACCCGCAGTGGCCGAGGCACGCCCGGCCGCGCCCGCTCCTGCTGCCGCTCCCCGCGACGACGCGGCGCGTGCCCGTGCGCTGCTCGAAGGCCGCGAGGGGTCTGCGGCCGCGCCCAAGGGTGATGATGGCGCGCGCCTGATCGTGCAGGTCGGCGCTTTCGCAGATGGCGACAAGGCCCGCGAAGTGCGGCAGTCGCTCGAGCGAGCAGGGCTCAAGACCTATACCCAGGTGGTGGATACCAAGGACGGCAAGCGCACGCGGGTGCGGGTCGGGCCTTTCGCCAGCAAGGCGGAGGCGGACAAGGCCGCGGCGCGCATCAAGGGCCTGGGCCTCTCGGCCTCGGTGCTTGCGCTGTAGCCCGCGTGGAGCGGGGGCGGCATGGCGGCGCTGGACTGGATCTTCGTGGCGGCGCTGCTGGCCTCCCTGCTCCTGGGGGCCTGGCGCGGGCTGGTGTACGAGGTGTTGTCGCTGGCGGGCTGGGTGGTCGCGTTTTTCGTGGCCCAGTGGTGGGCTGCCGATGCGGCGGCGCTGCTGCCGATCTCGGAATCGGCCGGCTCCATCCGCCATGCAGCGGGCTTCCTGCTGGTTTTCGTGGGCACGGTGTTCGCTTGCGGGTTCGTCGCATGGCTGGCCAAGAAGCTGATCGAGGCGATCGGCCTGCGGCCGGCGGACCGGACGCTCGGCGCGGCGTTCGGCCTGCTGCGCGGCCTGGTGCTGCTGCTGGCCGCCACGCTCGTGGCCCTGTGGACGCCGATCCACGAGGCGGCATGGTGGAAAGAGTCCGCAACGGTCCCCATATGGACCGGGATGCTGGCGGTGCTGAAGCCGGCGCTGCCGGAAACGCTCGGGCGGCACCTGCCCGGGTGACGGTGTTTGTTTCGTGCGCGGCGGCCATCCCTGCAAAGGACGCCGCGGCGGGTTTTTGGGATATCGCGGGCCAGGCCCGCATCTGGATGGAACGCTAACTATGTGTGGAATCGTCGGTGTGGTCAGCACGGCTCCCGTCAACCAGCTGATCTATGACGCCTTGCTGCTGCTGCAGCACCGGGGGCAGGATGCCGCGGGCATCGTCACGCAGCAGGAACGCAAGTTCTTCATGCACAAGGCCAAGGGCATGGTCCGCGACGTGTTCCGCACCCGCAACATGCGCGCGCTGCCTGGCACGGTGGGCCTGGGGCAGGTGCGCTATCCCACGGCAGGCAACGCCTACAGCGAGGAAGAGGCCCAGCCCTTCTACGTGAATGCCCCGTTCGGCATCGTGCTGGTGCACAACGGCAACCTCACCAATGCCCAGTCGCTGCGGGCCGAGCTGTTCTCCACCGACCACCGCCACACCAACACGGAGAGCGATTCCGAGGTGCTGCTCAACGTGTTCGCGCACGAGCTCGAGCGCGCCACGCGCGGCGTGCCGCTGCAGGTCGAGGACGTCTTCAACGCGGTGGCCGCCGTGCACCGGCGCGTGAAGGGCTCCTATGCCGTGATCGCGCTGATCGCGGGCCATGGCCTGCTGGCTTTCCGTGATCCCCACGGCATCCGCCCGCTGTGCATCGGCCGCAGCGCGGACGGCACGGTGATGGTGGGCAGCGAATCGGTGGCGCTGGAAGGCACCAACCATGTCTTCGAGCGCGACGTGCAGCCCGGCGAGGCCGTGTTCATCACGCCCGACGGCACCGTGCACGCCCGCCAGTGCGCGCAGGCGCCGCAGCTCAATCCGTGCATCTTCGAGTTCGTGTACCTCGCGCGGCCCGACTCCGTGCTGGACGGCATCTCCGTCTACCAGGCGCGCCTGAACCTCGGCGAGGCCCTGGCCAAGCGCGTGGTCTCCACGGTGCCGCCCAACGAGATCGACGTGATCATCCCGATCCCCGAGTCCAGCCGCCCGAGCGCCACGCAGCTCGCGCACCTGCTCGGCATCCCGTACCGCGAGGGCTTCGTGAAGAACCGCTACGTCGGCCGCACCTTCATCATGCCGGGGCAGGGCGTGCGCAAGAAGTCCGTGCGCCAGAAGCTCAACGTGATCGCCAGCGAATTCAAGGGCCGCAACGTGCTGCTGGTGGATGACTCCATCGTGCGCGGCACGACCTCGCGCGAGATCGTGCAGATGGCCCGCGACGCCGGTGCGCGCAAGGTGTACCTCGCCAGCGCCGCGCCGCCGGTGCGCTATCCCAACGTGTACGGCATCGACATGCCCACCAGCAACGAGCTGGTCGCGCATGGCCGCACGGTGGAGGAAGTGCGCCAGGCCATCGGCTGCGACGCGCTGATCTACCAGGACGTGAACGCCATGAAGAAGGCCGTGGGCTCGCTCAACGGCGGCATCGAGGGCTTCGACGCCTCGTGCTTCGACGGCGTGTACGTCACGGGCGACATCACTGCGCAGGACATCGCGCGCCTGAACGAAGGCCGCGTCGGCAAGGAGGAACAGGAAGAGGACACCTCCCGCCTGGCCCTGCCGAACGCCCAGGACGCCTGAGGGAGACACGACGCCATGGCCCACGACAGAACGAACGGCACCGGGGGACTTCCGGAAGGCCTGCACCCCGACACGCTCGCCGTGCGGGAATCCATCCCGCGCAGCCAGTACGGGGAGCATTCCGAAGCGCTCTACCTGAGCAGCAGCTTCGTGCAGCCCGATGCGCAGACCGCCGCGCTGCGCTTCGCGGGCGAGGAGGACGGCTACACCTACACGCGAACGGCCAATCCCACGGTGACGGCCTTCGAGCGGCGGCTGGCCGCCATGGAGGGCACCGAGACGGCGATCGGCACGGCCACCGGCATGTCTGCCATCCTGCTCATGTGCCTGGCGCTGCTCAAGACGGGCGACCACGTGGTGTGCTCGCAGTCGATGTTCGGCTCCACCATCAAGCTGATCGGCGGCGAGCTCTCGCGTTTCGGTGTCGAGACCACCTTCGTGCCGCAGACGGATGCCGCCGCCTGGAAGGCCGCGCTGCGCCCCGCGACGCGCCTGATGTTCGCCGAGACGCCCACCAACCCGCTCACCGACCTGTGCGACATCGCAGCGCTGTCGGCGATCGCGCGCGAGGCCGGCGTGCTGCTGGCCGTGGACAACTGCTTCGCTTCGCCCGCCCTGCAGCAGCCGGCCAAGTGGGGCGCCGACCTCGTCATCCATTCCGGCACCAAGTTCCTCGATGGCCAGGGCCGCGTCATGGCCGGCGCCGTGTGCGGCCCGCGCTCGCTCATCGACGACAAGCTCGGCCCCATGATCCGCAGCGCGGGCATGAACCTGTCGCCCTTCAACGCCTGGGTGGTGCTCAAGGGGCTGGAGACACTGTCCATCCGCGTCCGTGCCCAGGCCGACAATGCCCTGCGCCTGGCCACGTGGCTCCAGGCGCACCCCGGCGTGGCGCGCGTCCATTACCCGGGCCTCGCCTCGCATCCCCAGCATGCACTGGCGATGCGCCAGCAATCCGGCCTGGGCGGCGCGGTGCTCTCCTTCGACGTGAAGTCGCAGGGCGATGCCGATGCGGCACGCCGCAGCGCCTTCCACGTGATCGACAGCACGCGCGTGTGCAGCATCACCGCCAACCTGGGCGACGTGAAGACCACCGTCACCCATCCCGCGAGCACCTCGCACGGGCGCCTGACCGAGGCGCAGCGCCAGGCGGCCGGCATCGGCCAGGGGCTGATCCGCGTGGCCGTGGGCCTGGAACACATCGAAGACCTGAAGGCCGACCTCGCGCGCGGCCTGGATACCCTGCAATGAGCCAAAGCCTTTCCCCTGCTTCTTCTTCCTCTTCTTCGGGCGGCGCGCAGCAGCGCGTGCGCACCCGTTTCGCGCCGTCGCCCACGGGTTTCATCCACTTGGGCAACATCCGCTCGGCGCTCTACCCGTGGGCCTTCGCGCGCGCCACGGGCGGCGACTTCATCCTGCGCATCGAGGACACCGACCTCGAGCGTTCGAGCCAGGCCGCGGTCGACGTCATCCTGGAAGGCATGCAGTGGCTGGGCATGGACCCGGACGAGGGCCCGTTCTACCAGATGCAGCGCATGGACCGGTACAAGGAAGTGCTGGCGCAGATGCAGGCGCAGGGCCTGGTCTACCCGTGCTACATGAGCGTGGCGGAACTCGACGCGCTGCGCGAGCGCCAGATGCAGGCCAGGCAGAAGCCGCGCTACGACGGCACGTGGCGCCCGGAAGAGGGCAAGACGCTGCCGCCGGTGCCCGAGGGCGTGCAGCCGGTGCTGCGCTTCCGCAACCCCGTCGGCGGCTCGGTGGTCTGGGAAGACAAGGTCAAGGGCCGCATCGAGATCCAGAACGACGAACTCGACGACCTCGTCATCGCGCGCCCGGACGGCACGCCCACGTACAACTTCTGCGTGGTGGTGGACGACATCGACATGGCCATCACCCACGTGATCCGCGGCGACGACCACGTGAACAACACGCCGCGCCAGATCAACATCTTCCGCGCGCTCGGCAAGGAGCCGCCGGTGTATGCCCACCTGCCCACCGTGCTCAACGAGCAGGGCGAGAAGATGAGCAAGCGCAACGGCGCCAAGCCCGTCACGCAGTACCGCGACGAAGGCTACCTGCCCGAGGCGATGGTGAACTACCTCGCGCGCCTGGGCTGGAGCCATGGCGATGACGAGATCTTCTCGCGCGAGCAGTTCCTGGAGTGGTTCGACCTGGACCACCTGGGCCGCAGCGCGGCGCAGTTCGACGAGGCCAAGCTGCGCTGGGTGAACGCCCAGCACCTGAAAGCCACTTCCGACGAGCGCCTGGCCGGACTGGTGGCGCCGCGCCTCGCGGCCCGCGGCATCGCTCAGGCCGATCTGGACGACGGGCGCCTGCCGCGCATCTGCGCACTCTTCAAGGACCGCTGCGACACGCTGGTGGCGCTGGCCGACTGGGCCCATGTGTTCTATGGTGAGGTGACGCCCAATGAAGAGGAACGCGCCAAGCACGTGGTGGACGCCGTGAAGCCCGCGATCGCCGCGCTCTCGGACGCACTCGCGCAGTGCGCCTGGGACAAGGCCAGCATCGCCGCCGCCTTCAAGGAAGTGCTGGCCGCGCAGGGCCTCAAGATGCCGCAGCTGGCCATGCCGGTGCGCGTGCTCACCGTGGGCACGGCGCACACGCCGTCGGTCGATGCGGTGCTCGAACTGCTCGGACGCGAAAAAATTGCAGCGAGATTGCGAACGGCCTGAAAACCTGTCTATAATTCAAGGCTCAGGAGATGACGACGATAAATAACAATATCGACGGCATCGAAGTGGGGGTATAGCTCAGCTGGGAGAGCGCTTGCATGGCATGCAAGAGGTCAGCAGTTCGATCCTGCTTACCTCCACCAATTCTGAATAGAGAACGGAAGTTCCCAGGTTTTGACCCTATCGTCTAGAGGCCTAGGACATCACCCTTTCACGGTGAGTACCGGGGTTCGAATCCCCGTAGGGTCGCCAAGTTCGTGGCACTTGGCTTGCATGAAGTTGCAAGCAAAACAGCCGCCTGCCAGGAGTGGTAGTTCAGTTGGTTAGAATACCGGCCTGTCACGCCGGGGGTCGCGGGTTCGAGTCCCGTCCACTCCGCCAGATTCAAAGCCTTTGCAGGTGGTTCGCGCAAAGGTCGATATTTTTGGTGATGCCGCAAGGCCTTGCCGGAATACGGGGGTATAGCTCAGCTGGGAGAGCGCTTGCATGGCATGCAAGAGGTCAGCAGTTCGATCCTGCTTACCTCCACCAAACTTTTTTTGAGAACGGAAGTTCCCAGGTTTTGACCCTATCGTCTAGAGGCCTAGGACATCACCCTTTCACGGTGAGTACCGGGGTTCGAATCCCCGTAGGGTCGCCAAGTTCACGGCACTTGGCCTGCACGAGAATGCAGGTGAAACGCTGTCTGCCAGGAGTGGTAGTTCAGTTGGTTAGAATACCGGCCTGTCACGCCGGGGGTCGCGGGTTCGAGTCCCGTCCACTCCGCCAGTCAACCGGGTCGGCCTGTGCCGCGCCTGAATGAATAGAAGCCGCAGCGAGCCATCGTTGCGGCTTTTTTCTTGTTCCTGACCCGTCCTGCCCAGTGTCGCTCACGTCCGCTCCTCCGCTGTCCTCCGCGCCATCCGACGCGCGCCTGGCCTCCGCCGCATCGGCCACGTCCCGGCTGGTGTCCATCGATGCATTGCGCGGCCTGGTGATCGTGTTCATGCTGCTCGACCACGTGCGCGAGACGTTCTTCATGCACCACCAGGTCACGGATCCCATGGTGTTGGCGGACACGTCGCCGGCCCTGTTCTTCAACCGCGTCCTGGCACACCTGTGTGCGCCGGTTTTCATCTTTCTCGCAGGGCTGTCCGCCTTCCTCTACGGCAGCCGCCAGCCGGACGGACGCCGGGCTGCCACGGTGTTCCTCGTGCAGCGCGGGCTCTTCCTGGTGGCGCTGGAACTCACGGTGGTGAATTTCGCATGGACCTTCCAATGGCCGCCGCAGGTGATCTATCTGCAGGTCATCTGGGTGATCGGCCTGAGCATGCTGGCGCTGGCCTTGCTGCTATGGCTGCCGCGCGGCGTGCTCGTGGCGGTGGGGCTGTTGCTGGTGGCAGGCCACAACCTGCTCGACGGCGTGCATTTTCCCGCAGGGCACGTGTTGCACGTGCCGTGGTCCATCCTGCATGACCGGGGGTGGCTCGCCGTGGGCGACGGCCTGCGGATGCGCACGTCCTATCCGCTGCTGCCCTGGATCGGCGTGATCGCGCTGGGGTATGCCGCCGGCCCCTGGTTCACCGCCGGGGCAGACGCGGGGCAGCGCCGCCGCCGTCTGGTGGCCTGGTCGATGGGTGCGCTGGCGCTGTTCGCCGCGCTGCGGTGGCTGAACGCCTATGGCGACCATCCCCGGGCCGTGGGGGCCACGCCGCTGGAGACCGTGATGGGCTTCCTGAACGTGACGAAGTACCCGCCCTCGCTGCTCTTCGTGGCGCTGACCCTGGGGCTCGGCCTGGCACTGCTCGCCGCCTTCGAGCGCGTGCCGGCGCGGTCGGGGTGGCTGCGGGTGCTGGTGGCCTTCGGGGCCGCGCCCATGTTCTTCTATGTGCTGCACCTGTACGTGCTGAAGGTGCTCTACCTCGGCGCGCTGGGAATCTGGGGGCCCAACCAGGGACGCTATTTCGGTTTCGACGCGGTGTGGCAGGTGTGGCTCTGCACGGCCGTGCTGGCCGCGCTGCTCTACGGGCCGGTGCGTGCGTTCGGGGCCTTCAAGGCGCGGCGAAAAGACCTGGCCTGGCTGCGGTTCCTGTAGAGCCGGCCACGCTTTCCGCACAGGGGCATTCGCGCGCGCGCTTCGGCGGGGGCCGGCGCGGGGCTTTGCTCCTGGCGACAATGCGGGATGCCTTTTTCGCCTTTCCTGCGCATGGCCCTGGTACTGGGCCTGCTTTCCGCCATCGGCCCCTTCGCGATCGACATGTACCTGCCTGCGCTGCCCGAGATCGGGCATGGCCTGGGTGCGCCCGTGGGCGCGGTGCAGTGGAGCCTGACGGCCTTCTTCCTCTCGCTCGGCGTGGGCCAGTTGCTCTACGGCCCGCTGTCGGACATGGCCGGGCGCAAGCCGCCGCTCTATTTCGGGCTGGTGCTGTTCACCGTGGCGAGCGTCGGCTGCGCGCTGGCGACCACCATCGAGACCCTGCTCGTGCTGCGCTTCCTGCAGGGACTGGGTGCGGCCGCGGGCATGGTGGTGCCGCGCGCCGTGGTGCGGGACCTGCACACGGGCCACGAGGCCGCACGGCTGATGTCGCTGCTGATGCTGGTGTTCAGCGTGTCGCCATTGCTGGCGCCGCTCGCCGGCAGCGGCGTGATCGCTCTCGCGGGCTGGCGTGGCGTGTTCTGGGCGGTGGCGATCGCCGCGCTGGCCGGACTGCTGCTGGTGCGCTTCGCGCTCGCCGAGACCCGGCCCGCCGCGGACAGGACGCAAAGTACCCTGGGCAGTGCGCTGCGGGGCTACGGCCTGCTGCTGCGCGACCCGCATTACCTGGGCCTGGTGTTCATCGGCGGCTGCGCGATGGCGGGCTTCTTCGTGTACCTGGCGGGCTCGCCCTTCGTGCTCATCAACCACTACGGGCTCACCCCCACGCAGTACAGCCTGGCGTTCTCGTTCAATGCCGCGGCGTTTTTCGCCATGGCGCAGTTCAACGGCATGCTGGCCGCCCGCTTCGGGCTGGAGCCGATCGTGAAGGTGGCGGCCACCGCCTCGTCCGCGGTGATGGCCGTGATGCTCGGCTACTACCTGCTGGGCGGTGACCGGCTCGCGGTGCTGGTCGGGCTGTACTTCATGGCGAGCGCACTCATGGGGCTGGTGATTCCCACGACCTCGGTGCTGGCGCTGGAGGAGCACGGCGCGATCGCCGGCACGGCCTCTGCGCTGATGGGCACGCTGCAGATGCTCACGGGTGCCGTGGCGATGGGGCTGGTGGGGCTGTTCGCCGACGGCCGGCCGCTGCCGATGGTCGCGGGGATGGCGACCGGGGCGTTTCTCGGCACGGCGCTGTGCTGGACCACGCTGGGCCGCGCCCGCGTGGCGCCCGGCCGGGGCCGCCGGGGAGCCCGGGCATGAGCGGCGCGACAACTGGCACGGCTCCCGGCGCGGGGCAGGGCAGCGCCGCGGAAGCCGCAGCGTCGCGGCCTGCAGGCGTGGCCGACGGGCTGGAGCCTCCAGAGCGCGGGAGGGCGATGCTGGTGATCATCCTCGGCATCGCCGTCGCGGTGCTGGACGGCAGCATCATGAACCTCGCGCTGCCCACCATCGCCCGGGAACTGCAGGCCGGCGCGCCACAGGCCATCTGGGTGGTGAACGCCTACCAGATCGCCACGCTCGGCATGCTGCTGCCGCTAGCCGCGCTCGGGGAGCGCATCGGCTACCGGCGGGTGTACCTGCTGGGCATGGGCCTGTTCGCGGTGTCGTCCCTGGGCGCCATGCTGGCGTCGTCGCTGGAGGTGCTGATCGCGGCGCGGGCCGTGCAGGGCCTGGGTGCGGCGGGCATCATGAGCGTGAACGCGGCGCTGGTGCGCATGATCTATCCGCGCGCGCGGCTGGGGCAGGGGCTGGCGCTCAATTCGCTGGTCGTCGCGGCCTCGTCGGTGGCGGGGCCCTCGGTGGCGGCCGCCATCCTCTCGGTGTCGTCCTGGCCGATGTTGTTCGCGATCAACCTCCCGCTGGGGGTGGCGACGCTCTGGCTCGGACGGCGCGCGCTGCCCTTCAATCCACCGCCGCCGCAGGGGGTGAAGGCGGGTGCGCGGTTTTCCGTGTTCGACGTCGGGCTCAACATGCTGATGTTCGCGCTGGTGTTCATCGGCGGCGACCAGTTGGGCGTGCAGGGCGGGACGGGCGGACTGTCCCTGGGCCCTGTGCTGATGCTGGTGGCGGGACTGGTTGTCGGGGCGATGTACCTGCGCAGGCAGGTGCGGGCCGATCGCCGCGGCGAGACGCCGCTGTTCCCGGTGGACCTGCTGCGCATCCCGGTGTTTTCCCTGTCGATGGGTGCTTCGGTCGCCGCCTTCTGCGCGCAGATGCTGGCGTTCCTGGCGCTGCCGTTCCTGCTGCTGGAGGCGCACGGCCGCTCGCATGCCGAGGCCGGCCTGCTCATCACCCCCTGGCCGCTGGCCATCGTGGCCGTCGCGCCGCTCGCAGGGCGCCTGATCGGCCGGGTATCGGATGGCCTCCTGGGCGGCATCGGCATGGCCATGCTGGCACTGGGGCTGGCGGCGCTGGCCGGGATGCCGCAGGATGCGGGCGCGCTTGGCGTGGTGTGGCGCATGGCGCTGTGCGGGGTGGGCTTCGCGCTGTTCCAGTCGCCCAATAACCACACCATCGTCACGTCCGCGCCGCTGCAGCGTTCGGGTGCCGCCGGCGGCATGCTGAGCACCGCCCGGCTCACGGGCCAGACGCTGGGCGCCGTGCTGCTCGCGGTGATCTTCGCGATCCAGGGCACGCATGGCGGCCATGCGGAAACGGTGGCATTCTGGCTCGCCGCGGGCAGTGCCGTCGTGGCAGGCGTATGCAGCGTGCTGCGCCTGGGGCCGGCGAGGGCAGCCGGAGGACGGGGCGCAGGTCACTGATGGTGCGCTTGGCGGGTGAGGCCGCCGCTGTACCGCACGCCGTCAGATCGCGGAAGCGTTGCCGGATCCGTTGCCAGCGTTGTCACCGGATTCCGGTCCGGCGCCTGCGTTCCGGTTCGCGTCGCTTTGCGTGCCGGCATCGGAAGGCGAACGATAGCCCTGCAACGCGGCGACCTCGCCCGCCAGCGTGCGGATGGTGATCGGCGCACAGCCCTCGGCATGGTTGCTGATCGCGACGAACGCGTTCTGCCCCCTGCCGGTGATGCCCGCCAGCGTGCGCGCCAGCAGCGCATGCACCTCCGGCGCGGGATGGACGATGCGGTCGAACGGGCTGTAGAGCGCTTCGGCCTCTTCGTAGCCGTAGGCGCCGTGCACCGGGTTGAGGTTCCAGCGGCAGACCAGCGGGCCCGGCCAGAGCCTGCGCAGCAACCGCAATTGCTCTTCGAGCGGCGGCATCTTGGCGTGCAGCCCCAGGCAGTAGGTCGCGCGGGCCGAGAGCAGGGCTTCGGCGAACAGCGGCTCGTATTCCGGCGACAGCCACTCGGGATCGCGCACTTCCACGGCCAGCACGCCGTCCGGCGCGGTGGGCGCGAGCGGCGGCATGGCGCGCAGCAGTGCGCCGATGCGGGCGATGGTGCCTTCGAGGCGATGGAGCTGCGCTGGCGGCAACGGGCTCAGCTGGAACACCAGCGCCCCGATCTTGGCCCCCAGGCCTTCCAGCGCGGGCGCCACGAACTCCTGCAGCGCCAGCGCAGGATCGAGAAACGCCGGGTTCGGCGCACGCCCCCGGCCGTCCTCGGCGCGCACCAGTGCATCGGTGACGAGGCTGGGCGCCTTCACGATGAAGCGGAAGTCGTCGGGCACCTGCGAGGCATAGCCCGCATACTGGCTCACGGTCAGGGGCTTGTAGAAACCGCGGTCGATGCTCACGGTGCGCATCAGCGGGTGCCGCGCATAGGCGGCCAGGCCCTGGCGCGCCAGCGTGGATTCGGAGTGCTCGCCTTCCCAGACCAGGCCTTTCCAGCCGGGGTAGCTCCAGGAGGAGCCGCCGAGCCGCAGCTGCGGGGGCAGGGCGGCGGCCAGGGCCAGCAGTTCTGGGTCGGGTTCGATGGGGTGGACGCCGCCGCCCGTCCTGGGCGGGCGGCGGGGACTGGCGGCGGGAGATTCGGTGGCCGGCCTGGGCGGTGCGGGAGAGGGCGCAGGAGGCGGCGGAAGGTCGTCGCCGAAGAGCGAATCTTGCATGGAGCTCCTTATCTTATCGGAGCTTCCCTTCCGCGCTAGCGGGCGCCGTACACCACGCCCGGCCGGGTTCCATCGAGATCGTCGGTCCAGTCATTGGCAACCGGCTCCAGCCCAAATTCACGTTCGAGGGACACGAAGCGGTAGTTGCCGGCGCCATCGGTATAGACCGCCAGGCCCTGGGGTGTGAGGGCCACGGTGTGCCAGGCACCGGCGATGCTTTTGTCGTTGAACGTGGCTGCGATCTTGCCGTCGGCCCCGTAAAGGCGCAGTTCGCCTGTTCCCACCACCTGCCCGGCATCCATGCGCTCGATTTGGCGCAGTGCAAAGCGTCCCCCGGGAGCTAGCCGCACCTCGGCGCTGACATCGTTGGGAGGCGCGCCAAGGCGGGTGAAGCGGCGCGTTGCCGTGTCGGCCATGCCTGCCTGCGGAAGTTGCTTGCCCTTTGTGTCAGCAAATTCGACCAGGGCCGTGGACGCGGACCACTCCGTGACCTGTGGCGACGCGACGTTGTCCATGCCCTGGTAACTGGCGAGATCCGCTGCCGGCAGGCCGCTGCTTTTGTCCGATGGAACGGCTGCCCAGCCTCCCTTGCCGTCGTTCGAAACGCGAGGCGGGGTCCCGTTCAGTACGTCGAATAGACCCAGATCGGAGGATTTCTCCAGGTGCCAGTCCGGCAGGGAAAATGTCAGCAGCCGGTAGCGTTTCTTCGGTTCGTCGCCCGAGCGGTAAAACTGGTCCGTGGCGACCACGTGCACGCGCCCTTGCGCCAGGTCGCTGGCACTTTGGGGCGATACAGGATGCGCGAGGCAACTGTCCGGCCGTACGCCCGGTGAAGGCGCGGCAGCCACCGCAGGCGGCGTGCCGCTGCGCTCCGCGAGCTGGAAGGACGCGACCTTCTTCCGCTGTTCAAGATCGATGCGGTCCACCAAGCCATTGCAGTAGACCGCGTAAAGGTAACGATAGTTCGACCGGCTCTGAAGGCCCGCGCCTTCGGGGGGCGGAACGCCCTCCGATACGGAAGCTTGGCTTGCGGGCACCGCCGCCTGCGAAAGGGGCGCGGCCTGTGGCACCGGGGGGGTGTCGCCGTTGCGGGAGCAGGCGCTGAGCAAAGCCAGGGCAGCGGTTGCCAGTGCCAGGGAAAGCCGGGAGAGGTGCGATGGGTGAGGCATGGGCGTGGCGGACTCCAGGTCAGAAATCCTGTGCAGCTTCGACGTGCTCCACATAAGCCGGATCGCCTTTGCTTCCCCGTTCTGAAGTGGGAACACGCTCCCATTCGGCCGAGCCCTGCTTCCCGTCCGGGCCGAGGTTGACAAACAACTTGCCTGCTTCGGTGCGGACCCGGTATTCATGCAGCTTGTTTGCATAACCATTGAAGCCGCGGATGGTGTCCAGTTCGAGTTGATCTTCCGTGAAATCGGGCAACGTCACCTGGACAGGCGGGAGGCCTTGTCCCGCCCGAGACTGGTTGTATGCATTCACCAGATGCCGGAACTCATCGCTGCGGCGCACAGCGGCCGGATAGGCGCGTGCGTTGCGCTCCTTCTCTTTGTAGAGGGCCCAGCCCGCCCGGATATTTTCCTTCCAGTTCCATACCTGATCCGCGGTGGGTGCCGGGCGCGTTATCTGCGCGAGCCCCACACCTCCCAGGCGGTCACTGCTGTATTTGGGCCAGAGTTCAGGAGGACGGAACTGCTGGAGCGAGCTTTCCTGCCGCAACTGCTTGCGAAAGCGCACTTTGGTGGCGCCGATGCTGTCGGCGAAGGCACGGATGGCTGTCGGAGTAGGGTTGGTTCCTACGATCAGCAGAGATCCCAATGTAGCCTCGTGAGTCGCACCTCCCACACGGGCGATGGCGTGTACCGTGAGGACACCGCCCCGGATATGCGAGAACGGAATGCGCCAGGTGTTGGCGTGCCCGGCCGGGGTCCGCATGACCGGATGCTCGGTCGATCGCCCTCCGCCAAAAAAAGTCTTGGTGGGCGGAACTCCGCCATTGAACGTCAGCGTGGCCCTCCATTCGTACGTGGGGGTCGCGCCTGGCGGGATGGCAATGCCCTGCAGCTCCGCAGTCACGGTGATGATGGGCATGGAAGCATCGGCACCGATGGAAAACCGCGGGCCGGGCGGCTGGCTGGTGATGACGAGAGGCATGTCTCAGGAAGACGGCGCCAGGGCGCCTCGGCTGAATCTTGCGCCGCATTGTCGGTCCGGCCCATGCCAACTGCGCGGCCGTATTGTCACGAATTGTTGTGCACTTCGGGTGCGAGGCGGCGGCCCTGCGTGCTCCTCCGGCCGCTATGGCACACTCGCCCGCTTCGAGTTTTCATCGTTCGTTCGCAAGGGATATGCAGCAGATCATCCGGCAACTGGCCACGGAAATCAGGGTGGGGGAACAGCAGGTCCGTGCGGCCGTGGATCTGCTGGACGGCGGGGCGACGGTGCCCTTCATCGCGCGCTACCGCAAGGAGGCCACGGGTGGCCTGGACGATGTGCAGCTGCGCGAACTGGAGGCGCGGCTCGCCTACCTGCGCGAGCTGGAGGACCGCCGTGCCTCGGTGCTCAAGGCTATCGACGAGCAGGGCAAGCTGACCGATGCGCTGCGGGCCGCCATCGCCGCCGCGCCCACCAAGCAGGAACTGGAAGACATCTACCTGCCCTACAAGCAGAAGCGCCGTACCAAAGGGCAGATCGCGAAGGAGTTTGGCATCGAGCCGCTGGCCGACCGACTGTTCGCGGACCCGACGCTCGACCCGGCCGTGGAGGCGCAGGCTTTCCTGCGTCCGCCCGAGGTGCTGGACGACGGCAAGCCGGGCGCCGATTTCTCCACCGTGGGGGCGGTCCTGGACGGCGTGCGCGACATCCTTTCCGAACGCTGGGCCGAAGATGCCACCCTGGTGCAATCGATGCGGGAATGGCTCTGGACCGAAGGTCTGCTGCGCAGCAAGAAGGTGGAGTCGAAGAACGAGGCCGATCCGGAGGTGGCGAAGTTCCGCGACTATTTCGACTACGACGAACCCATCGGCCGCGTGCCGTCGCACCGCGCGCTGGCCGTGTTCCGCGGGCGGGCGCTGGAGATCCTGGAGGCCAAGCTCGTGCTGCCCGTGGAGCCCGAGCCCGGCAAGCCGAGCATTGCCGAGGGCCGCATCGCGCTGCACCTGGGCTGGAGCCATGCGGGCCGGCCGGCCGATGACCTGATACGCAAGTGCGTGGCCTGGACCTGGCGCGTGAAGCTCAGCCTGTCCACGGAGCGCGACCTGTTCTCGCGCCTGCGCGAGGAGGCCGAGAAGGTGGCGATCAAGGTCTTCTCGGACAATCTGCGCGACCTGCTGCTGGCCGCACCCGCGGGACCGCGGGCGGTGATGGGCCTGGACCCGGGCATCCGCACCGGCGTGAAGGTGGCGGTGGTGGATGCCACCGGCAAGCTGGTGGAGACGGCCACGGTCTATCCGCACGAGCCGCGCCGCGACTGGGACGGCTCGCTGCACACGCTGGCGCGCCTCGTGCAGAAGCACGGCGTGCAGCTGGTGGCCATCGGCAACGGGACCGCGAGCCGCGAGACCGACAAGCTGGCGGCGGACCTGCTCAAGCTGGTGGCCAAGGCCGACCTCGGTTTCGAGAAGGTGGTGGTGAGCGAGGCGGGTGCCTCCGTCTATTCCGCCAGCGAGTACGCCAGCCAGGAAATGCCGGACGTGGACGTGAGCCTGCGCGGCGCGGCGAGCATCGCCCGCCGGCTGCAGGACCCGCTGGCCGAGCTGGTGAAGATCGACCCGAAGAGCATCGGCGTGGGCCAGTACCAGCACGACGTGAACCAGAGCGAACTGGCGCGCACGCTGGACGCGGTCGTCGAGGATTGCGTGAACTCCGTGGGCGTGGACCTGAACACCGCGAGCGCGCCGCTGCTATCGCGCGTGTCCGGCCTGTCGGGCAGCGTGGCCAAGGCCGTGGTGCGCTGGCGCGAGGCCAACGGCGCCTTCCGCAGCCGGCGCCAGCTCATGGAAGTGGCGGGCCTGGGCGCGAAGACGTTCGAGCAGTCTGCCGGCTTCCTGCGCATCCGCGGCGGCGACAACCCGCTGGACATGACGGGCGTCCACCCGGAAACCTATCCGGTGGTGGAGCGCATCCTCGCGCACACGGCCAAGCCGGTGAACGAGGTCATGGGCCGCGCCGACATGCTCAAGCAGCTCAAGCCCGAACTGTTCGCCAACGAGAAGTTCGGCGTGATCACGGTCCGGGACATCCTCGCCGAACTCGAAAAGCCCGGCCGCGATCCGCGCCCGGACTTCAAGGTGGCACGCTTCAACGACGGCGTGGAGGACATCGCCGACCTGAAGGAGGGCATGGTGCTCGAGGGCACCGTGAGCAACGTCGCGCAGTTCGGCGCTTTCGTGGACCTGGGCGTGCACCAGGACGGCCTGGTCCACGTGAGCCAGCTCAGCCACAAGTTCGTGCAGGACGCGCGCGAGATCGTGAAGACCGGCGACATTGTGAAGGTGAAGGTGCTCGAGGTGGACCCGGTGCGCAAGCGCATCAGCCTGACCATGAAGCTCGATGCCGCACCGGCGCGCCGCGACCAGGATGGCCGCGGCCCGCGCGAGAACCGCTTCGAGGGCGCGGGTCGCGGCTATGCCCAGCCCGCGCGCCGCGCGGCCGACCCGGCTCCCCCGTCGGCCATGGCGTCGGCCTTCGCGAAACTGCAGGGTCACAAACGGTAAGAGACGTTTGCAGGCGTGGATAATGGGGCGACCGCCCCGCACCCACGCCATGGAACTCAACGCCCTGCTGGAAATCCCCGTGGCGCTGCCGAGCCATCCGCGCGCGGTGGCGCTGCTGATGGCCGAACTGTCGCACGCCGAGCCGAGCCTGCGGCGGCTGACGCAGATCTTCGGCACCGATCCGTCGCTCGCCGCACGCCTGCTCGAGCTGGCCAACGGGCCGGAGTTCGACATGCCGCGCGCGGTCTGCGGCGTGCCGGAAGCACTGGCCCTGGTCGGCATTCCCCAGGTGCGTGCGCTGGTGGGCTCCGCCTCGCTGGGCACCACCTCGCGCTCGGTGCCTGGCGTGAACCTGCAGCAGTTCTGGCGCTACAGCCTCCACACGGCCAAGATGGCGCGCTCGCTCGCGGGCGTGGTCCGGCACAACCCCATGGCGGGCTACACGGCAGGCCTGCTGCACGGGCTGGGCGAACTGCTCATCCACCTGGGTCACCCGGAACGGCTGGCTTCGGTGGATTCCGTGGTCGGAACCTTCGATCCCCGCCGCGCCGTCCTGGAGCACCGCCTGCTGGGCTACGGCTTCGGTGCCGTGAGCGCGGCAATGGCCCGGCGCTGGCAGCTGCCGCAGGTGGTGGTCGATGCCTTGCAGTACCAGCACGCACCCTTCGAAAACAGCGTCTATGAACCGCTGGCTGGCGTGCTGCATCTCGCCGCCTGGCGTGCCTGGGCCCGCGAAGCCGGCTGGGGGGACAAGGAGCTGGCCGTGTCCTTTCCGGCGGAAGTCGGCCTGCCGCTGGGCCTGGACATCGACATGGTGCTGCAGCAGGACCCGATCGACTGGACGGCGCCCGTGGATGCGGGCGCCTACCTGGTGTGACGGCGCCCCGGTCCGCTTCCGGGCGCGCGCTGCGCATCCATGCCGGCCCGGCGGCGCTGCGGCACATCGCGCGGGAGGGGTTGTCGCCCGCGGATGTGGCGGTGGTGCCCGCCGCGGCCGGAGGACCCAAGGGGCTGGTGCTGGGGCCGATGGACCGTTTTCTTTTCGGCGACTGGCTCGCGCAGGGCTCGCAGGCCATCCACCTGGTCGGCGCGTCGATCGGCGCCTGGCGCATGGCCACGGCCTGCCTCGGGAGGCCGGTGGAGGCGTACGAGCGGCTGGAGCAGGCCTATGTCCACCAGGCCTACGACCTGCCGCAGGGCCGCCAGCGGCCCGATCCGGCGCATGTGAGCGAGCGGTTCGGCCAGAACCTGCAGGCCTTCTACGGCGGGCGCGTGGAGGAGGTGCTGTCGCACCCGCGCTACCGGCTGCACATCGTGGCGTCCCGCGGGCGGCATCTGCTCGCACGGGAGCACCGCGTGGCGACGCCGCTGGGCTATCTGGGCGCCTTCGCGTCGAATGCCGTGCACCGGCGCGCGCTGGGACTGTGGCTGGAGCGGGTGGTGTTCTCGTCGCCTGGAGGGGACGGTGCTCCGGCCCCGTTGCCGTTCGAGGGGCGCGACTATCCCACGCGCCAGGTGGCGCTGGATGGCGGCAATTTCCTGCCGGCCCTGCAGGCGAGTTGCTCGATTCCGTTCGTTCTGCAGGCCGTGCACGACATTCCCGGCGCGCCGCGCGGTGCATACTGGGACGGAGGCATCACCGACTACCACCTGCACCTGCGCTATGCAGGCCTGGTGCTGTACCCGCACTTCCAGCAGCAGGTGGTGCCGGGATGGCTCGACAAGGGGCTGCGCTGGCGACACCGCGCCACCCGGGCGCTCGACGCCATGGTGCTGCTCTCGCCCGATCCGGCCTGGGTGCGCGAAACGCTGCCCGACGGCAAGCTGCCCGACCGCCAGGACTTCCTGCGCTACGGGACCGACACGGCCGCCCGGGCGCGCGCCTGGAGCGCTGCGGTGGCGGCCAGCCGACAGCTGGCCGACGAGTTCGCGCAATGGCTCGCCCGGGGCTGTCCCCCGGATGCCGTGGAGCCGCTGTAGGCCGGGCTCTACCGGGGCTGCTCCGGCTACATCGACGCTTCCAGCATGGCCCGGTAGTCGTCCACGCTGGCCTCGCGCGGATTGGTCTTGTGGCAGTGGTCGGCCATGGCGCCGCGGATCACGCCGTCCCACGCATCTTCTCCGACCCCCATGGCTGCCAGCCCGGTCGGCAACCCCAGGCGCGCGCTCATGTCGCGGATCGCATCGGCAATGTCGTCCGCGCTGGCCAGGCCCATGGCCTGGGCCATGCGCTCCAGCCGGCGGTCACGGCGCACGGCCTCGTCCTGCGCATTGAAGCGCACCACCGCGGGCAGGAACACGGCATTCAGCGTACCGTGGTGCAGGCGCGGGTTGATGCCGCCCAGGCTGTGGCTGAGCGAGTGCACGCAGCCCAGCCCCTTCTGGAAGGCCATGGCGCCCTGCATGCTCGCGCTCATCATGTGCAGCCGCGCATCGCGGTCCTGCCCGTCGCGCGTGGCGCGCTCGATGTGGGCCCAGCCGCGGGCCAGGCCGTCGAGCGCGATGCCGTCGGCCGGCGGGTTGAAGGCGGAGGACATGAAGGTTTCCATGCAGTGCGCGATCGCGTCCATGCCCGTGGCCGCCGTCAGGTGGGGTGGCAGGCCCAGCGTCAGGGCCGGATCGCAGATGGCGGCCTTGGGCACCAGGTGCCAGGAGTGGAAGCCGAGCTTGCGGTGGTCGTCCACGATGAGGATGGCGCCGCGCGCCACCTCGCTGCCCGTGCCCGCCGTGGTGGGCACGGCGATCAGGGGCGCCACCCGCTCCGTGATGCGGGGCGAGCCGCCCTCGATGGTCGCGTAGTGGGTAAGGGGCCCGTCGTGCGTGGCGGCGATGGCGATGCCCTTGGCGCAGTCGATGGCCGAGCCGCCGCCGACGGCGATCAGGCCGTCGCAGCCATGGGCGCGGTAGATCTCCACGGCCGCGCGCACGGCGGCTTCGGTGGGGTTGGCGGGCGTCTGGTCGAACACTGCCACCGGCAGGCCGGCGAGCGCGTCCAGCGCGGGCTGCAGCACGCCGGCGGCCTTGACGCCGGGATCGGTGACCACGAGCGGGCGCGTGATGCCCGCGCGCGCGCATTCCTGGGCAAGCAGCCGCACTGCGCCGAATTCGATCTGGATCTGGGTGATGTAGTGGATGAGGGCCATGGTGGTGATGGGGGTTGCCAGGATGCGCGCCCTGGCGCATTGGTGGTCTGATCACGCCAATCTACAACCCCGGAGCTTTCCATGGCCCTGCAGCAAACCCTCATCGCGGCGCTGGCCGCCGTCGCCTGCGTTACAGGAGCGCGGGCCGCGTGCCTGGACGATGCGCAGGTGGCCGATCTCGCGGCGCACTACATGGCCCGCACGCCCGCGGCCAATCCGCCGCCCATGGACGCTGCCGATGCCGCCTGCACCCGCGGCAAGTTCAATGCGCTGCTGGAGCAGCGCCTGGGCCGGCCCGTCGGCTACAAGGCCGGCCTCACCAACCCGGCGGTACAGCAGCGCTTCCGCACGGACCAGCCCGTCTGGGGCCGCCTCTATCCAGGCATGGTGCTGCCCTCCGGCAGTACCGTGGATGCGGGCTTCGGTGCACGGCCACTCTATGAGGCCGACATGCTGGTCCGCGTGAAGAGCGCGGCCGTCAACCATGCGCGCACGCCGCTGGAGGTGCTGGACGCCATCGACCAGGTGATTCCCTTCATCGAACTGCCCGACCTGCTGGTGCAGGTGCCGCCCCAGCTCGACGGGGCGGGCGTGGCGGCGATCAACGTGGGCGCGCGCCTGGGCGTGGCCGGCACGCCCATTGCCGTGCCGGCGCTGCGGGCCGAGCGCTACGCCATGCTCGACGCCCTGGCTGCGATGACGGTCACGCTCACGGATGGCTCGGGCGCCAGGCTCGGTGGCGGCCGCGGCAGCGACATCCTGGGCCATCCGCTGCAGGCCGTGGTGTGGCTGGCCGGGGCGCTGCAGAAGGAGGATACCGTGCTGAAGCCGGGCGATCTCGTCAGCCTGGGCTCGTTCTCCGCCTTGCTGTCGCCGCGGCCGGGCCTCGCGGTGACGGCCACGTTCGCCGGACTGTCGGGGGCCGCGCCCGTGGAAGTGCGTTTCAAATAGAAGGGAAGGAGGGGGCGAGGCTGGGCCCTGGGTCCCGGTCGCGCAGGGCACTGCGGCCGGCACCGGTTTCGGGGATGATCGGCGGATGCGCCGCAGTGCGTGTTCCCTGTCCGTCCCCGATCCGTGATGCCCGTGACCGCTCCACCTCTTTCGCCGCCTCCGAATTCCTCCCCCCACGCGCACCGCCTCACGCCGCAGATGCGCAGCGTGATCGACCGCATGCACCGCGCACGCCGTCCGCCGCTGGAAACCCTGTCCGTGCAGGAGGCCCGTGCTGCCTACGAACTGGGCGCGGGCGTGCTCGAGATACCCAGGCCCGCGCTGCCGCGCGTGGAGCCGCTGCGCATCCCGGCGCGCGACGGCCATGCGCTGCCGGCACGCCTGTACGCGCCGCATGCGGAGGGTGGCGCCTTGCCGGTGCTGCTCTACCTGCATGGTGGCGGCTTCACCGTGGGCAGCATCGACACGCACGACACGCTGTGCCGCGAACTGGCACGCCGCGCCGGCTGCATGGTCGTGTCGCTGGGCTACCGGCTCGCGCCGGAGCACCGGTTCCCCACGGCGGTGGAGGACACCTGGGATGCACTCGCCTGGCTGGCCGCGGAGGGCCGCAGCATCGGTGCCGACCCTGCCCGCATCGCGGTGGGCGGCGACAGCGCCGGAGGCACGCTGGCTGCCGTGGCGGCCCTGCAGGCGCGCGATGCGGGCCTGCCGCTGGCGTTGCAACTGCTGATCTACCCAGGCTGCACGGCGCACCAGGACACGCCCTCGCACGCGCTCTACGCGCACGGGTTCGTGCTGGAGGAGCCGGCCATCACCTGGTTCTTCAGCCACTATGTCACCCATGCCCAGCGCGACGACTGGCGCTTCGCCCCGCTGCATGCGCCCGACGTGGACGGCGTGGCGCCCGCATGGGTCGGCCTGGCCGAATGCGATCCGCTCGTGGACGAAGGCATTGCCTACGCCGACAGGCTGCGGGCCGCAGGCATCGCCGTGGACCTGGAGATCTACCGCGGCGTCACCCACGAATTCATCAAGATGGGGCGCGCCATTCCCGAGGCGCGCACCGCCCACGGCCATGCCGCCGCAGCCCTGCGCGCGGCCTTCGGCCTGCCCGAGTCACTGGCCGAGGAGATGCCCGATGCGACGCGTTGATTTCCGCTGTACCGAACGCCTGCGCGTGCGCTGGGCCGAGGTGGACATGCAGAAGATCGTCTTCAATGGCCACTACCTGATGTACATCGACACCGCCATGTCCGCCTACTGGCGGGCCCTGGCCATGCCCTACGAGGCAGGCATGCGCGCGCTCGGCGGCGAGTTGTACGTGAAGAAGGCCACGCTGGAATACCACGGCTCCGCGCGGCTGGACGACATGCTCGACGTGGGCCTGCGTTGCGCGCGCATCGGCAACAGCTCGCTGCGCTTCGAGGCCGGCATCTTCGCGGGCGACCGCCTGCTGGTGTCTGGCGAGCTGGTCTATGTGTTCGCCGACCCGGCCACCCAGACCTCGCGGCCCGTCCCCGCTGCGCTGCGCGCGCTCATCGAGGCACACGAAGCCGGCCACGAGCTGGTGGAGCTGCGCACGGGCGACTGGGCCACGCTGGGGCCGGATGCGATGCGCCTGCGCATGGCCGTGTTCGTGGAAGAGCAGGGCATCGATCCCGCACTGGAGGCCGATGCCCTGGACGCGGGCGCGGTGCATGTGGTGGCCTATAACCGTATCGGGCTGCCCGTGGCCACCGGCCGGCTGCTGCAGCCGGCGCCGGGCGAGGCACGCATCGGCCGCATGGCCGTGGACCGCGCGGTGCGCGGGCAGCGGTGGGGCAGGGCGGTGCTGGATGCACTGGTCGAGGCCGCGCGGGCACGGGGCGACAGGCGGGTCACGCTGCATGCGCAGTGCACCGCCGAGAACTTCTACCGGCGCGCAGGCTTCGAGGTGGAAGGCGAGCGCTATGAAGAGGCGGGTCTTCCGCATGTGAATATGGGCATCCCCCTGAGCGGCTGACGCCGCTTCCCCCTTCTCTCGCGCTGGCGCGCGGGAAGGGGGACGACGCCGGTGGCCGGGCGGAGCCCGTTCCACGGCGTCTGCTGGCCTGGCCTGCTCCGCGGCCCTCTGACCGGAAAGGCCGCGGGCACATCCAGGCGGCCCGGCAATGCTCAGATGTCTTCGAGCAGCGCGTAGGGCAGGTCGCCCAGGGCGAGGGGCACGCCTTCCGGGCCGCCCACGCGCAGCGCCTCGCCGGTGGAGGCCACCTGCAGGGCCACCAGCGCATCGAAGCCGCCGCCCGGTGCCGCGGCGGCCTGGACCACCGTGCCGCAGGGCTGCTCGGCATCGCTGGCGGCGAACACCTCGGCGCCCACGGCGATCGCCTCGGGGGCATGCGCCAGGTAGGTGCGGCGCTTGAGCGTGCCGCGGAACTGGCTGCGCGCCACCACCTCCTGGCCGGGATAGCAGCCCTTCTTGAAATTCACGCCGCCCACCGATTCGTAGTTGAGCATCTGCGGCACGAACAATTCGACCAGCGGCGCCGTCAGCGTGGCCACGCCGCTCTGCACTTCGCCCCATTCCCAGAGGCCGGGTGCCAGGGCCGGGCGGGACGGGGCAGGCTGGCCCGCGGGTTGCGCCAGCAGGGCACGCGGCTGCCCGGCGCCGGGATGGAGGTGTACCACGGTGCCCAGCGGGGTGTCCTGCCGGCTCCAGGGCGGCAGGGCCTCGCCCGCCACCGCGGCGACGGCATCGCCGGCCAGGCCCCAGAGCGCGAAGTCGGCCGTGGCATCGCTGAGCCGCGCCTTGGCGCGCAGCACGAACATCGACAGCCGCTTGAGCACCGTGGCGAGCACGTCGCTGCTGCAGACCAGCAGGACCTCGGCATCGCCCGCGCGCCAGCCGATGAAGCTGGCCTGCATGCGGCCCTTGGCCGATAGGAAGGCTGCCAGCCGCGCCTGCCCGGGCGGCAGCAGCAGGAAGTCCTGCGTGAGCTGGCCGTGGAGGAATTGCGCGGCGTCTTCTCCTTGCACGCGGATCACGCCGAGCCCGTTGAGGGGGGCCAGGCCATTCAGGGGGGACGTCATGGGTGAATTATCATGCCCGGCTCTTTCCCCTCTCTGCATTCCGGTCCGTGCGCCGTTTTTTCCTTTTCATCGTGCTGGTGGCCTTCGCGGCCACCGGCCTGGGCTTCTGGTGGCTCCACCATCCGTTGCCGCAGCGAGCGGCCGCGGGCGCCGCCACGGCCGGGGGCGCCCCCGGCGTGCTGGAGCTCGAGATCGAGCCCGGCACCACGCCGCGCGGTGTCGCCGTGGCCGCCGTGGAGGCCGGCGTGGACACCGATCCGCGCCTGCTTTATGCCTGGTTCCGCCTGTCGGGCAAGGACCGGCTGATCAAGGCCGGCAACTATGAGATCCCGCCGGGCACCACCCCCTTCGGCCTGCTGCAGAAACTCGTGCGCGGCGAGGAGGCACTGCGCGCCGTCACGCTCGTGGAGGGCTGGACCTTCCGCCAGTTCCGCGCCGCACTGGACCGCGACGAAGCGCTGCGCCACGACACCCAGGGCCTGGCCGACGCCGCCGTCATGGAGCGCCTGGGCCGCGCCGGGGTGCCGCCGGAAGGGCGCTTCTTTCCCGATACCTACACCTTCGCCAAGGGTACGAGCGATCTCGCGGTGATGCGGCGGGCCCTGCGCGCCATGGACCGCAGGCTGGAAGCCGCATGGGCGCAGCGCTCCGCCGACCTGCCGCTCAAGAGCGCGGACGAGGCCCTCATCCTCGCGAGCATCGTCGAGAAGGAAACCGGCCGCGCCTCCGACCGCGGCCAGATCGCCGGGGTCTTCGTCAACCGCCTGAAGGCGGGCATGCTGCTGCAGACCGATCCCACGGTCATCTACGGCATGGGCGAAAAGTTCGACGGCAACCTGCGCCGCCGCGACCTGCTGGCCGATACGCCCTGGAACACCTACACCCGCGCCGGCCTGCCGCCCACGCCCATTTCGATGCCGGGCAAGGCCTCGCTCATCGCCGCCGTGCAGCCCGAGCGCACGCAGGCCCTCTATTTCGTGGCGCGGGGCGACGGCACCAGCCACTTCAGCCCCACGCTCGACGAACACAACCGCGCGGTGAACCGCTACCAGCGCGGCCAGCCGGCGCCGCAGGGGCAGTAAGCCGCACCGGCAGCGCACGCACCACAAAGGTCTTTCTTCCATGCAGCGACGGGGTTGGTTCATCACATTCGAGGGCATCGACGGGGCGGGCAAGTCCTCCCACATCGAGGCCGTGGCCGAGGCGCTGCGCCGCGAGGGCCGCACGGTCACCGTGACCCGCGAGCCCGGGGGAACGCCCCTGGCCGAGACCCTGCGTGCGCTGCTGCTGAACGAGGCCATGGACGCGCTCACCGAGTCGCTGGTCGTCTTCGCCGGCCGCCGCGACCACCTGCGCTCGGTGATCGCGCCTGCGCTCGTGCGCGGCGAGGTCGTGCTGTGCGACCGCTTCACCGATGCCACGTTCGCCTACCAGGGCGCGGGGCGGGGCTTCGACCGGGCCGTGCTCGCCCAGCTCGAGCGCATCACCCAGTCGGGCCTGCAGGAAGGCTCCGATGCCGTCCTCCATCCCCACCTGACCCTCTGGTTCGACCTGGCACCGGACGTGGCCGCAGCGCGGCTCGAAGGCGCGCGCGCGCCGGACCGGTTCGAGGCGCAGCCCGTGGAGTTCTTCCGCCGCGTGGCGCAGGGCTATGCCGACCGGGCGGCGGCCGACCCCGGCCGCTTCGCGCGGCTCGATGCCGACCAGCCGCGCGAGGCAGTGCGTGCCCGGCTCATGGACATCCTCCGCGGGCATGGCGTGCTGGATGCGGCGCAGGAGGGCGCATGAGCGCGGCCGTCGTGTCTCCCTGGATCGCTGCCCAGCGCCGCAGGCTGCTGGCCCAGCGCGGCCATGCCTGGCTGCTCAGCGGCCCCTCCGGGCTGGGCCAGTACACGCTCGCGCTCGAACTGGTACGCGCCTGGCTCTGCGAGGCGCCGACCGAGGACGGCGCATGCGGGCACTGCGGCAGCTGCCATGCCATCGAGGTGCGCACCCATGCCGACCTGTGCGTGCTCATGCCCGAGACCGACATGATCGAGCGCGGGTGGCCACTGCCGGAGAAGGCGCAGGCCGAGATCGACGACAAGAAGCGCAAGGCCAGCCGCGAGATCCGGGTCGAGGCGATGCGCGACGCGGTGCAGTTCGCGCAGCGTACTTCCGCGCGCGGACGCGGCAAGGCCGTGCTCGTCTATCCAGCCGAGCAGATGAACACCGTCACGGCCAACGCCCTGCTCAAGACGCTGGAGGAGCCCGTGGGCGACGTGCGCTTCGTGCTGGCGAGCGAGGCCGCGCACCAGCTGCTGCCCACCATCCGCAGCCGCTGCCTGGGCCACACGATGCAGTGGCCCGGCGAGGAAGAGTCACTGGCCTGGCTCGCGGGGCAGGGCGTCGCGGCCGATGCCGCGGCATCCCTGCTGCGGGCGGCCGGAGGCCGGCCCGAGGATGCCCTGGCCTTCGCCCAGGGAGGGCGCAGCCCCCAGGCCTGGTCGCAGATCCCGCGCGCCGTGGCCCGCGGCGACGCGACGGCGCTGTCGGACCTGTCGCCCGCCGATGCCGTGGACGCGCTGCAGAAGCTCTGCCACGACCTGCTCGCCCGGCGCGTGGGCGCTGCGCCACGCTACTTCGCAGAGGCCGACCTGCCTTCGCCGCCCGGCGTCGGCCCGCTCACCCGCTGGGCCCGCGCGCTCGCGAAGGAGGCCCGCACCGCGGACCATCCCTTCAACCCGGGATTGATGCTGGAGTCGCTTGTTGCCCAGGCGCGAAACGCCCTAAACTCCCGCCATTGAATGACCGGCCCGCCCCCACATGAGTACCCCTCCCAGCGCCCCCCGTCCCAGCGTCATGCAGCTGGCCATCAAGGAAAAGGCGGCACTCTACGCGGCGTACATTCCGTTTTTCTCCGAAGGCGGCATCTTCGTGCCGACCCAGCGTGAATACCGCCTGGGCGACGACGTGTACGTGCTGCTCACGCTGCCGGAAGACACCCAGCGCTATCCCGTGGCCGGCCGCGTGGCCTGGGTCACGCCGGCGCGCGCCGCCGGCAACCGCACGCAGGGCATCGGCATCCAGTTTCCCAAGGACGACAAGTCCCGCGTGCTCAAGGCCCGCATCGAGGAGATCCTGGGCACGGCCCTGGCCTCCGAGCGGCCCACCCAGACCATCTGAGCCGGTCCGCCGCGTCCGCGCCGCCCTGGGACGCAACGGGCCGGTGCGCCCTCGCGCCGGCTCCGCTGCCCGAGGGCCGGCGTCCTTTCCCCGGCCGGAACCCGGCCGTGCCGCCGTTCTCCTACGGCCGTGGCGCCCGGCGCCGCCTAACATTCCTGCTGCCATGTTCACCGATTCGCACTGCCACCTGAGCTTTCCCGAACTGTCCGCGCAACTGCCCGCCATCCGCCAGGCCATGGACGAGGCGCGTGTCACCCGCGCGCTGTGCATCTGCACCACCATGGAGGAGTTCGGCGACGTGCATGCGCTCGCGCTCGCCCACGACAACTTCTGGAGCACGGTGGGCGTGCACCCCGACAACGAGGGCGTCACCGAGCCGTCGGTGCAGGACCTGCTGGAACGCGCGGCGCTGCCCCGGGTCATCGCCATCGGCGAGACGGGGCTGGACTACTACGGCATGGAAAACCGCAAGGGCGGCCGCAGCATCGCCGACCTGGAGTGGCAGCGCGAGCGCTTCCGCACCCACATCCGCGCCGCCCGGGCCTGCGGCAAGCCGCTGGTGATCCATACCCGCAGCGCTTCCGACGACACCCTCGCCATCCTCCGGGAAGAGGGCGAGGACGGCGCGGGCAACCGCGCGGGCGGCGTCTTCCACTGTTTCACCGAGACGGCCGAGGTGGCGCGCGCGGCGCTGGACCTCGGCTACTACATCTCGTTCTCGGGCATCCTCACCTTCAAGAATGCCCAGCCGCTGCGCGACGTGGCGGCCTTCGTGCCGCTCGACCGCATGCTCATCGAGACCGACAGCCCCTACCTCGCGCCCGTGCCCTACCGGGGCAAGACCAACAACCCGTCCTACGTGCCCTTCGTGGCGCAGCAGATCGCGGCGCTTAGGGGCATGCAGGCCGAGGCCGTGGGCGAGGCCACGAGCCGGAATTTCGACACGCTCTTTTTCCGAAAGGATGCTCCATGACGCAGCTTCGCCACCTGTCGCGGCGCCTGTTCGTCTCCGCCGCTGCGCTGGCCGGCGCGGGCCTGTGTGCCGCCTGCGCGCACGCAGGCGCCTATGACGATTTCTTCACCGCCATCGTGCGCGACCAGGGCGACGACATCACCGCGCTCGTGCGGCGCGGGTTCGATCCCAACACGCGCAACCCGAAGGGCGACGTCGGCCTTACGCTGGCCCTGCAGCAGGGCTCGATGCGGGCGTTCGACGCGCTCATGGCCGCGCCCGGCATCAAGGTGGAAACGCGCAACTCCAAGGACGAGAGCCCGCTCATGATCGCCTGCCTGCGCGGGCAGGTCGCCGCCGTGCGCGCGCTCATCGCCAAGGATGGCGACGTCAACAAGACCGGCTGGACCCCGCTGCACTATGCCGCTTCCGGCACCACCGACCAGCAGCTGGAAATCACCCGCCTGCTCATCGACCAGAGCGCCTACATCGACGCCGAGTCCCCCAACGGCACCACGCCGCTCATGATGGCCGTGAGCTATGGCCGGGCCGACGTGGCGCGCTTCCTGGTGGAGCAGGGCGCGGACCCCACCATCAAGAACCAGCTCGGCCTCACCGCCGCGGACTTCGCCCGGCGCGCTGCGCGGCAGGACATGGTGGACCTCGTCGCGCAGGCCCTGCAGCGCCGCCAGCCCAACCGCGGCAAGTGGTGACCGGGTAGCGGGTGGAGGCCGTCCCTCAGCCGCCCGCGAGGGCGGAGCCCTTCAGGCGCGCATAGAGCCCGCCGCGCGCCTGCAGTTCGGCATCCGTGCCCTGTTCCACGATGCGGCCGCGCTCCATCACCACCACCCGGTCGGCATGCTCGATGGTGGAGAGACGGTGCGCGATCACCAGCGTGGTGCGCCCGCGCATGAGGCGCTGCAGGGCATCCTGCACCAGCCGCTCGGATTCGGTGTCGAGGGCCGAGGTGGCCTCGTCCAGGATCAGGATCGGCGCATCCTTGTAGAGTGCCCGCGCGATCGCCAGGCGCTGGCGCTGGCCGCCGGAGAGCTGAACGGCGTTGTGGCCCACCAGCGTGTGCATGCCCTGGGGCATCGACGCCACGTGCGCCGACAGGTTGGCCGCTTCCAGGCAGGCCTGCACGCGTGCCTCGTCCACGTCCGCGCCCAGGGCCACGTTGGCCGCCACGGTGTCGTTGAACATCACCACGTCCTGGCTCACCATGGCGAACTGCGAGCGCAGCGCGGACAGGTTCCATTCCTCCAGGGGCCGGCCGTCGAGCAGCACGCGTCCCTCGGTGGGCTGCAGGAAGCGCGGCAGCAGGTTCACCAGCGTGGTCTTGCCGGCGCCCGAGGGACCCACCAGCGCGACGACCTCGCCGGGCCGCACCGACAGGTGCAGCCGGTCCAGCGCGGGCGCCTGCTCGGCACCGAAAGCCACCGTCACGCCCTCGAGCTCCAGCGCTCCCTGTGCCCGCTCCTTCGGCGCGTGCTGGCCGCCCGACTCGGCCGGTGCGCTTTCCAGCAGTACCAGGCCGCGCTCCAGCGCGGCGACGCCGCGCGTCAGCGGGTTGGCCACGTCCGCCAGCCGGCGGATGGGCGCGATCAGCATCAGCATCGCCGCCATGAAGGCCGCGAAGCCGCCCACGGTCACTTCCCGCGTCTGTCCGATGTGGCTCTGCCAGAGCGCCACGCAGATCACGGCCGACAGGGCCGCCGCGGCCAGCAATTGCGTCAGCGGAGTCATCGCGGCCGAGGCGATCGTGGCCTTGATCGCCAGGCGCCGCAGGCTCTGGCTGAGCACCCCGAAGCGGCGCGCCTGCCCGGGCTGCGCGCTGTGCAGCCGCACCATGCGGTGGGCCAGCACGTTTTCCTCCACCACGTAGGCGAGCTGGTCCGTCGCCTCCTGGCTGCTCTTGGTGATCTGGTAGAGGCGGCGCGACAGCGTCTTCATGATCCAGGCCACGCCGGGCACCAGGAACGCGACGATGAGCGTCAGCTGCCAGTTCAGGTAGAGCAGGTACACCAGCAGCGCCACCAGCGTGAAGCCATCGCGCGAAATGCCCAGCAGCGCCTGCACCAGCTGCGTGGCGCCGTTCTGCACTTCGTACACCACCGTGTTCGACAGGGTGCTCGCCGACTGGCGGGAAAACAGCGCCATCTCCGCCGACAGCAGGCGCTCGAACAGCGTCTCGCGCAGCTTCAGCATGCCTTCGTTGGCGATGCGGGCCAGGGCGTACTGCCCGCCGAACTGCGCGAGACCGCGTATGAAGAACACCCCCATGACGGCCACCGGCACCAGCCAGAGCTTGAGCGAGCCTTCCGTGAAGCCCTGGTCGAGCAAGGGCTTGAGCAGCGCGGGGATCAGCGGCTCTGTCACCGCGGCCACCACGGTGGCCAGCACCGCCAGCGACCAGGCGAGGCGCTGTCCCCCGAAGTACGAGGACATGCGCCGCAGGCGCGTGAACAGGGAAGGGGGGGCGGATGCGGGAGCCGCGGCGGTGTCCGTCGCGGGGGATCCCTGGGGGGCGGAGGCTTGCATGAAGGGCGGATTCTACGTAGGACCGCGCCGGCAACTTGCACAGTTTGTCACAGGGCTGTCCGCCCTGTGTGTAACATTCGGCCCCTGACCTTTCCGGTTTCCCTCCGGCGAATGGCCCGGTATCCCAACGCTGTCAATGACTTCAGACCGCCCATCCCATCCCCTCGCCGCGGCCCTGCCGCACGCCACGCGCCGCCACGCCATCGTGGCCCTCGCCTCCGCAGCCTCCTTTCCCGCCTTCGCGCAGTTCCGCGTAGAGATCACCGGCGTGGGCCTGACCCAGCTGCCGACCGCCATCGCGCCGTTCCGCGGCGAAGAAAGCGCGCCGCAGAAGATCTCCGCCATCGTGCAGGCCGACCTGGAGCGCAGCGGCCAGTTCCGCGCCGTGGACGCCTCCGGTCCGCAACTGGACGAAAACTCCCGCCCCGATGTCGCCCTCTGGAAGCAGAAGGGCGCCGATTCGCTCACCACCGGCAGCATCACGCGCCTGCCCGACGGTCGCTACGATGTGCGCTTCCGCCTCTGGGAGACGGTGCGCGGCGAAGACAAGGGCGGCCAGAGCTTCGTGGTCACGCAGGCCGACCTGCGGCTCGTCGCCCACCGCATCGCCGACTACGTGTACGAGAAGCTCACCGGCCAGCGCGGCATCTTCTCGACCCGCATCGCCTACGTCACCAAGGCCGGCAGCCGCTACAGCCTGTGGGTGGCGGACGCCGACGGCGAGAACGCCCAGTCGGCGCTCTCCAGTCCCGAGCCCATCATCTCGCCGGCCTGGTCGCCCTCCGGCACGCAGCTCGCCTACGTGTCGTTCGAGTCGCGCAAGCCCGTGGTGTATGTGCACGACGTCTCGACCGGCCGGCGCCGCCTGATCGCCAACTTCCGCGGCTCCAACAGCGCGCCCGCCTGGTCGCCGGACGGCCGTACGCTCGCCGTCACCCTCAGCCGCGACGGCAGCTCCCAGCTCTACACGATCGACGCCAACGGCGGCGAGCCGCGCCGTCTGATGCAGAGTTCGGGCATCGACACCGAGCCCACCTATTCCAGCGACGGCCGCAGCATCTACTTCGTGAGCGACCGCGGTGGCGCCCCGCAGATCTACCGCGTGCCCGCCACGGGTGGAAGCGCCGAGCGCGTCACCTTCACGGGCACCTACAACATTTCTCCGAGCATCAGCCCCGACGGCAAGTGGTTGGCCTACATCTCCCGTGTGGGAGGGGCTTTCAAACTGCACGTCATGGATCTGACGTCCGGCAGCGTGACCGCCATCACCGACACCACGGCCGATGAGAGCCCGAGCTTCGCGCCCAATGGCAAACTCATCGTCTATGCGACCCAGCAGCAGGGCCGCGAAGCGCTGATGACCACCACGCTGGACGGCAAGATCAAGGCCCGCCTGGCGGGCCAGAGCGGCGATATCCGTGAGCCGGACTGGGGTCCGTTCCAGAAACAATAATTTGAATCTTTTTCATTTTTCAGACTCGACAGTAACGCCTTATCCGGACTAGGAGAACCATCCCAATGATCAATCTTCCCTTCAAACGCATTTCCCTGGCCCTCACCGTCGCCGCCCTCATGGCCGGTTGCAGCTCCGGCGTGAAGCTGGAGGACGTGCCCGTCGAGAACAAGGGCGCGACCTCCACGGCCCCCAACGGTGCCAATGCCAACGGAAATTCCCAGAGCGGCGTCGCTCCCGTGGACCTGAACCAGTCGGCGCGCGACGCTGCCGGCCCGGTCGGCGTGGCCCGCATCGTGTACTTCGACTTCGACAGCTACGTCGTGAAGCCCGAGTACCAGTCGCTCATCGAGCAGCACGCCAGGTTCATCAAGGCCAGCCAGGGCCGCAAGGTCATGATCGAAGGCCACACCGACGACCGCGGCGGCCGCGAATACAACCTGGCCCTGGGCCAGAAGCGTGCCGAGGCCGTGCGCCGCGCGCTGGGCCTGCTGGGCGTGCCCGACGCCCAGATGGAAGCCGTGAGCTTCGGCAAGGAAAAGCCCGCGGTGCAAGGCAGCACGGAAGACGCCTTCTCGCAGAACCGCCGCGTTGAACTGTCCTACCGTTGATGGCCATCTCCACCGTGCAGCAGCGGACGCGTGAGCGCGTCCGCAAGGCGGCGGCGCTCGCCGCGCTGTCGCTGGCGGCCGGCTTCGGTGCCACGGCCAGCCATGCCGCGCTCTTCGAGGACGACGAGGCCCGCCGCGCCATCCTCGAATTGCGCCAGCGCGTCGATGCGCTCCAGCAGCAACTGGGCGGCGACCAGCGCCGCAGCTCGGACGAGACGTCCCAGATGCGCCGCAGCCTCATCGACCTGCAATCGCAGATCGAAACCCTGCGCTCCGAGCAGGCCAGCCTGCGCGGCCAGAACGAGCAGCTGCAGCGCGACGTGGCCGACCTGCAACGCCGGCAGAAGGACATCGCCCAGGGCGTGGACGAACGCCTCAAGCAGTTCGAGCCCGCCAAGGTGACCATGGACGGCCAGGAATTCCAGGCCGATCCCACGGAAAAGCGCGACTTCGAAGCCGCTCTGGCCGTGTTCCGCTCGGGCAAGTTCCCCGATGCCGTGTCCGCCTTCGGCAACTTCCTGCGCCAGTATCCCCGCAGCGGCTACGTGCCCTCGGCCCGGTTCTGGCTGGGCAACGCCCAGTACGCCACGCGCGACTACAAGGAAGCGATCAACAACTTCAAGGCCCTGCTGGCCGCGTCGCCCGACCATGCGCGCGCACCGGAAGCCGCCCTGTCGATCGCCAACTGCCAGATCGAGCTGAAGGACACGCGCGCCGCGCGCAAGACGCTGGAAGACCTGCTGCGCGCCTATCCGCAGTCCGAAGCCGCTGCCGCGGCCAAGGAACGCCTCGCGCGGCTCAAGTGAGCACGCCGGTGCAGCAGCATGCGCAGGGGGCGGCGCCGGAGACGGCCCGGCCCTCTGCAGCCCCTTCCTCGGGCCCTGGCCCGGGGGCGCAAGATCTCTTCCCCCTCGACGCCGACCTGCGCCGCCGCTTCGGTGGGCTGGAGCGCCTCTATGGCGTGGAGGGCGCCGCCCGCATCCGTGCGGCCCATGTGGCCGTGGTCGGCGTGGGCGGCGTCGGCTCCTGGGCCGTCGAGGCCCTGGCCCGCAGCGGGGTGGGGCGGCTCACGCTCATCGATCTCGACAACGTGGCGGAATCCAACGTGAACCGCCAGATCCATGCCCTGTCCACCACCGTGGGGCAGGCCAAGGTGGAAGCCATGCGCGACCGCATCGCGCTCATCCACCCGGGTTGCGAGGTCCGCTGCATCGAGGAATTCGTCGAGCCCGGCAACTGGCCCGGCATCCTTCCCGAGGGCGTGGACGCGGTCATCGATGCCTGCGACCAGGTCCACGCCAAGACGGCCATGGCTGCCTGGGCGCTGAGGCTGCGCCATGGCCACCACCGCTTCATCAGCGTGGGCGCGGCCGGCGGCAAGCGCCTGGCCCACAAGGTGGACATCGACGATCTCTCCCGGACCACGCACGATCCCTTGCTCGCGCAGCTGCGCTACCGCCTGCGCAAGCAGCACGGCGCCGCGCGCGAGGGGCGCCGGATCGGCATCACCTGCGTGTTCAGCCGCGAAGCCGTGGCGCCTCCGCATGCCTCGTGCGCGGTGGATGCCGGCGCCGATGGCACCCTGAACTGCCACGGCTACGGATCGGTGGTGTCGGTCACCGCCACCTTCGGCCAGTGTGCCGCGGGCTGGGTACTCGACCGGCTCGCCGAATCTGGTTCGGGCCCCAAAGTGGCGCTATAATTTGAGTCTTTGCTGTTGCGGCTTCCGGGCCGTGGCAGCAATGTTGGGACGTTAGCTCAGTTGGTAGAGCAGCGGACTTTTAATCCGTTGGTCACAAGTTCGAATCTTGTACGTCCTACCAAAAATCAGGAAACCCTGCTATGCAAAACGTAGCAGGGTTTTTTATTTTCCGAAGGCTGGCGGTCTGACAGGCCGTGCCCGAATGGCTCTTGTCCAAAGCAAGGCTTGCCTGGCATCGCGTTCCATGGGCCGC
This sequence comes from Paracidovorax avenae, assembly GCF_040892545.1. Taxonomy (NCBI): domain Bacteria; kingdom Pseudomonadati; phylum Pseudomonadota; class Betaproteobacteria; order Burkholderiales; family Comamonadaceae; genus Paracidovorax; species Paracidovorax avenae. Next base: position 2,083,207 of record NZ_CP156079.1, read on the forward strand.
TTTTTTGGGGTGCGCTTCTAGAATGGGCCGATGCCCACATCCGTCCCCCTTGACCGCTTCATCGCTGCCCAGGAACCTGTCTGGGACCGGGTACTGTCTGAACTGAACGCCGGGAAAAAGCGCTCCCACTGGATGTGGTTCATCTTCCCCCAGATCCAGGGCCTGGGCCACAGCGACATGGCGCAACGCTACGCCATCCAGAACCGCGCGGAGGCCGCGGCCTACCTGGAGCATCCCGTGCTCGGCGAGCGCCTGCGCGAAGCCTGCCGCGTCCTGCTCGGCCTGGATCACGGCCTGTCCGCCCATGGGATCTTCGGTTCCCCCGACGACATCAAGCTCCGCTCCAGCATGACGCTGTTCGCCGAAGTCGCAGGACCGGGAAGCTGTTTCGATGCCATGCTGGCCCGGTACTTCGATGGCGTGAAGGATGCGCGCACGCTGGAGTTGCTGGGTTCGATGGCCTGACGCCTGGCGCCGCAGCGGCATTACTGCCGAAAGGTTTGCTCCAGGCCCCGGCCCCGGGTGGAGCCGGGGCCCATCCTGGTCACAGGCTCTTCAGCGGCACCACGTCCTTGCCCTTGAAGGTGTACACCGTCACCGCCGACGACTTCAGGTCGTGTTTCGCGTCGTACGAGAACTCGCCGGTCACGCCGGCATATTTGCCGTTGGCGATCGCCTGCGCGATCTTCTTCGTGTCGGTGGTGGACTGGGCAGTCTCCATGGCATTGGCCAGCAGGTGCATGCCGTCGTAGAAGGCGGCGGCATAGGTGAGCGGGTCGCGCTTGTATTCGGCGCGGTAGCGCTCGGCGAACTTCTGGCCCTTGTCGCTCTTGTCCAGCATCGAGCCGCCCTGGGTGCAATAGACGTTCAGGTCACCGGTGAGCTGGGCCAGGTTGGCGGTTTCGGTGGAACAGATGCCATCGCCCCCGAGCAGGGGGCCGGTGATGCCGAGAGCGCGCATCTGCTTGAGCAGCGGGCCGCCCTGGGGCGAGTAGCCGCCGTAGAACACGGCCTCGGCCTTGGCGCCGCGGATGTTGGTCAGGATGGCGCTGAAATCCGTGGCCTTGTCTGTGGTGAATTCGGTGGCGACCACCTGCAGGCCCAGGCGCCTGGCCTGCGCCGTGAATTCGCGCGCGACGCCCTGGCCGTAGGCGGTGCGGTCGTCGATCACGGCCACCGTCTTGAGCTTCAGGTCCTGCGCCGCGTAGGTGGCCATCTTGGTGCCCAGCTGGTTGTCGCTGGCGCCGATGCGGAACAGCGTGCCGTAGCCGAGTTCCGTGATCTTCGGGTTGGAGGCCACGGTGAGCGTGAGGATGTCCGAGTCGTTCAGCACCCGGGCGGCCGGCACCGTGACGCCCGAGTTGTAGGGGCCGAGCACGAAGCGGATCTTCTTGTCGGCCAGGGTCTGGGCGACCTGCACGCCCTGCTTGGGGTCGGCCACGTCGTCGTTGATGTCCAGCTCGAACACCACGGGCTTGCCGGCCACCTTGACGCCCTTGGCGTTCAGTTCCTTGATGGCGAGCAGCGCGCCGTCGCGGTTGTCTCCTCCGTTGGCCGCCTGCGGGCCCGTGACGGGGCTCATGAAGCCGATGCGGACACGTTCCTGTGCCTGGGCATGGGCAACCGCGCAGGCCAGTCCCAGGGCCATCGCGGTCAGGCGGAAAATCTTTCGGGTCTTGCTCATTGGCATGTTGTTCCTTGTGATGCAGGGATGGGGCACGGCGATCGGATGGGCCTGGTGCCCCGGCAGGCCGGAAGGGTCCGCCTGGCTCGTGGCTGGGCGGACCGGCAAAAACCCCCGATTGTGCGCACGCTTTCGGTGCGCTCTGGCGCAGTGCCCGCTGAAAACGAGGTGGTGCAGATCACACGGCGATGCCGAGCGACCGGATGGCGACCCGCGCGGCCGCGAGATCCCAGGCGGCCGTGCCCACGCTCTTGAAGACCGCCGGACGGCTGCGGTCGGGCCCGGCCATGATCAGCGACGCGAGCGGATGGACGCTGCTCCAGTCCACCTGTGCGCGGATCAGGTCGCCAGCCTCGTGCCGGGCGCCCGCCGGGTCGTCGGCGTACAGGTCGCTGCCCTGCAGGGTGGTGGCGCCGATCTCGGCCATGCCGGGCCTGAAGGCGCCGACGCCGATCACCACGCGCCCGGCGCGGGCGGGCTCGTCGTAGATGGGGGCCGTGGCGGTGGTGAGCGCGATGACCGCATCGACCGCGTCCGGAATGGCCCCGGTGCAGGGCTGGACGGCGGAGGGCGCTGCGGCCTGCGTGCAGAAAGCCTGCGCCGCCAAGGCGGTCCGGCCGCGAACGAGTACCTTGCAGGCGGGGTGCAGCTCCCGTATGGCCTGGAGGTGGTGCCGGGCCTGCACGCCCGTGCCGATGAGCAGTACCTGCCGTGGTGCCTGCCCCAGCAGCCGGCCCAGCGCCACCATCGAGACGGCCGCCGTGCGGCGGCCCGTGAGTTCCGGGCCATGGAGCTGGCACAGCGGCCGGCCGGACGGCGCATCGCACACCGTGACGATGCCGTGCAGTGTCGGCAACTCCCGGGCTGCATTGCCCGGCTGCACGGTGACCAGCTTGTGGATGCCGAGGTCGTGCGCCACCGCCGGCATGCTGAGCAACACGCCGCCCTGGCCCAGCGGCAGCGCGAGGCGTTCCGGGCTGGCGATCTCACCGCGGTGGAATTCGACGGCGGCGGCCTCGATGGCCGGCACCAGCGCAGCGAATGGCAGGGCATGGGCCGTGGCTGCCTGGTCGCAGGCGTGCAAGGCCGCGGCCTGCGCGGGAAGTGCGGAGATCATGTCGTGGCTCCGGTAGGGATGGGAAGGAGCCCGGCATTGTCCTCCCGCAGGCTGGCAGCCCGAAGGCCGTCAGCCCAGCCGCACCTCGAAATACGCTCCTTCCGACTCCCCCAGGCCCTGCATGCCGGCGGTGCGCGCGGCCGCCGCCGCGCGGGCCCATCGGTTGATGGTGGCCATCGGGTCCGTGCCTTCGGGGGCCTCGTCGCCGTCCTGCAGGCACTGCACTGCGGCGAGCGATCCGGCCACGCCTTCCGGGCCGCCGAGCTGGCGCTCCAGCACCCGGGCGTAGCGGGCCTCTGCGGCGGTGCGCTCGCGCTGCGGCAGTTCGGGGAAATCGCACAGGGCGACGGTATAGGCGAGGGTGGCGGTTTCGGGCATGCCTTTTCTCCTGAAGTAGCAATGACTGTATGAATATACAGCCATTGAAGGGCAGGTGGGAAGGGGGCGTTTCCGGAGATGCGTCAATGCGCGGGCGCCGGGGAGGGCAGCAGCCGCATGCCGGTGCGGCGCTCCACCTCCTGCAGGGTGATGGGCGGGCCTGCAGTGGCGCCGGGCGCATTCTGCTGCCAGTGCGCCCACGAGCGACCGGTCTCGGCGTCGTACACCAGCTTGAACAGGTGTGATGGCACGGCCACCTGTCCGGCGCCGATGGTCCTGGCTCCGGGCTCGAAGACGGGGCCGGTGATGACATACACGTCGCCGCGCGCGCGCAGTGCATAGCGGCGCGTGTCCTCTTCGATCCGTGACCAGGGGCCGCTGTTCTGCTTCGGGTCCTGCGGCACCATGTTGGCGAGGCTGAAGGACTGCGCCATGGCTTCGGGCGTGCCCATGTCGCCCGCGGGCGCCATGTGGCCGCGGGCATAGCCCGAGCCGCGGTAGTCCTCGAGTTCGGCGCGCTCGCCGCGCGGCAGCCGCGCGTCCGCGTAGAAGTGGTCGGTGCGGTGCTGCTGCCGGGCCTGCTGCAGGATCTGGCGGTTGAGCCGCTCGGCCACATACACGGGGGTGCGCGTGTTGCCGCTGTGCAGCACCGCGAAGGCGTCGAAGCACAGCTCGCGCAGCCGGGGCGCATCGGGGGTGAGGGGCGGCACGCCGCCGGCGAAGTGCTGGCGGCACTCCGTGAACTGGCCGGCGCGCGTGGGCTGGGCGGCGTTGCCGGGCCAGGGGCCCTGCGTGGGGTGGATGCCGCAGCTCGTGACCTGCAGGCCCACGACCGCGCAGCTGAACAGGGAGACCAGCAGCCGGCGCATGCGGCCGGAGGACCGGTGCAGGAGGGTGATGGACGGGGAGCGGGAGGATTTCTTTCTGCGCGGTTGCTTCTGCTGGACCATCCTCCGATTAGAACCCGCGCCGGTGCCCTGCCAGGGCTTGCGCACGCAACAGATGCTGCCGGCCGTGTCCGCCCTGACCGGCCAACGCTGCGTTGTCTGACGTGCCGGCCTGCCGGCACGCCCTAAGGTCGGTGCATCGATAGCACACCAGGAGCCTTCCCATGATCACCACCGAACCGACGATGACCAACCTGTTCCTGCAACTGGGCCTGGAGGAAGACCCGGACGCCATCACCCGCTTCATCCATACCCACCAGCTCGGTGCCGGGGTGCAGGTGGCCGATGCGCCCTTCTGGAACGATGCGCAGCGCCAGTTCCTGGCGGAGCAGCTCAAGGCCGACGCGCCCTGGGCCATGGTGGTGGACCAGTTCAACGAAGCGCTGCATGCCGATGCGGTGGAGCGGCGCACCGAAGCGGAAGTGCCGGGCAGCGCCGAGGCCGTGCCCGCGCGCTGATCGCCATCCCGCCGGAGAACCCGGCCCGTCCCCCTTCCGTGTGCCCTGCATCTGGAGAGAATGTGCAGGCAATTTTGCGGGCGAGAGGCGCGGAGGGACGATGAGGGATGGTGGAGACGGTCCAGGCGGCAAGGAATCGGCGGATCCCGTCGGCAGCGCACATGCGGCCGGATGGCAGGGCATCGCTGCCCTCGAAGGCGCGTGGTCGCGCATGGCGCTGGCGCGACGGGGGCGTGCGCAAGAGGTGCCGATGCGGCAGTGGCGCGAGGACCACTGGGTGCTGCATGCCCTGGGCATCGGGATCGAGCCGTTCCATGCGTGGTTCGGCCGGAACGACGCAGCGGACTTCCATGACTTTGCGCGGTGGCTGCAGGAAACGGCGGGGGACCCGCCCACGGACCGGGTGGCACGGCTGGAGGCCGCACTGGCAGGGCTGCCTCCACCGCCCGAAGCTCGGCAGTTGATTGCCGAGGTGGATCGCATGGAGCCGGTGCTGTCCGAGGACGACCTGGCCTCCTGGGAGGCGCAGGGCTATGTGGTGCTGCACGACGCCATACCTCCGGACGATACCGCTGCCGCGGCCGGGGCCATCTGGACGTTTCTCGGCGCGCGGCCGGAGGATCCCGCCAGCTGGTATCCCTTCAACGACCACGGCATCATGGTGCAGCTATTCCAGCACGAGGCCCTGGAGCGCAACCGGCGCAACCTGCGCATCCACAAGGCGTTCGCCCAGCTGTGGGGCACGGCGGACCTGTGGTGCACCACCGACCGCGTGGGGTTCAATGCCCCGGAAACGCCTTCCCACCGGTTCCGCGGCCCGCACCTGCACTGGGACGTCAGCCTGCGGATGCCGGTGCCTTTCGGCACGCAGGGCATCCTGTACCTGGCGGACACCCGGGCGGAACAGGGGGCGTTCACCCTCGTGCCCGGATTCCACCACCGGCTCGGGGCATGGCTGGACGGTCTGCCCGGGGGGCCGGCATCCGCCCGCATGCAGGACCTCCAGGCGCTGGGCGCGATGCCCATCGCCGGGCGCGCCGGCGATCTCATCATCTGGCACCACGCCCTGCCGCACGGCAGCCGGCCGAACACCGAAGACCGGCCCCGCCTGGTGCAGTACCTCAACTTCTTTCCGGCCGATGCGCCGGCGCAGGACGAGTGGATCTGAGCGGCGTGCGGCGGGTCGGGACATTGCGCGACCCGTGCGCATGGCCTTGTCCGACGCGGGGCGCGAGGCGCGACGGGTTACCTTGGGATCCTCACAAACCGTCGATGGAGAAGATCCCATGAACGCACCACGCAACTCGGCTGGCGCCGTCCCCACGTCCTCGAGCCGCAACCGGTTCGCCAGTGCCCGCACCCTGTGGGTCGCCGGCATCGCTTTGGCGGTGATTCTCTTCGCATTCATGATTCCCTGGTGAGTACCGGCCGGGTACAACCGGCATGGGAGGCCCGGGCAGGGCGGAGCGCGATGACCGCTCCGTCCTCCGGGCCGACGGCGGACGCTGGCGATGGTCGCCAGGCGCCGCACCATGTCGGGAGGGACCCATGTCGAAATCTCTGTTTTCCGTATTCGGCCCGCGCTGCGCGCGGGCTTTGGGCTGGCTGGCGCTGGCTGTCGCGCTGCCGGTGGCCGCGCAAGGCACTCCGGGGGAGACCTATACCGGGCGCGGCACGTTCTATGGCTACGATGGCGGCGGCAATTGCAGCCTGCCGTTTCCGGAGCATGTGTTGACCGTCGCCATCAATGATTCCGACTACCAGGGCTCGCAGGCGTGCGGGGCCTACCTCGAGGTGCTGAACCCCGCGACGTCGAAGAAGGTGGTGGTGCGCGTGGACAACCGCTGCCCCGACTGCCCGCCGCACGGGCTGGATCTGGCGATCCCGGCTTTCGCGCAGATCGCCCCGATGGAAGCGGGCATCGTCTCGCTGCGCTGGCGCTATGTGTCGGGGCCCGATGCGCAGGCGTCCGTGGTTTTCAAGGAAGGCTCGAGCGCTTCGTGGAGCGCCCTGCAGGTGCGCAACCAGCGCAATGCGGTGGCATCGCTCGCCTATCGCACGAGCGGTTCGGGCGGTACCTATGTGCCGCTGGAGCGGCAGATGTACAACTACTTCCTCGCGCCGGGCGGCATGGGACCGGGGCCGTTCGACCTGAAAATCACCGATGTGTTCGGCCAGGTGCTGGAGGTGTCCGGCGTGCCGCTGAGCGTGGGGCCCGAGCTGCCGCTGGGCGTGCAGTTCCCCTCGGTGCTGCCCGCAGCCGGTTCGGCCTGGTCCGTACCGGATTCCACGCCGCCGGCGCCCGCCACCGGCCCGGTCACCTATGCCACCAGTGTCAACAGCGACTGGGGCCAGGGCTATTGCCTGAATGTGACCGTGACCAATCCCAATGCCGGTCCGGTGGACTGGGCCGTGCGCATTCCCGTGGCGGGAACGGTCTATAACGCCTGGGACTCCCAGGTGACCCAGACGGGCAACGAGCTTCTTGCCCAGGGTGCGGCCTGGAACCGCACCCTGCAGGCCGGTGCCAGCGTGCAGTTCGGCTTCTGCGCCAACCGCTGAGCGTTGTCCGGCCCCGGCCTGTTTCCGGGCCGCGGTCCTTCCTTCCGGCGGGTGTCAATGCCCCGCGCCGGATCGGGGGGTGGCGGGCTGCTGTCCGCCCGCCACCACGATCCGGTCGCGGCCCTGCTGTTTGGCTTCGTAGAGGGCCGTGTCGGCGCGGCCCAGCAGTTCTTCCGGCGTTTCAGGTGCGAGCCCCGGGCAGCAGGCGACGCCCCCGCTCACGGTGACGTGGCCGGAGGGGCTGCCGGGGTGCGGCAGGCGCAGGGCGATGACCGCGGAGCGGGCGGCCTGGGCCACCTGCAGGGCGCCCGGCGCATCGGTTTCCGGCAGGACGATGGCGAACTCCTCGCCGCCATAACGGGCGATGAAGTCCCCGGGCCGGCGGATCGATCCCGCCAGCGCGTGCGCCACACGGCGCAGGCATTCGTCCCCCTCCAGGTGCCCCAGGGCGTCGTTGTAGCGCTTGAAGAAATCGACGTCGAACATCACCACCGAAACAGGCCGCTGGTAGCGCCGGCACTGCGCCATCACTTCGCGGATGCGCCGGTCGTAGGCCCGCCGGTTGTGCACTCCGGTGAGTCCGTCGTGCTCTGCCATGTGCTCCATGCGCGCGTGCGCCTCGACCAGCGCCTCGTGGGTCGTGCGCAGCCGGAGGTCGGCATCCCGCCGCAATTTCACGGTGCGGATCAGGTAGACCCCCGCAGGGCCGATCACGGCGAGCAGGAGCAGGATGCCTGCGAACTGCACGGCCGTGGCCCTGCGCCACTCCGCGAGGATCTCATCCTCGGACAGCGCCACGGCCGCAGCGAGCGGGACATTGCGCGCGTACTCGAAACTGACGAGGCGCACCACGCCGTCGATGGGCGACGGCATGACGGAGATGCCCGATCGGGAGCTGAGGAATTGCTGCAGCTGCGAAACCGGCAGCATGCGCCCGAGGTCTTCCACGCGGAAGGGCTCGCGCGTCAGCACGGTGCCGTCGGTCCGCAGCAGCGCGATGGCGCCCTTGTGTCCCACGTCGAAGCCCTGCAGCACCTGCTGCACGTGCCGGACGCGCAGGGTGGCGAGCACCACGCCCGCGAACCCGCCCTGGGCATCGTTGATGCGGCGGGACAGCGGGATGACCCATTCCCCCGTCGTCCGGCTCTTCAGGGGCTTGCTGACGTAGGTCAGGGTGCTGGGATTGTCGCGGTGGTGGACGAAGTATTCGCGGTCGGAATTGTTGGCTGCCGGAGGCGGTATCGGCAGACTGTGCACGAGCCATTCACCGTTTTTGCCGAAGACGAACAGCCCATGCAGGTGTTCCGCCAGGGACACCTGGTTGACCAGCACGGGCTGCAGCGTGTCCAGTTGCGCGGGCGACAGGTCGTCGCGCTCCAGTTCGTACTGGATGGAAACCAGCGCGCGACCCACCTCCGTGGCAAGGCCGTCCATCTGCTGCGCCACGGCCCGGGACAGGTTCTTGGCGAAGACCTGTGCCTGCTGCCATTCGGCCTGCTGGGCCCGCCAGGCCAGCCACACGTTCGAGCCGATGAGCAGCAAGGCCACCAGGACGACGAAGCCGACGGCGAGTGGCAGGGAGCGGTCCGGGCCGGATCCCTGCGGTGGAGCGGAAGGCAACGACGGTTCCGGAGGGGCGGTGGACATGGATGGGCGGGGCGCTGCTGGGCTGTGGCTGGCTATTCTCACACTGCCGGGCGACATTCCATCACCCTGCGATAGAGCTCCCGGGCGGCGACGGACAACTCCCGGTCGCGGCGGCGCACCAGGAAGATCTGGCGCGTCAGCGCCGGCAGCGACAGCGGCCGCGTCACGAGGCCGGGCTGCGAGAAATGGAAGAGCGTGAGCGTGGGCACCACGCTGATGCCGATGCCCGCCCGCACCATGCCCATGACGGTGGCGAGCTGTTCCACCTCCATCAGCGTGTTCATGGCATGGGGATGGATGGCAGCCTCCAGGTACTGCCGTACGCTGCTGGTGCGCGCGAGGTGCACGAACGGCCAGGGCGCGAGGTCCTGCACCTGCAGGCCGCCGCGGCGACGGCGTTTCGCGAGCGGGTGGTCGGCGCGGCATACGAGATGGAAGCCGTCGCTGCAGAACGCTTCGGCCTGCAGGGAGGGGGTGTCTGCTCGGATGGCTGCCAGTGCGAAGTCCGCCCGGCCCGATGCCACGCGTTCGATGCAGGGCTCGGACAGCACGTCGGCGATGTCGAGCTCGATCCGGGGATGGTCGGCCCGGAACCCGGCCAGGATCCCGGGCAGCCAGCCGGCTGCCAGCGAGGGCAGCAGCGCCAGGGACACCCGGCCGCGCCGCAATTGAGCCGCATCGCGCGCCAGGCCGATCGCGCTGTCGATCTCCGCGCGCAGGCGCCGCGCGGACTCCAGGAACTGCAGGCCCTCCGGGGTCAGCTCCACATGGCGCGTGCTGCGGTCGAACAGGCGCAGCCCGAGGCCTTCCTCCAGCGAGCGCACGAGGGCGCTGAACGCCGGCTGCGAAAGATGGCACAGGCCCGCCGCCCGCGTGAAACTGCGCTCCTGCGCCAGTGCCAGGAACGCATCGATGTGGCGGCTGGAAAGATGCATGGGACGGGGCAGGGCGGCGTGGCGGATGCGGCCGGTGGATTGATCGGAAAAACGGATGAATCCATCTTAACAATCTATTTCACGAAACAAGTCGCGGCGCCTACATTGGGTCCAGGAGACCACAACGCATGGCGAATGGAGACATCTTGCGCATCGGCTGCGCGGCCGGCTTTTCGGGCGATCGCACCGATGCCGCGCTGCCCGTGGTGCGGGCACTGATCGGCAGTGGCGGCCCGGCCGTGCTCATCTTCGAGACGCTCGCGGAGCGCACGCTGGCCCTCGCGCAACTGGCCCGCAGGACGGACCCGCAGGCCGGCTTCGAACCGCTGCTCGACGAGTTGCTGCGCCCGGTGCTCCCGCTCTGCCTGGAGCACGGGATCCGCATCGTGAGCAATTTCGGCGCCGCGAATCCGGAAGGTGCCGCGCGCCGCATCCACCAGCTGGCCGCTGAACTCGGCCTGCGGCGCCCGCGCGTGGCCGTGGTGCACGGCGACGACCTGAGCGGTCCAGGCCACCAGCCGCTGCTGTCCGGCGCCCTGGGCGCCGCGCTGCCCGCCGAGCCGGTGGTGAGCGCCAATGCCTATATCGGCGCGGAGCCGATCGCCGGGGCACTGCGCGAGGGGGCCGATATCGTGGTGTGCGGGCGGGTGGCGGATCCTTCGCTCGTCGTCGGGCCCGCCTTGGCGCATTTCGGCTGGAGGCTCGACGACTGGGACCGCCTGGCCCGCGCCACCATGGCCGGGCATCTGCTGGAATGCGGCGCGCAGGTCACCGGCGGATACTTCGCCGATCCGGGCTACAAGGACGTGCCCGGCATGGCGCGATTGGGCTATCCCATCGCCGAGATCGATGCCGACGGCCACTGCACGCTGTCCAAGCCGGAGGGCACGGGCGGGCGCATCGACGAGCGCACGGTGAAGGAGCAGCTGCTGTACGAACTGCACGATCCGGCCGCCTATCTCACCCCCGACGTGGTGGCGGACATCACCGCCGCGACGGTGCGCGAGATCGCTCCGGGCCGCGTGCGGCTCGAGGGCGTGCGCGGGCACCCGCGCCCCGCAGCCCTGAAGGTGAACGTGTGCTTCGAGGCTGGCTGGTTCGCCGAGGGCGAGATCTCCTACGCTGGCCCCCGGGCCGAGGCGCGGGCGCGGCTGGCGGGCGAGACACTGCGCGAGCGCCTGGCCGGCGTCGCGCCGCTGCGCCTGGACCTGATCGGCGTGACCAGCGTGTTCGGGGACGACACCAGCCGCTGGCTGGACGAGGCGCTCCCCGGGGACGCCCGCGACGTGCGGCTGCGCGCAGCGCTGCAGCACCGCGACCATGCGGCGGCCCGGCAACTGGTGCGGGAGGTCACGGCCCTGTACTGCTGCGGCCCGGCGGGCGGTGGCGGCGTGCGCACCGCCATGCGGCCGCGCCTGGGCATGGTGTCGTGCCTGGTGCCGCGCGAGTCGGTGCCGGCCGGTCACCGGTTCATGGATTGAAAGGACGGACGCGATGGATCTTCCGCATTCGGCCGCCGAGGCGGCCTCCGGCGAGCACATCGCCGTGCCGCTCTACCGGCTCGCGCACGGGCGCACGGGCGACAAGGGCAACCGCTCGAACATCAGTGTGATCGCCTGGCATCCGGCGCTCTGGGACGTGCTGGTGGAGCAGGTGACCGAAGACGCCGTAGCGCGCCGGTTCGAGCAGCGCCAACCGAGCCGCGTGCGCCGCTACCTGCTGCCGCAGCTGCACGCGATGAACTTCGTGATCGACGACGTGCTCGACGGCGGCGTGAACGATTCCCTCAATCTCGACAGCCACGGCAAGGCGCTCGCCTACCTGCTGCTGGACCTGCCCCTGCAGGTGCCCGCCGCGCTCGCGCAGCACCTGGCCGGCCCGCCCTGACGGCGGAGCGCCCGCACCTTCCCACATAAATCCACAAGGAGACAACGCCACCATGAACCATTCCGCCTTCCGCCTGTCGCGCCGCCGCGCGGCCCTGGCAGCCGCCTTTGCCCTGTTCGGCCCGGCCGCATCCGTCACGGCCCAGCCGGCCGCCTATCCGTCCAAGCCGCTCACCTTCGTGGTGCCCTTCGCCGCCGGCAGCGCCACCGACCAGCTCGCGCGCGCCCTGGGGCAGGCGATCACCACCGATACGAAGCAGCCCGTGGTGGTGGACAACAAGGCCGGCGCGAGCGGCATGATCGCCGCCCAGGCGGTGGCCAAGGCGCCGCCGGACGGCTACACGGTGCTCATCACGACGAACACCACCCACGCGGCCAACGAGCACCTGTACCGCAAGCTGCCTTATGACCCGGTGAAGGATTTCGTGCCCGTCACGGGCCTGGGCAAGGGCGGGCAGGTGCTGGTGGTGAATGCCGGTGCACCCTACCGCAGCGTGGCCGACCTGCTGGCCGCCGCGAAGAAGAACCCGGGCAAGCTGAGCTTCGGCAGCGGCAGCTCTTCCAGCCGCATGGCCGGGGAAATGCTCAAGCAACTGGCCGGCGTGGACATCCTGCACGTGCCCTACAAGAGCAATCCGCTCGCCATCACCGACCTGCTGGGCGGGCAGATCGACATGATGATCACCGACACCTCCACCGGCGTGCCGCAGATCAAGTCGGGCAAGCTGCGCGCGCTGGGCTATTCCACGCAGAAGCGCAGCGCGCAGCTGCCGGACGTGCCGACCCTGGAGGAGGCGGGCGTCAAGGGCTACGACATGGGCTACTGGTTCGCGGCGTACGTGCCTGCCGGAACACCGGCACCCGTGGTGTCGCGGCTGAACGAGCTGTTGACCGCCGCCACGCAGAGCGCCGCGGCGAAGTCGTTCTACGACACCGCCGGCTCAGAGCCCTGGACAACCACGTCGGCCGAGCTGGCCCGCTTCCAGGCGGCCGAGACGCAGAAGTGGGGCAAGGTGATCAAGGCCGCCGGCATCGATCCGGAATAGGCCCCGCACCTGCCTGATGTGCCGGGCTGGCCGCCCGGCAGTCCGCACAGGGCGCTTCGTGCCCGGATCGCATGGCGTCGCGCATCGCCAGGGGCGGTCGCGCCCCGCAGTCCGGCGTTCCTGGTGGCGGCTTGCGCATTCCACAACGACAACACTGGAGACATCGCCATGCATTTTCCTCAAGCCATATCCCGGCGCGCCCGCCCGCGGCGCCCATTCCCCGCGGCCGCCGCCGCGGCGTTCGCCGCCACCGCGCTGCTGGCCGCATGTGGCGGCGGCGGTTCATCGACGCTGGCGGACGGCGCACCGAAGCTGCGCCTCACCATCGCTGCCACGGAAGACTTTCCGGGCAGCTACGGCAGCGTGGGCGCGTATGAAAAAGTGTCGGGCACGGTGCAGGGCGAACTCGATCCGGCGGACCCGCGCAACGCGGTCATCCAGGACCTGCGGCTCGCTCCGCGCAACAGCCGCGGCATGGTGGAGTACAGCGCCGACTTCGTGCTGCTCAAGCCCAAGGACATGTCCAGGGCCGGCGGCGTTCTGCGCTACGACGCGCCCAACCGCGGCAACATCCTCACGCTGCCCAACCCGGCGGCCGTGCCGGGCGATGCGGTGTATTTCGAGCGGGGCTACACCTTCCTCTATTCCGCATGGCAGGGCGACGTGCCCAAGAGCTCTCCCGCGCGGCTCACCGCCACCGTGCCCGTGGCCCGCAACGCCGACGGCAGCAGCATCACCGGCCCGTACCGCACGGAGCTGGTGCCCACCGCCGCGGCCGCGGCCATGGCGCTGCCCGGAGGCGTCTTCAACGGCACCATGATTCCCTACGAGCCCGCGGCACTGGACAACACGCAGCCGGGCTATTCGCTCACGCGCCGCCGCAACGAGACGGATCCGCGCGAAGCCATACCGGCCGCGGACTGGAAGTTCGCCGCCTGCGATACCGGGGCCAACCCCTTCCCCGGCACGCCCAGCCCCGCCAGCGTCTGCCTGCGCGGCGGGTTCGATCCGCAGTATCTGTACGAACTGGTCTATGTGGCCAAGGACCCGAAGGTCATGGGCGTGGGGCTTGCCGCATTGCGCGACACCGTGGGCTTCTTCCGCGGCAGGGCCGCCGATGCGGATGGCCGGGCCAATCCGCTGGCGGGCCGGATCACGCACGTGATCGGACAGGGCACGTCCCAGTCGGGCAATGCCATGAAGACCTTCCTGCACCTGGGTTTCAACCAGCGGCTGGACGGCGGCATGGTGTTCGACGGCATCTACGCCCATGTCGCCGCGCGGCAGACCAATGTCAACACCCGCTTCGCCGTGCCCGGCGGCGGTGGCGGCCTGCGCACCGACCACACGGCCTTCGGGCAGACGGCGCCGCGCGGACTGGCGGCGGATTACGTGGATGCGGTGAGCGGCCGCGAGGGCGGGGTGATGCGCCGCTGCAGCGCGACCGGTACCTGCCCGCGTTTCTTCCTGGGCCTGTCGGGCACCGAGTTCTGGCAACTGCAGGGCTCGCCCGTGCTCACCGATGCGCAGGGCCGGCGCGACATCGCCCAGCCTGCCAATGCGCGCATCTACTACTACGCGAGCACGCAGCACGGCGGGGCTGGCGGGGTGGAAAGCATCAGCTACGCGCCATCGCGCACCGTCTATCCCGCCGGCACCGTGGTGCATTTCAACGACACCTTCCGGGCCCTGTTCCTCGCGCTGGAGGACTGGGTGGTGCGCGGCACCGAGCCGCCGGCCAGCCAGGTGCCCCGCATCGCGGACGGCACGCTGGTGCGCCCGGACCAGGTCGCCTATCCGGCCATGAAGGGGCTGACCTGGAGCACGGGCGGCGTGCAGGCCCCGATTCCGGAGTTCCGCTACCAGGCGCGCTACAACGGCTTCACCCTGCTGGACTTCGGGCCGCAATATGTGCCGCAGGACGAGTCGGGCATCGCCACGGTCCTGCCTCCGCGGGTGGTGGGGCGTGACTACGCCATCCTGGTGCCGCAGGTGGATCCGGCGACCGGGCTGGCGCGCGCCGGCATCCAGAGCGTGGAGGCCCTGGCGCCGCTGGGCACGAGCATCGAGTTCAACGAGGTGGCCACGCCCGGCATCGTCGATCTCGCGAACCTCACCGGCAGCTTCATCCCGTTCCACAAGACACGCGCTGTGCGCCTGGCCGCGGGCGACGGGCGGCCGTCGCTGGAAGAGCTGTACGGCTCGCAGGCGGGATACGTGGCCGCCGTGTCCCGCGCCGCCGACGGGCTGGTGGCGCAGCGCCTGCTGCTGCGCCGCGACGCCGACGCGGTCGTGGCCAAGGCGCGCGCGGCCAACATCCTGCCCTGAGCCGCCGCCGGCGCCCTGGACGCTTGCCCGTCCGGGGCGGATCCCGGCGTGGAGTGCGTCGGTGTGACGTGGCGGGCTGTACGTGCCGGCCGGGGGTGCGTAGAGTGGCGGGGCAGGGCGCCCCGCCCGTACGACGAACGAAGAGACAAACCCCCATGCCGCCCATACCCCCAGGCCCGCCCTGGCATGCATTCCTTTCTTTCCTGCTGCACCGTTGCACGGCCCGGCTCCGGCCCGGCGAGGCGGCGATGGTCCGCCGGGCCGGACGGGTGGGCAAGGCAGGGCGGTGGGCGGCGGCAGTGACGATGGCTGCGATGGTGGGCGCCACCAGCCCTGCCACGGCACAAGCACCCGTCGAGGCCCAGGTGCCTGCCACGCCGGCGCCGGCCGCCGGCATGGCCGACCGGGTCATCGCCTGCACGGCCTGCCACGGCCGGGAAGGGCGGGCGACCCAGCAGGGCTACTTTCCGCGCATTGCCGGCAAACCCGCGGGCTACCTGTACCACCAGCTCCTGAACTTCCGCGACGGGCGCCGGAGCTATCCGCAGATGTCCTACCTGCTCGAGCACATGACGGACGACTATCTGCGCGAGATTGCACAACATTTCTCCGCGCTGGACCTTCCCTACGCCGCGCCGCCTCCGCCCCAGGCCCCCCCGGCGACGCTGGAGCGGGGCCGCCGGCTGGTGCGCGAGGGTGATGCCGCCCGCGGCATACCCGCCTGCGTCCAATGCCACGGCGGCGCCATGACCGGCGTGCAGCCGGCCATTCCCGCGCTCGTCGGCCTGCCGCGCGACTATCTCAACAGCCAGATCGGCGCCTGGCAGACCGGCCAGCGCCGTTCGCAGGCGCCCGATTGCATGGCCCGCGTGGCACGGCAGCTCACCTCCGAGGACGTGAGCGCCATCTCGGCCTGGCTCGCCGCCCAGCCGGTGGCCGGCAGCGGCAAGCCCGCGGACGCACCCGCCGGCCCGTTGCCCATGCCTTGCGGCGGCGTGGATGTGTCCGTCCGGGGGAGCACGCCATGAGCGGGCCGCCACCGCGTGCACGGGGCTTCTGGCGGCGCTGGCCTGCGCGCGCAGGTATGGCCTTGCTGGCCGGCCTGGCCGCCTGCGCGGTGCTCGTGGCCATGCTCAACCGCTGGGGCGAAGCCCCGCTGCCGCAGGACGACGGCCCACCCGCGCCCGCCACGCCGAAGGCCATCGCCCGGGGCGAATACCTGGCCCGGGCCGGCAACTGCATGGCCTGCCATACCGAGCCGGGCGGCGCCCCGTTCGCAGGCGGCCGCGGCATCGAGACGCCGTTCGGCACGGTCTACAGCACCAACCTCACGCCCGACCCCGACACCGGGCTGGGCCGCTGGTCGGATGCCGCCTTCTGGCGCGCCCTGCACCATGGCCGTTCGCGGGACGGGCGGCTGCTCTATCCGGCGTTCCCGTATCCCAGCTACACGCACGTGACGCGGGAGGATGCCGACGCGATCCACGCCTACCTGCGCAGCCTGCCGCCGGTGCGCCAGGCCGCGCGCCCGCACGCGCTCGGTTTTCCCTATGGCACCCAGGCCGCGCTCGCCGTGTGGCGGGCGCTGTTCTTCCGGCCGGGGGGCCTCGCTCCCGAGCCGGACAGGCCGGCCGACTGGAACCGTGGCCGCTACCTCGTGCAGGGCCTGGGTCATTGCGCGGCCTGCCACAGCCCGCGCAATGCCCTGGGCGCCACGCGCGATGCCGGTGCCCTGCGCGGCGGGCTCATCCCCGTGCAGAACTGGTATGCGCCGGCCCTGGACACGGTGCACGAGGCCGGCGTGGCCGACTGGCCCGTGGACGAGGTGGTCGCCCTGCTGCGCGACGGGACCGCACCGCGCGGCACGGTGACCGGACCGATGGCCGAGGTGGTCTTCCGCAGCACGCAGTACCTGGCCGACGCGGACCTGCGCGCCATCGCGGCCTACCTGCGTGCGCTGCCCGCGCCGGAAGGTCCCGCGCCCGCGGCATCGCCGCCGCCGTCCCGGCCCGTGATGGAGCAGGGCGGGGCGGTCTATGCCCGCCACTGCGCGCAGTGCCACGGCGATGGCGGGCAGGGCCGACCGGGGGCGTTCCCTCCACTGGCCGGCAACCGCGCGGTGCAGCTCGAATCGCCGGTGAACGTGGTGCGTACCATCCTCCAGGGCGGC
Source organism: Paracidovorax avenae (assembly GCF_040892545.1). Lineage (NCBI taxonomy): Bacteria > Pseudomonadati > Pseudomonadota > Betaproteobacteria > Burkholderiales > Comamonadaceae > Paracidovorax > Paracidovorax avenae. Next base: position 2,100,365 of record NZ_CP156079.1, read on the forward strand.
TATCCTCCGGTGACGCCCGGCAATCCGCGGCCGCACGGCATGCCGCCCTTCACGCAGGTGCTGGGCGACGACGACGTGGCCGCCGTGGCCACCTTCGTGCGCAACGCCTGGGGCAACCGGGCGCCCGGGGTGGGTACCATCGACGTGTACCGCGCACGGGAGCGCCGGGGACGCTGAGGCGGCATCCTTCCTTCCCGCCCTCGATCCCTTGCGCCCGTTTTTCCAAGACTGTTGAAAAAATCCATGCCGGACACCATTTCTCCACCAGCACCGCTTTCCGCCGGCGGCCCCCCCGCCGCCCCGGGCTGGTGGGTGGTCTGCCTGTGCGCTGCCTGGTGCGGCGTATGCCGTGAGTACGGCGCCGTTTTCGAGGCCCTGCGTGCCGCCCATCCGGATGTCCGATTCGAATGGGTGGACGTGGAGGACGAGGAGGACCTGGCCGGCGACCTCGATGTGGAAACTTTCCCCACCGTGCTCGTGGCCGACGGCACCCTTGCGCGCTTCCTCGGCCCCGTGCTGCCCCAGTCCGGCGTGCTGGCGCGCATGCTCGCCGCCCTGCAGCAGGAGGGGGCTGCGCCTCCCGTGGACGCCCAGGCCCAGGCGGTGTTCGAGCGCATCCGCCAGGCGCGTGCCGGCGCGCCAGGCTGACGCGGCGCAGCCACATTTGTGGCGCGCCTGCAATGCAAATTGCATGCCGCCGGCTTGGCAAAGCCACGCGCAGCAGGCTACAATAAGGGCTTCACGGCCAAACGGGCGGGTCCCCACCGCCCGTTTTTTTTGGCCGTTCGCTTTCTTCGAGCTCGAAGCTGTCGGGGAGATTCCTCGGCGGTTATCGGGTTTTTTGCACTTCTGGAACAGAACTGAACGACACGTGGCATTGCAGCAGATCGTCGAACAAACCGTCGCGGGCCTGGGTTACGACCTGGTGGAGATCGAACGCTCCGCCGGCGGACTGCTGCGCATCACCATCGATCTGCCCTGGCAGCCGCCCGTGGAAGGCGCCGCCTCCGATGCCGCCGCTCCGGCCGGCCCCGAGGCTTTCGTGACGGTCGAGGACTGCGAGAAGGTCACGCGCCAGCTGCAATTCGCGCTGGAGGTCGATGGCGTGGACTACAAGCGCCTGGAGGTCTCCTCGCCGGGCATCGACCGCCCGCTGCGCCATGAACAGGATTTCCAGCGCTTCGCCGGCGAGGTGATCGACATCACGCTCAAGGCTCCCATCGGCGATGCCGCCGCAGGCCAGGTCAACGCCAACCGCAAGAAATTCCGCGGCACGCTCGAGCGCACCGAGGCCGGAGGCTGGCAGATCGTCTGGAGCGACGAGCCTCCCCCGAAGCCGGGCCAGAAGGTCAGCAAGAAGCGGGTGCCCGCGCCGCTGCAGGCCCTGGGCTTCACGCTCGACGAGCTGCGCGATGCCCGGCTGGCGCCGATCGTGGATTTCAAGGGGCGCGGGCCGAAAGGCGGGCCGGCCCCGGACTGAATCGGGCCGCAGCGGATTCGAAGCAAGGGCCGCCGCGCAGGGCGCGGGCCTTCAAGGGATTGAAAAATAGGAGAGTCGTCGATGAATCGCGAACTGTTGATGTTGGTTGAAGCCATTTCGCGCGAGAAGAACGTGGAGCGCGACGTGGTGTTCGGCGCCGTGGAACTGGCGCTGGCCCAGGCCACCAAGAAGCTCTACCCGGGCGAAGTGGACATCCGCGTGGCGATCGACCGCGACAGCGGCAACTACGAGACTTTCCGCCGCTGGCTCGTCGTGCCCGACGACGCCGGCCTGCAGAACCCGGACGCCGAGGAACTGCTGATGGACGCGCAGGAGCGCATCGCCGACATCGAGGTCGGCGAGTACATCGAGGAAGGCATCGAGTCGGTGCCCATCGGCCGCATCGGCGCCATGGCCGCCAAGCAGGTCATCCTGCAGAAGATCCGCGACGCCGAACGCGAGATGCTGCTCAACGACTTCATGTCGCGCGGCGAGAAGATCTTCACCGGCACCGTCAAGCGCATGGACAAGGGCGACATCATCGTCGAGTCCGGCCGCGTCGAAGGCCGCCTGCGCCGCAGCGAGATGATCCCCAAGGAAAACCTGCGCAACGGCGACCGCGTGCGGGCGATGATCATGGAGGTGGACCTCACGCTGCGTGGCGCGCCCATCATCCTCTCGCGCTCCGCGCCCGAGTTCATGATCGAGCTGTTCCGCAACGAGGTGCCCGAGATCGAGCAGGGCCTGCTGGAGATCAAGAGCTGCGCCCGCGACCCGGGCAGCCGCGCCAAGATCGCCGTGCTGTCGCACGACAAGCGCGTGGACCCCATCGGCACCTGCGTCGGCGTGCGCGGCACGCGCGTCAATGCCGTGACCAACGAACTGGCCGGCGAACGCGTGGACATCGTGCTCTGGTCCGAGGATCCGGCGCAGTTCGTGATCGGCGCGCTGGCACCGGCCAACGTGTCCTCCATCGTGGTCGATGAGGAAAAGCACGCCATGGACGTGGTGGTGGACGAGGAGAACCTCGCGATCGCCATCGGCCGCGGCGGCCAGAACGTGCGCCTCGCTTCCGACCTGACGGGCTGGAAGATCAACATCATGGACGCGGCCGAGTCCGCCCAGAAGCAGGCCGACGAGACCGACGCGTCCCGCCGCCTGTTCATGGAAAAGCTCGACGTGGACGAGGAAATCGCCAACATCCTCATCGAGGAAGGCTTCGCCAGCCTCGAGGAAGTGGCCTACGTGCCGCTGCAGGAGATGCTCGAGATCGAGAGCTTCGACGAGGACACGGTGAACGAACTGCGCGCCCGCGCCAAGGATGCCCTCCTGACCATGGAGATCGCCCGCGAGGAAAGCGTGGAAGGTGTCTCGCAGAACCTGCGGGACCTGGACGGGATGACGTCCGAGCTCATCGGCAAGCTGGCCGAGGGCGGCGTCCACACCCGTGATGATCTGGCCGACCTGGCCATCGACGAACTGACCGCCCTGACCGGCCAGTCTGAGGAAGAAGCCAAGGCCTTGATCATGAAGGCGCGCGAACACTGGTTCGCGGGGCAAGAGTAAGGTCAGGGGAGGTACGAACCGAATATGTCCAGTAACACTGTCGCCGAGTTCGCCAGCGAACTCAAGAAATCGCCGGAAACCCTGCTCGACCAGCTCAAGTCCGCTGGCGTGTCCAAGGCTACCCCGTCCGATGCCCTGACCGAATCGGACAAGCAGAAGCTGCTCGCTTTCCTGCAGGCCAGCCACGGCACCGCCACGGCCGACCGCAAGAAGATCACGCTGACCAAGAAGTCCACCAGCGAGATCAAGCAGGCCGATGCCACGGGCAAGGCGCGCACCATCCAGGTGGAGGTGCGCAAGAAGCGCACCTTCATCAAGCGCGATGACGCGGCCGAGGGCGAAGGCCAGGGCGCCGCGTCCGAGGCGTCCGCACCGTCCGCGGAGGACCAGGATCTGGCCCGCCGCGAGGAGGAAGCGCGCCACCAGGCCGAGCTGATCCGCCATCAGGAGGAAGAGCTGAACGCCGCGCGCCGCGAGCGCGAGGAGCGTGAGCGCCGCGAGCGCGAAGCCGAGGAGCGTGCAGCCGCCTACGCCGCCCAGCAGGCCGAGAAGAAGGCCCAGGAGTCCGCCGTGCGCGAGGAGGCCTCTCGCGAGGCCGCCGCCGAGGCCGCTGCGCGCAATGCCGCCCAGGCCGAGGCACGCGCCAAGGCCGAAGCCGAATCCAAGGCCCGTGCGGCCGAGGAGACCGCGCGTGCCGCCGACCTGGACGAGCGCCGCCGCAAGGCCCTGGCCGAAGCCGAGGCGATCCGCGCCATGATGGCCGCGCCCAAGAAGGTGCTGGTCGCCAAGAAGCCCGAGGAGCCGAAGCCGGCTCCGAAGCCCGCTGCCGCGGCCGACGCCAAGAAGGGCACGCTGCACAAGCCCGCGGCCACGCCGGGCGCGCGGCCCGCTGCCGGCGCGCCGGCTGGCGGTGGCAAGGAAGTGAAGTCCGCCAAGCTCTCCTCGAGCTGGGCCGGCGATCCTGCCAAGAAGAAGGAAATCAAGACCCGCGGCGACGCCAGCGGCGGCGTGGGCCGCAACAACTGGCGCAGCGGCCCGCGCGGCCGGCGCAACGACCGCGACGAGCATTCGCACCAGGCTGCCGCTCCCGCCGAGGCGCGCATCATCGAAGTGCACGTGCCCGAGACCATCACCGTGGCCGAGCTGGCGCACAAGATGTCGATCAAGGCGTCCGAGGTCATCAAGTCGCTGATGAAGATGGGCCAGATGGTCACCATCAACCAGCCTCTGGACCAGGACACGGCCATGATCGTGGTCGAGGAAATGGGCCACAAGGCCGTCGTGGCCGCGCTGGACGATCCGGAAGCATTCACCGACGAGGACGTGTCCGGCCAGCAGGCCGAGGCGCTGCCGCGCGCTCCCGTGGTCACCGTCATGGGCCACGTGGACCACGGCAAGACCTCGCTGCTGGACTACATCCGCCGCGCCAAGGTGGCGGCGGGCGAGGCCGGCGGCATCACGCAGCACATCGGCGCCTACCACGTCGAGACGCCGCGCGGCATCGTCACGTTCCTGGACACCCCGGGCCACGAGGCCTTCACGGCCATGCGTGCCCGCGGCGCCCAGGCGACCGACATCGTCATCCTGGTGGTGGCGGCCGACGACGGCGTCATGCCGCAGACCAAGGAAGCCATCAAGCACGCGAAGGCGGCCGGCGTTCCCATCGTCGTGGCCATCACCAAGGCCGACAAGCCCGATGCCAACCCCGACCGCGTCAAGCAGGAACTGGTGGCCCAGGAGGTCGTGCCCGAAGAGTACGGTGGCGAGTCGCCGTTCGTGCCCGTGTCGTCCAAGACCGGCATGGGCATCGACGACCTGCTCGAGCAGGTGCTGCTGCAGGCCGAAGTGCTGGAACTCAAGGCGCCCGTCGAAGCCATGGCCAAGGGCCTGGTCATCGAAGCGCAGCTGGACAAGGGCCGCGGCCCCGTGGCCACGGTGCTGGTGCAGTCCGGCACGCTGAAGGTGGGCGACGTGGTGCTGGCGGGCCAGACCTCCGGCCGCGTGCGTGCCATGCTGGACGAGAACGGCAAGGCGACCAAGTCCGCGGGTCCTTCCATCCCGGTGGAGATCCAGGGCCTGTCCGACGTGCCGCAGGCCGGCGACGAGTTCATGGTGCTCTCCGACGAGCGCCGTGCCCGCGAGATCGCGACCTACCGCGCCGGCAAGTTCCGCAACACCAAGCTGGCCAAGCAGCAGGCTGCGAAGCTGGAGAACGTGTTCGCCGACATGACGGCGGGCGAGGTGAAGAACCTGCCCATCATCATCAAGGCCGACGTGCAGGGTTCGCAGGAAGCGCTGGCCGCCTCGCTGCTCAAGCTCTCGACCGACGAGATCCGCGTGCAGCTCGTGTATGCGGGCGTGGGCGGCATCAGCGAGTCCGACGTCAACCTGGCCATCGCCTCCAAGGCGATCGTGATCGGCTTCAACGTGCGTGCCGATGCCGGCGCGCGCAAGACGGCCGAGGCCAACGACGTGGACCTGCACTACTACAACATCATCTACGACGCGGTGGACGAGCTGAAGGCGGCCATGTCCGGCATGCTGGCGCCCGAACAGCGCGAAGAGGAAATCGGTACCGCCGAGATCCGCACGGTGTTCGTGGCCTCGAAGATCGGCACGGTGGCCGGCTCCTACGTCACGTCGGGCCAGGTCACGCGCAACTGCCGCTTCCGCCTGCTGCGCGACAACGTGGTCATCTACACGGGCGAAGTCGAGTCGGTGCGCCGCCTCAAGGACGACGTCAAGGAAGTCAAGGAAGGCTTCGAGTGCGGTATCAAGCTCAAGAACTACAGCGACATCAAGGAAGGTGATCAGCTGGAGTTCTTCGAGATCAAGGAAATCGCAAGGACCTTGTGATGCACCCCCTGAGTCGCTTCGCGCCTTCCCCCTCCAGGGGGACGACGCCGGTGGCCTGGCAAAGCCAGTTCCACGGCGTCCGCTGGCATGGCCTGCTCCGCGGCCCCTCGAGGGTTGGGGGCGGGGTGCTGGCGGGGTGCGATGATTCTGCGGAGTTCTGAGAACCTATGGCAGCCAAGAAATCCTCCACGCCCAACCGCGGCTTCAAGGTCGCGGACCAGATCCAGCGCGATCTGACCGAGCTGATCCGCGAGTTGAAGGACCCGCGCATCGGCATGGTCACGCTGCAGGCCGTGGAAGTGACGCCCGATTACGCGCACGCCAAGGTGTTCTTCAGCGTGCTCGTGGGCGACGCCGACGCGACGCAGGATGCGCTGAACCAGGCTGCGGGGTTCCTCCGCAACGGCCTGTTCAAGCGCCTGCACATCCATACCGTGCCGACGCTGCACTTCATGTTCGACCGCACCACCGAGCGCGCTTCGGACATGAACGCACTGATCGCGCGCGCCGTGGCTTCCCGTTCCAAAGACGACGACGAAGCATGACCGCACGCGCTCCCCGCATCCGGGTGCAGCGGCGCCCGGTGCACGGAGTGCTGCTGCTCGACAAGCCCCTGGGCCTTTCCAGCAACGACGCGTTGCAGAAGGCCAAGTGGCTGCTGCGCGCTGAAAAAGCCGGGCATACGGGCACCCTCGATCCACTCGCCAGCGGCGTGCTGCCGCTGTGCTTCGGCGCGGCCACCAAGTTCAGCCAGCTGCAGCTCGACGCGCCCAAGACCTACGAGGCCGTGGCCCGGCTGGGCGTGACCACCACCACCGGCGATGCCGAGGGGGAGGTCACCGGGCGCCGCGAGGTGGACCCGGCGCAGCTTGCTCCCGAGCGTCTGGCGGCCGTGCAGCGGCAGTTCACCGGCCCGATCCGCCAGGTGCCGCCGATGCACAGCGCCCTCAAGAAGGACGGCAAGGCGCTCTACGAATACGCCCGCGCAGGCATCGCCGTCGAGCGCGAGGCGCGCGACGTGGTCATCCATGCGCTGGAGCTGTCGCTGGCCGAAGACCAGGGCGTACCCGCCGTGCGCATGGTCGTGACCTGCAGCAAGGGCACCTACATCCGTACGCTGGGCGAGGACGTGGGCGCCGCACTGGGCTGCGGTGCGCACCTCACCTTCCTGCGCCGCATCGATACGGGCGGGCTGGGCGTGGAACGCTGCGTCACGCTCGCCGCGCTCGAAGCCATGGACGAGGCCGGGCGGATGGCCTGCGTGCAGCCGGTGGAAACGCTGCTCGCGGGGCATGCGGCTGTCACGCTGGACCATGACAATACGGCGCGATTCCTCTCCGGCATGCGCCGCCGCGGCCCCTGGCCCGACGCAGCCGCCGTGGCCGTGTTCGGCCACGATCCCCGCGCCCTGCTGGGCGTCGGCCGGGTGGCGGCCGGCGAACTCATCCCCGAGCGTCTCCTGAGCCCCCAGGAGATCGCACAGATTCTGGAAAGCACGCCGCGGGCAGAGCGCGGCACATTGGAACCCACTCTATGAGCAAACAAATCCGCAACATCGCCATCATCGCGCACGTTGACCATGGCAAGACCACCATGGTGGACCAGCTGCTGCGCCAGTCCGGCACCTTCGCCGACCACGAGAAGGTCGTCGATACCGTGATGGACAACAACGCGATCGAAAAAGAGCGTGGCATCACCATCCTGGCCAAGAACTGCGCCGTGAGCTGGGAAGGCACGCACATCAACATCGTGGACACCCCGGGCCACGCGGACTTCGGCGGCGAAGTGGAGCGTGCCCTCTCGATGGTGGACAGCGTGGTGCTGCTGATCGACGCGCAGGAAGGCCCCATGCCCCAGACGCGCTTCGTGACCAAGAAGGCCCTGGCCCTTGGCCTGCGCCCCATCCTGGTGGTGAACAAGGTGGACAAGCCGGGCGCCAACCCCGACAAGGTCGTGAACGCCGCGTTCGACCTGTTCGACAAGCTGGGCGCCACCGACGAGCAGCTCGACTTCCCCGTGGTGTACGCCTCGGGCATCAACGGCTGGTCGTCGCTGGAAGAGGGCGCTCCGGGCGAGCAGTGGGGCCCCGACATGTCGGCCCTGTTCAACACCATCCTGAAGCACGTGCCCCCGAACTCGGGTGACCCGGCCGCCCCGCTGCAGCTGCAGATCTCGGCGCTGGACTTCTCCACCTTCGTGGGCCGCATCGGCGTGGGCCGCATCAGCCAGGGCACGCTCAAGCCCGGCCAGGACGTGCTGGTCATGGAAGGCCCCGACGGCAAGAGCATCAAGGGCCGCGTGAACCAGGTGCTGACCTTCCAGGGCCTGGACCGCATGCAGACCCCGCTGGCCGGCCCCGGCGACATCGTGCTGATCAACGGCATCGAGGACATCGGCATCGGCGTGACCGTGACCGACCCGGCCAATCCCGCGCCGCTGCCCATGCTGAAGGTGGACGAGCCCACGCTGACCATGAACTTCTGCGTGAACACCTCGCCGCTGGCAGGCCGCGAAGGCAAGTTCGTGACGAGCCGCCAGCTCTGGGACCGCCTGCAGAAGGAACTGCAGCACAACGTGGCGCTGCGCGTGAAGGAAACCGACGAGGAAGGAATCTTCGAAGTGATGGGCCGGGGCGAACTGCACCTGACCATCCTGCTGGAGAACATGCGCCGCGAAGGCTACGAGCTGGCCGTCTCCAAGCCGCGCGTGGTGTTCAAGGACATCGACGGCGTGAAGCACGAGCCGATCGAACTGGTGACGGCCGACATCGAGGAAGGCCACCAGGGCGGCGTGATGCAGGCCCTCGGCGAGCGCAAGGGCGAGCTGGTCAACATGGAGTCGGACGGCCGCGGCCGCGTGCGCCTGGAATACCGCATTCCGGCGCGGGGCCTGATCGGCTTCACCAACGAGTTCCTGAACCTGACCCGCGGTTCGGGCCTGATCTCCAACATCTTCGATAGCTACGAGCCGCACAAGGGCGACATCGGCGGCCGCAAGAACGGCGTGCTGATCTCCATGGACGACGGTGAAATCTTCACCTACGCTCTGGGCAAGCTGGACGACCGCGGCCGCATGTTCGTGAAGGCGAACGATCCGGTGTACGAAGGCATGATCGTCGGCATCCACAGCCGCGACAACGACCTCGTCGTGAACGCCACGCGCACCAAGCAGCTGACCAACTTCCGTGTCTCCGGCAAGGAAGATGCGATCAAGATCACGCCCCCGATCGACCTGACGCTGGAATACGGCGTGGAGTTCATCGAGGACGACGAGCTGGTCGAGATCACGCCCAAGAGCATCCGCCTGCGCAAGCGCCACCTGACGGAAAACGAGCGCAAGCGCGCTGCCCGCGGCATGTGATCGGGGCCCCGGTCGGGGCCTCAGGCGCCCGTGGGCGGCGATGCCGCGCCGGCAGCGGCCGGATCGGCGCTGTCGGCGCGGCGCACGTCCACGCGGGCGATGCGCCGCCCCTGCACGGCCACCACTTCGAAGCGCAGGCCGTGCAGCACCGTGGCGCGGCCGGGCAGGGGCAGCTCCCCGAAAGTCTCCAGCAGCAGCCCGGCCAGCGTGCTGGCATCGTGCGCGCTGTGCGCGAGCCGCTCCACCCGTACCGCGCGCGCGAGCGTGTGCAGGTCCACCAGGCCGTCCGCCAGCCAGTGGTCCGGTCCCACGGGCTGTACCAGCAGGTCTTCGCCCGCGTCGGGGAATTCGCCGGCTATGGCCTCCAGCACGTCCATGGGCGTGACCAGGCCGAGGATGGTGCCGTATTCATCGCTGACCAGGGCCAGGTGGTTGCGCGAGCGGCGCAGGTTCTCCATCAGCCGCAGGATGCTCACCGTTTCCGGCACGATCAGCGGCGGCTGCAGGCTCCGCTGCCGGTCGATGGTGCCGTGCGCGATCAGGTCGGCCATGAGGTCCTTGGCGCGGCCCACGCCGATCACCGCGTCCAGTCCACCCCGGTCGCAGACCGGGAACAGCCCGTGCGGCTGCGCCTGCAGCTGCCGGTAGAGCGATGGCTTGTCCTGGCTGATGTCGATCCAGTCCACATCCGCGCGCGGGGTCATGATGGAGGGCACGGAGCGTTCGGCCAGCGAGAGCACGCCCCGCACCATGCTGCGCTCCTCCTGGCGGAAAGCGCCCCTGAGCGCTGCTTCCGCACTGGCGGCGGCCGAATTGCCGCCGGATGCGCCCGCATCCTGTCCGCCCAGCAGGCGCAGCACCGTGCGTGCCGTGCGCTCGCGCAGTGGCAACCGCGCGGCATGGCGCGCGATATTGCGCAGCCGCCACTGGTTGAAGAACTCGATGAGGATGGAAAAGCCGATCGCCGCGTACAGGTAGCCCTTGGGCAGGTGGAAGCCCATGCCCTCCGACACCAGGCTGAGCCCGATCATGAGCAGGAAGCTCAGGCACAGCACCACCACCGTGGGATGGCGGTTGACGAAGGCCGTGAGCGCCCGGGAGGCCACCATCATGATCCCCATGGCGATCACCACGGCGGCCATCATCACCGGCAGGTGCTGCACCATGCCCACCGCGGTGATGATCGAGTCGAGCGAGAACACCGCGTCCAGCGCCACGATCTGCACCAGCACGACCCCGAAGGCCGCGTGTTCCCGACGCTCCGGCCCGGCCGCATCCACGCCTTCCAGGCGCTCGTGCAGTTCGGTCGTGGCTTTCCACAGCAGGAAGATGCCGCCGGCCAGCAGGATGATGTCCCGCCACGACAGCGACAGCCAGCCCCATTCGAGAACCGGCGTGGTGAGGCGCACCAGGTGCGCGATGGCGGCCAGCAGGCACAGCCGCAGCACGAGTGCGAGGGACAGGCCGACCAGCCGGGCGCGGTCGCGCTGGTCCGGCGGCAGCTTGTCGGCCAGGATGGCGATGAAGACGAGGTTGTCGATGCCGAGGACGATCTCCAGCACCACCAGCGTCGCCAGGCCCGCCCAGGCCGAAGGGTCGCTCAGCCATTCCACGGCAGGTCTCCCTGCGGGCAGGTGCGCTGCGCCGCCTGGACCGCCACGCAGCAGCGCTCAGAGGCGCGCGGCATGCGGGGCGGCGTGATGGAAGGGGAGGGCCGAGGTGCCGCGGCGGGATGGGGCATGCCGGAACATTCTAGGCAGCGCTCCAGGCAGGTCCTGTAGGAGACCGGGCACACCGCTCGGCGTGCGGCACAATTTCCGGCACGTTCCAACACAGGATTCCAAGGAGACTATCGAATGGATGCAACGCAACGCGACGTGCTGGCCGAGGTGCGCGGACAGGTGGGCTTCATCACGCTGAACCGCCCGCGCGCGCTCAACGCCCTGTCGCTGGGCATGGTGCGCGACCTCATGGAGGCGCTGCTGCGCTGGCAGACGGACCCGGCCGTGCTCGCCGTGGCGATCCGCGGCACGAACAAGGAGGGCGCCTTCGGCGCGTTCTGCGCGGGCGGGGACATCCGTTTCCTGCACCAGGCCGGCAGCACCGGCAACCCGCAGCTGGAAGACTTCTTCACCGAGGAATACGCCCTCAACCACCTGATCCACACCTTCGGCAAGCCCTACATCGCCTTCATGGATGGCATCGTCATGGGCGGCGGCATGGGCATCAGCCAGGGCGGCAGCATGCGCATCGTCACGGAGCGCACGAAGATGGCGATGCCCGAGACGGCCATCGGCCTGTTCCCGGACGTGGGCGGAGGCTACTTCCTGTCGCGCTGCCCCGGCCGCACGGGTGAATGGCTGGCGCTCACCGGCGACACCATCGGCGCGGGCGATGCGGTCGCGCTGGGCCTGGCCGATGGCTGCATGCCCGCCGAAGCCCAGCACGGCGTGTGGGACGGGCTGGCCACGCAGCGCTTCGACGATGGCGCCGCGATCGAACGCTGGGTGGCCACGCATTTCGCCCCGTCCGCGCCCGCTGCCGCGGCCGACCGCGCGCGCATCGACGCGGCCTTCGGCCAGGAGAGCGTGCCGGCCATTGTCGCGGCGCTGGAGGCCGACGGCAGCGACTGGGCACGCGCCACGGTGGCCACGCTGCGCAAGCGGTCGCCGCTGATGTTGCATGTGGTGCTGGAGCAGATCCGGCGCGCCCGTGGGATGGACCTGGCCGCCGACCTGCGCATGGAGCGCGACATGGTGCGGCACTGCTTCTACCTGCGGCCCGGCCAGAGCGAGACCGTGGAAGGCATCCGCGCGCTCGCGGTGGACAAGGACCATGCCCCGCGCTGGAATCCCGCGCGCATCGAGGACGTCACGCCCGCGATGTGGCAGCCGTTCTTCGACAGCCCCTGGCCCGCGCATTCCCATCCGCTGGCCGGCCTGCGGTGAATCACAGCTGCGGATGGACGGCCGTCGCGATGGCCAGCAGCGCATCGCGCGGCAGCGGCCCGCTCAGCGCGTAGCCGAAACCGTCCTCCACCCAGTAGAAGCTGGGCACGGGTCCGTCGCCTTCGTAGCGGAACGCGGTTTCCGCGGGGGCCGCGGGCAGCGCGCCGAGGTACAGCGTGACGCGCTGCCCCGCGGCGTTCTGGTACATGAACTGCGCGCGGGCCCCGCTGGCGCCGCCCGGGCCCGCATCGCCCGGCAGCAGGCGGCCGCCCACCAGTTCGTAGCCCTGGGGCTGCAGGTCCGGAATGTGCAGCGGCCGGCCCAGGCGCCGGGAGAGCCACTGCACCAGGTGCTCCTGCTGCGCCGCGCCCACCTCCACCGGATGGCGCTGTTCGGGCTGGTACACCGCATGCGCTGCCGCGGCCTGCAGCGCGAAACGCTGGCTGGGCAGCAAGGGTGAGGGTGCGGAGCGGGCCAGCGTGGCGGCAGCCGGATCGGCGGTGCCGAGCGTGCCGTGCAGCGTCCATCCCAGCCCGAAGGCGAGCGCGAGCGATGCCGCCAGCCCGGCCATGCGCCAGGCCTGGGCCGATCGCATGCGGCGGTTGCGGAAGTCCTGTGCCACCTGGGTGAGCGGCGGTGGCACCGGCGCCTGTTCCCAGTCCGCATGCAGCCCGCGCAACTGCGCGCGCTGCGCTTCCCAGGCCCGCACGCTGTCCCGGGCCGCAGGGTCGTCGGCCAGTTGCCGGCGCAGCGCTTGCGCTGCCTCGTGCGGAAGCCGGCCGTCCACCAGCGCATGCAGGTGGTCGTCGTCCGGGCCGGTGCCCGGGTCGCCGGACGGTGTCCCCTGCGGAGCGCCGTCGGGGTAAGGGGTGCGCGGGTCGGTCATGGCCTGCGGTCCATCGTCATTTCAGCCGCCGCAGCCGCGGCGCTCCGGGCGTGCGGGCCTGCGGCTCCATCAGTTCGCGCAGCCGCTGCCGGGCGCGCGAGAGGCGCGACATCACCGTGCCCACCGGCACGTCCAGCACCTTCGCGGCAGCGGCGTAATCCATGTCTCCGAGCGTCACCAGCAGCAGCACCGCGCGCTGGTCGGCGGGCAGGCGCTGCAGGCAGCGGTCCAGGTCCAGCGCGTCGTCCGTGCGCGCGGGCGGCGCCTGCAGGTGGTCCTGCACCGATTCCAGGTCGAGCGGCGGCTGGGCCGGCACCGCCCGAAGCTGGTTCAGGTACACGCGGTGCATGAGCGTGAACAGCCAGGCGCGCAGGTCGCTGCCCGGGCGCCACAGCAGCCATTTGCGGCAGGCGCGCTCGAGCGTGTCCTGCACCAGGTCGTCCGCCGCCCAGGCATTGCCCGTCAGGGCCCGCGCGTAGCGCCGCAGGCCCGGCAGGTGCGGCGCGATGTCGTCCATGCGGGCGGCTTCGGTGGCGCGTCAGGGCTTGGCGGTGCGCCACACCTGGTTCACGCCGTCGCCCGTGCGGTCGCCGGGCTGGGTGTCCTTGACCCAGTAGTACAGCGGCTTGCCCTTGTAGGCCAGTTGCTTGGCGCCGTCATCGCGCTCCACCACGCTGAATTCGCCCGTGGGCGTGTCGCTGCCGGCCAGCAGCGGCGGCCAGTTCTTCGCGCAGGGACCGTTGCAGACCGACTTGCCGCCGCCGGCCGGGTCGCGGTCGAAGGTGTAGAGCGTCATGCCGTTCGGGCCCACGAGGGCGCCGTTCTTCTCGGCAACGCCGCCGGGCATGCGGGACGACGACATGGAGGCGCAGCCGGCAAGCGCCAGGGCCAGGGCGGAAGCGGCCAAGAGGGTGGAGATTCGGGTCATCGGTGTTGCTCCTGTAGGCAGGGCCGGCGACATGCCGGCCCGCAACGGAGTAAACACCGGACGCGGCGGATTTATTCCGCGCTGCCCGAAAAAAATCCGCCGCCTCAGCGGTGGCGGCTCTTCATCGCGCGTTCCACCTCGCGCTTGCCCTCGCGCTCCTTGATGGTGTCGCGCTTGTCGTGCTCGGCCTTGCCCTTGGCGAGCGCGATCTCGCACTTGGCGCGGCCGTTGGTCCAGTGCAGGTTCAGCGGGACCAGCGTGTAGCCCTTCTGCTCCACTTTGCCGATCAGGCGCTTGATCTCGTCCTTGTGCAGCAGCAGCTTCTTGGTGCGCACCGCGTCCGGGCTCACGTGGGTCGAGGCCGTCTTCAGGGGATTGATCTGGCAGCCGATCAGGTAGAGCTCGCCTTCGCGGATCACCACGTAGCCGTCGGTGAGCTGCACCTTGCCTTCGCGCAGGGCCTTGACCTCCCAGCCGTGCAGCACCATGCCCGCCTCGTGGCGTTCCTCGAAGAAATAGTTGAAGGCCGCCTTCTTGTTGTCGGCGATGCGGGACAGGGTCTCGGGTTTCTTGGCCATGGGGAATCAGATGCGGCACATGGAGGCGTTTGAAAGCCCTCCCTACAATCGGACGATCGGCCGTGCGCTTATCCGGGGATTCTAGTGCTCCGTCCCGCCACGGCCCGCCATGCCCGTCCTCCCATGAAAAACGTCAACAAGTCCGTCCTGATCTGGTACAGCCCCGAAGAGATGTTCGCCCTCGTCACCGATGTGGCGAAGTACCCGGAATTCCTGCCCTGGTGCGACAGCGCGCGGGTGCTGGAGCAGGACGAGCACGGCATGACCGCCGAGGTGGGCATCGCCTTCAGCGGCCTGCGCAAGTCCTTCGTCACGCGCAACCAGCACGAGCCCGGCCGGCGCGTGCAGATGCGGCTCGTGAAGGGGCCTTTCTCGCAGCTCGACGGCGACTGGCGATTCCATCCCGTGGGCGACGGCAGCCAGCGCGCCTGCAAGGTGGAGCTGCAGCTCAACTACGGTTTCGACAACATCGCCCTGGCCGCACTGGTGGGCCCGGTGTTCGACCGCATCGCGGGCAGCATGGTGGATGCGTTCATCCAGCGCGCGGAGCAGGTCTATGGCTGAGACCGGCGGCGCGGGCCGCGTGGCGGTGACCGTCGCGTGGTCGCCCGGCCCGCGCGAGGTGCGGGAGGCGGCGATGGAATTGCCTGCCGGCGCCACGGTGCGCGATGCGCTCGCGGCCTGCGGCGGCCCGGAGGATGGATCGGCCACCTGCGGCATCTGGGGCCGCCCCGTGGCGCTGGACCGTGTGCTGCAGGATGGGGACCGCGTGGAGTGGTACCGCCCGCTGCGGGTCGATCCCAAGAAGGCGCGGCGCGAGCGCTTCGCGCGCCAGGGGGCGCGGGCTACGGGGCTGTTCGCCGCGCGCCGCCCGGGTGCGAAGGCCGGTTATTGAGATCCCTGAACGGGGGCCGGTGGCTGGGTTTTCGGCACCGCCTCATGGTATTCATGACAGCCCCCCGTACACAAGCGGTTGACTGGATCAGTCGATATTGCTTCCTGTTTTGGGACGCTGGCCCAACCCTGCGGGCGTGCCATTTTTGTCGAGAACTTGAATGGCGAATCCCCTTTTCCATCTGTCGAGATTGTATTTATCGACGGTGCGGGACATGGCAGCTACCCCTCGAATCTCTGGCGTCGCATCGAATGTTATGGCCTTAAAGGTGCTGCTGTCGTCACGGATGATATAGATTTTACAGAATACAGTTCCGTTGTACTCCAGATAGGGATTGATTTTCCCTTCCGTGTAGTTGCAGCTTGCATATTTGCCCTTGGCCTCATTTCCCTCCACCCTGTCCAGGACTATGGTCCAATCCCAGTCATCAAATGCTCCAAAGCTCCACTCCCCCAGGAGTGCCTCTGGATTTTTCTTTCCATAACCAAACTGGAATTTCTCGATCGCCAGCCAGTCTTCGCCTGGGAACTTCACCCAGCCTGTCAAAGTGGAGTCGAAGGCCAATTCCACTTTTCCGGAATCAGCCGCTTCGTGCCCAGTCAATGGCGGGCCGCCGAAATAACGCCCCCCCGCATAGCGTTTGAGTTGGGTGACGACGTTGGAGGTGCCGTATTTCATTTTTCCCACCGCGAGATGGAAGGTCGGGTCTCCATTGCTTTCGTAGTTGAATACCTGCATGACCAGCACCTCATTCTGCACGTCGATGGCCATGCCGCGCCCTGGTGTTCCATTCAGCTCCTGGCTTATCACCCATGTTCCCGGCTCGGGGACATATACATCGATTCCATTCTCGTATAAAACCCCTCTGTAGTCGGTGAGTCTGTCGTCGCGGATGTTTGCCATCCTGTAAGAAGTGAAGTTCGAGGTGTTGAAGCTTGAATATTTGCTTCCGCGCAGGGTGTTGCGCCTGCCCGGTGCATCCTGCCGGGTGATGAAGCCCTCGAGGCCATTCAGTGTTCTGTGTATTTCAAATACTGCCTTTTCAGGAGGTACGCTGTCGAAGGTGGCATCGCATCGCATCCATCCCTCTGCTTCCATGGCCGAACAGGGGGTAGGGGAGAGAATGGTGGATTCATACGCGTGACTGCTGATCACCTGCAGAGATTCCTTGTTTCCGTTGCTGGGGTCCCTATATATCTCAATTTTCCGCATAGGTATGAGTGGATACCTTTCATCAAACTCCGCAACTATCCAGCTTTCCCGGAAGTTCGGCTTGATCAAGGCACCTTGCGGCGCCTCGTCGAACTTGAGGCGGGACATGGCGACCTCGGGTTCGCCCGGAAACTGGATGAACCCTGATGTGGAGCTTTCGAAGCGGATGCGGACATCGCCAGGGGATTGCTGCTCCCGGGCTGTGCGCTCGCCACTTCCGAAGAATCGACCGCCCCTGTACTGCTTCAGTGGGGCCTGGAATTGCATTCCATCCAGCGGGCCGGAAGCCAGGTGAAAGGTAGGTTGTCCCGTGGCGGTGTAGTTGTAGACCTGCATCACCAGTTGCTGGTTCTGTATGTCGATGGCCATGCCCCTCCCAGGTTTGCCATTCGACTCGGAATCCACGATCCAGGTTCCGCTCTGGATGAAAACCGGTGTCGCAGACGCGCTTATTGCGCTGGCGCAAAGAACAAGAATGCCGCAGAAAGCGTTGATAAGAAACTTCATGGTTGGTGCTGGCGTGATTCAGCCGCGCATGCTCGGCCGGGAATCGATCACTGTATCATCTTGTGACAAGAAAGATGACCGATTTTCGGATCGCCAGTAAATAGCGGTCGCAACCCGTCGTGGCTAACGTGGTCGCTCGCCGTTGTTTCAACGCCCCTACGCCCGCAGGACGCCGGGCTGTGGAAATCCTGCCTCACCGTTTCGGGTTACGTCGTTTTGGCGCTCGTGTACGACCGCCGTGGCTTGGTCATGAAGCGAGGTTGGTGGGACGCGCACCACCTTCACGCGTAGCCATGCGGCAGCGCGCGATGCCGGTGACGGTGCTGTCAATGGCGCCAGACGGCTTCTGCCGCCTGTTTCCAATCAACGCGCGCAGTCGGAGGCGATCGCCGCTTCCGCACGCCGCATTTCCGCGGCGCGGGTCGCATCGTCCATGAAGGACCGTTCGCCCTGGGCGTTCACCTGGCTCACGAGCTGGCCCGACGACAGCATGGCCTGTTGCTGGCGCGCGCGCTGGCAGTTCTCGGCACGGGCCTTGGCCTGGCGTTCCTCGTCGGCCTTCCTGCGGGCGGCCTCGGCCGCGTCCGCCTGTGCCTTGCGCTGCTGCAGCTCCGGGTCGGAGGCCGGCAGCCGCGGCGCCGCCGCGGCGGATGCCGGCATGCCGGGCGCATCGGCTGCGGCATTGGCCGCCTGCGCGCGGGGCGGGGGCGGGGCGCCCCCCGGCTGCTTCAGGATGTTCTTCGCGGGCACGTCGGTCGGGGGCGGGCGGTCGCTGAACACCTTGCGGCCGTCCTTGTCGATCCATTGCCATTGCGCCGAAGCCCCCAGCGCCCAGGAGCAGGCGCAGGCGAGCACGAGAAGCCGGTGGAGTTTCATGCGGGCAGTGTAGCGCCCGGCCTCCGGCCGCGCCATCGCGCCGGCAGGGCCCGGCGCGGCAGGAACGCGGCCCGGCGGGTACAATCGTTTTTTTGGAGCGAATCTCATGCGCCTTCTAGGAAAAGCGCTCACCTTCGACGATGTGTTGCTGGTGCCGGCGTACTCCCAGGTCCTGCCCAAGGACACGTCCCTCGCGACGCGACTCTCCCGCAATATCTCCCTGAACCTTCCCCTCGTGTCCGCCGCCATGGACACTGTCACCGAGGCGCGCCTGGCCATCGCCATCGCGCAGGAGGGCGGCATCGGCATCGTGCACAAGAACCTCACGGCGCAGGAGCAGGCGGCCCACGTCGCCAAGGTCAAGCGCTATGAATCCGGCGTGGTGCGCGACCCCGTCGTCATCACCCCCGACCATACGGTGCTGCAGGTGCTGCAGCTGTCCGAGCAGCTCGGCATCTCGGGCTTCCCGGTGTGTGACGCGGGCAAGGTGGTCGGCATCGTCACCGGCCGCGACCTGCGCTTCGAGACCCGCTACGACGTCAAGGTGCGCGACATCATGACGCCGCGCGAGAAGCTCATCACGGTGAAGGAGGGCGCCACCGCCTCCGAAGCCAAGGCGCTGCTCAACAAGCACAAGCTCGAGCGCCTGCTCGTCATCAACGACGCCTTCGAGCTCAAGGGCCTGATCACCGTCAAGGACATCACCAAGCAGACCAGCTTCCCCAACGCGGCGCGCGACAGCAACGGCCGCCTGCGCGTGGGCGCAGCGGTCGGAGTGGGCGAGGGCACCGAGGAGCGCGTCGAGGCGCTGGTGAAGGCCGGCGTCGATGCGATCGTGGTGGACACGGCCCACGGCCACAGCAAGGGCGTGATCGACCGCGTGCGCTGGGTCAAGCAGAACTACCCGCAGGTGGACGTGATCGGCGGCAACATCGCCACCGGCGCGGCGGCGCTCGCCCTGGTCGAGGCCGGCGCGGACGGCGTCAAGGTCGGCATCGGCCCCGGCTCCATCTGCACCACCCGCATCGTCGCGGGCGTGGGCGTGCCGCAGATCATGGCCATCGACAGCGTGGCCACGGCCCTGCAGGGCACGGGCGTGCCGCTGATCGCCGACGGCGGCATCCGCTATTCGGGCGACATCGCCAAGGCGCTGGCCGCAGGCGCGAGCACCGTCATGATGGGCGGCATGTTCGCCGGCACCGAAGAGGCGCCGGGCGAGGTCATCCTGTTCCAGGGCCGCAGCTACAAGAGCTACCGCGGCATGGGCTCCATCGGCGCCATGCAGCAGGGCTCGGCCGACCGCTACTTCCAGGAATCCAGCACCGGCAACCCGAACGCCGACAAGCTGGTGCCCGAGGGCATCGAAGGCCGCGTGCCCTACAAGGGCTCCATGGTCTCGATCGTGTTCCAGATGGCCGGCGGCGTGCGTGCCTCCATGGGCTATTGCGGCTGCGCCACCATCGAGGAGATGAACAACAAGGCGGAGTTCGTCGAGATCACCACGGCCGGCATTCGCGAGAGCCACGTGCACGACGTGCAGATCACGAAGGAAGCTCCGAACTACAGAGCTGATTGACGGCCTGCAACCCCCTGAGGCGCTTGCGCGCCTTCCCCCTTCTCTCGAACGGCTGCGCCGTTCGGGAAGGGGGACGCAGCCGGTGCGGCGGGGCGGCCCTTGCACGGCTACCCGCGCGTTGGGCCGCTGTGGCGTTGCTTGCCATGACGAAACTGGCGCTCAGGGTCATTCTGGTCTGATTGTCATTTTCTGGTCGGTTTGGTAAAGTCTGGTCTGAATTTTTGTTCAGGCCAGACTTTTCTTTTTCCGGAAACCTCGCGCATGCAGACTGTCGGCATCTATGAAGCCAAGACCCGCTTTTCCGCGCTCATCGAGGCGGTGGAGCAGGGCGAGGAGGTGCGCATCACCCGCCATGGGAAAGAGGTGGTGCGCATGCTGCCGGTGCGGCGCCGGCCGGTGATCACCGACGAGCAGATCGCGCGCGAGCTGGGGCAGATCGATGCGCTGCATGCCAGCATCCGTGCCGCGGCCACGCACACGGCAGCCCCAGCCCTGCGCCGCAGCGGACGGAGCACCGCCGTATGACCACTACCGCTTTTGTGCTCGATGCCTCCGTGACTGCTGCGTGGCTGCTGCCCGACGCGGCCAGCGAGCACACGCGGCGTCTCTACGCCCGCATCCGGCGCGACGAGGTCGAGCCCCAGGCACCCAATCTCTGGCAGTGGGAGTGCGGCAACCTGATCGCGAGCGGCGTGCATGCCGGCCGCATTCCCACGGGCTCCGTCGAAGGGCTGTGGGCCGTGCTCGAAGCCATCCGCCACCGCGTCGAACTGCATGAACTGGCGCCGGCGCAGCACAAGGCCGTGCTCGATGTCGCGCTCGACACCGGCCTGCCGGTCTATGACGCCGCCTATCTCTGGCTCGCGCGCTCGCTGCGCCTGCCGCTGGCCACCTTCGACGCGGCCCAGGCCGAGGCCGCTGCGCGGACCGGCGTGGCACTGCTCGACCTCTCCACTTTCTGATTCCTCGCTTCCCGCGCTCTTACCGACCCCCGACCACCATGCAACACCAGAAGATCCTCATCCTCGACTTCGGCTCCCAGGTCACCCAGCTCATCGCGCGCCGCGTGCGCGAGGCCCATGTGTACTGCGAGGTGCATCCCTGCGACGTGAGCGACGCCTGGGTCCGCGAGTACGCCGCCGACGGCGCGCTCAAGGGCGTGATCCTCTCGGGCAGCCACGCCAGCGTGTACGAGGAGACCACGGACCGCGCGCCGCAGGCCGTGTTCGAACTGGGCGTGCCCGTGCTGGGCATCTGCTACGGCATGCAGACCATGGCACAGCAGCTCGGCGGCAAGGTCGAGGGCGGCCACAAGCGCGAGTTCGGCTATGCCGAAGTGCGCGCCCATGGCCACACTGCGCTGCTGAAGGACATTGCCGACTTCACCACGGCCGAAGGCCACGGCATGCTCAAGGTCTGGATGAGCCACGGCGACAAGGTGGCCGAGATGCCGCCCGGCTTCAAGCTCATGGCCTCCACCCCCAGTTGCCCCATCGCCGGCATGGCCGACGAGGCGCGCCGTTTCTACGCCGTGCAGTTCCATCCCGAGGTGACCCACACCGTGCAGGGCCGGGCGATGCTCGACCGCTTCGTGCTCGGCATCTGCGGCGTGCAGCCGGACTGGGTCATGAAGGACCACATCGCCGAGGCCGTCGAATCCATCCGTGCCCAGGTGGGCGATGAGGAAGTCATCCTCGGCCTCTCGGGCGGCGTGGATTCCAGCGTGGCCGCCGCGCTGATCCACCGCGCCATCGGCGACCAGCTCACCTGCGTGTTCGTCGATCACGGCCTGCTGCGCCTGAACGAGGGCGACATGGTGATGGACATGTTCGTGGGCAAGCTGCACGCCAAGGTCGTGCGCGTGGATGCCAGCGAACTCTTCCTGCGTGAACTGGCCGGCGTGAGCGACCCGGAGCAGAAGCGCAAGATCATCGGCCGCCTGTTCGTGGACGTCTTCAAGGCCGAGGCCGCCAAGCTCACCGCCTCGGGCGCATCGAAGAAGGAAAAGGGCGCCACCTTCCTGGCCCAGGGCACCATCTACCCCGATGTGATCGAATCCGGCGGCGCCAAGAGCAAGAAGGCCGTCACCATCAAGAGCCACCACAACGTCGGCGGCCTGCCCGAACAGCTCGGCCTCAAGCTGCTGGAGCCGCTGCGCGACCTGTTCAAGGACGAAGTGCGCGAACTCGGCGTGGCCCTGGGCCTGCCGCACGACATGGTCTATCGCCATCCCTTCCCCGGCCCCGGCCTGGGCGTGCGCATCCTGGGCGAGGTGAAGAAGGAATACGCCGACCTGCTGCGCCGCGCCGACGCGATCTTCATCGAGGAACTGCGCAACCACGTGGACGCCGGGACCGGCAAGACCTGGTACGACCTCACCAGCCAGGCCTTCACCGTCTTCCTGCCCGTGAAGAGCGTCGGCGTGATGGGCGACGGCCGTACGTACGACTACGTCGTCGCCCTGCGTGCCGTGCAGACCAGCGATTTCATGACCGCCGACTGGGCCGAGCTGCCGTACGCGCTGCTCAAGAAGGTGTCGGGAAGGATCATCAATGAAGTGCGCGGGATCAACCGGGTGACGTACGACGTGTCGAGCAAGCCGCCGGCGACGATCGAGTGGGAATGATCAGAGGTCATTCCGGGTCTATTGGAGGCTATCGGGGATTCGTCATAAGTCATTGATTTATAAGAATTTATATCTCGAAAACTATCGGCATCTTTTGCTGGCAAGCGGATCGATTTGACGGTAGTTCTGACGGTGTACAACTGGAGGTTCGGAGCGCATGTCTTCCTATTCGGTAGCCGATCCCCAGATCGACGAGGTGCTTGACCTGGAAACAGGGGAGTACCTGCAGACGGCCACTCTCATCGGCTCCGACTATGGCGAGCTGATGCAATTGCGCATGTCGCTGCGAACGGACATTGCGGCGGGCGTACCCAAGTACGGTTGCGCCTTGTGCGGTGTCCCGATCTACTTGGTTCGGCGGGCGCAAACCGAGCACTTCTTCTTCCGGCACCAGCTCGAAGACGGCCGCTGTCCGGCGCAGACGCGCGGTGCACTGTCTGAAGAGGAAATCCTGGCGCGCAAGTACGACGGCGCCAAGGAAAGCCGACTTCACCAGCGCATGAAGGATTGGATCGTCCGCAGCCTGAAGGCCGATCCCGCGTTCAGCGAGGTTCAGTCGGAAGCGACCTGGAAGAGTGTCGGTGGCAAGCGTTGGCGGCGTCCCGATGTGCGGGCCCGGTACGGTGATCTCCCGGTCGCATTCGAGGTCCAGCTCTCAACGACATTCATCCGTGTCATCGCGGAGCGGCGGCACTTTTACTTGAGCGAAGGCGGTCTGCTGTTCTGGGTCTTCGGGCGCTTCGGCGAAAGCGACCGGCGGCTGACCGAGGACGATGTCTTCTACAGCAACAACCGCAACGCGTTCGTCGTCAGTGACCAGACGGCCGCGGAGTCGGTGCAGGCGGGTCTGTTTCAGCTTGATTGCCACTGGTGCAACCCGGCGGCGGCGACCGGACCTTTGGAGTACGGGCGCGTCGCGTTCTCGCAGCTCACCCTGGACCAAGCCACCCAACGGGCGTTCTATTTCGACTTCGACGGCGAGCAGGCCGCGCTGCGCGCGCGCGAGCGCGAGGCGCAGCTGGCGGTGGACGCGCCCCTCCGGCGGCGATTCGACGCGTTCTGGCTCGCGTACATGGCCGACGGTACGCAGGATGACGCCACCTGGCTGTCGCTGCGTCGGGAGCTGAAGGATCGTGGCGTGGCGCTGCCACGTTACCTCGGCCAGTTCTCGCAGCGGCAGTTGCTCAACGCCCTCTACTCGGCACGGGAGGGGCGGCCGATCGGGTTTGGCTTCGGGACCTTCATCGAGGTCGCCCATTGGATCGCGTCCAGCCACAAGGGCTACCTGCGGGCGTTCCGTCAGGCGTTGGAAGCCTACGGCCGCGCCGAACAGCTGAAGGCGGAAGATCAGACTGGCAAGTGGCGGGAGAAGGTGTCGCTCTACAAGCCCAGGCTCCAGGCCAACGATCCGGCCTACGCATCGATCAACCCGTACCCGGAACTGACCAGCTTCCTGTTCCCGGAACTGCGGTGACAGCAACCTCGATGCGTGGTTGTCGGCCGCCCGAGTCGTGGGCTGGCCGTTTTTCGATAGAAGGAGCTTATTTGGTGCTCAGTAAAAATTGCCCGTAGCTCGAAAATTCGCTAGGATGGCGATATTTACTGCGCAGTGAAGGATGCACGAGGTCGTCATGTCTGTGTCTAGCCCGACGGAGCGCCAGCTCATCACCAGCTTCGTGGACGCCCTGAGGGAGCTTCCCGAGGTCGAGGCGGACCTCGACCACTGGGAGCCCGCCAGGCCGGGCGACCGCGGATACGACGCACAGGTCGATCTGCACGTCGCCGGCAAGTCCTATGTGTTGTTGATCGAAGCCAAGAAAGCTGTCTTCCCGCGTGACGTCCGCCAAGTGCTATGGCAGCTTCGCGAAGCTAGCCTCGGACGATCCGCAGAGCAGGGGAAAGAGCCGTTCTCGCTCCTGGTCGCCGAATCGATCTCGCCGGGCGCGAAGGAGATGCTCAGAAGTGAACGTGTCGGCTACTACGACAGTGGCGGCAGCCTCTACCTGCCGGCCCGAGGTGCCTATCTGTACATCGACAAGCCGCCGCCCAAGACCTTGGCGAAATCGATGCGCTCGCTGTTCTCCGGAAGGCGCGCGCAGGTCCTGCACGCGCTATTGGTTCGGCATGACGACTGGTTCGGTGTCACGGGCCTGGCGCAGGAGGCGATGGTGTCACCTGCCACCGCATCGCAGGTTCTCTCCGAACTGGAGCGCTTCGACTGGCTGACGGCACGAGGGCAGGGGCCGGCGAAGGAGCGTCATCTGCGGGAGCCGTCGGCCTTGCTCGACGCTTGGGCCAAACAGCTCGCCACCATTCGGCCACCGACGGTGCGCCGGTACTACGTGCCGGGCACGAAGACTGATGCCTTGGAGGCGCGGATCGGACAGGTTTTCGGTGCGCACGATGTTGCGTATGCGATCAGCCACGAGGCCGCGGCGCAGCGCTACACCCCTTTTCTATCCAATGTGTCCCAGGTGCGCGCGCGCGTATTGGGCAGTGCAAATGCCGACGCAGCGATCGGCGAGTTGAACGCGCGGCCGGTCAGCGAAGGCGCCAACTTCAGCGTCATCGAAGCCAAGTCACTCGGCGAGTTGCTGTTTCGCGAGCAGCTCGGAGACCTGTGGCTGGCCAGCCCCATCCAGATCTACCTTGACCTATTGCGCGGCGAGGGCCGCGCCAAGGAGATGGCCGAGCACTTTCGCAAGGAAAGGATCGGCTTCTGATGGCAAAACCGGCAACGCTCGACGGCTATAGCGACCAGTACACGGTGGACTGCGAGCGCGTCCTGGTGACGTTGCTGCGTGGACTTGGGCCCTGGAAAGATTCGGTCTACTTGGTCGGTGGGCTGACGCCGCGATACCTCGTCGCGGCGCGGCCCCCGGTGGTGCCCGCGCATGCCGGCACCCTGGACGTAGACATCGTGATCGACCTGCAGATCCTCGCCGACACGGAGGCGTACCACACGCTGGAGGACAACCTGAAGAAGATGGGGTTCGAGCGGGCCGAAAACGACAAGCAGCAAAAGCTGTCCTGGCGTTGGCAGACTCGAACCGAGCACGGCGCATTGATGGTGCTGGAGTTGCTGGCCGACGCGCCGGACATCGCCGGCGGCAAGGTGCAACCGCTGCCGACCGAAGGCACGATTTCGGCGCTGAACATTCCGCATTCATCCATCGTCTTCGACCTGCACCAAGTCACCGAGATTCAGGCGGAACTGTTGGGCGGCAACGGCGTCGCCACTGAGAAGATCAAGCACGCCAACCTCATCAGCTTCACCTGCCTCAAGGCCTTCGCCTTCGATCAGCGCTTCGAGCGCAAAGACGCGCATGACTTGATTTACTGCATCGAGCATGCGCCCGAAGGCATGGATGCAGTGGCGCAAGCGTTCCGCGAACAGCGTGGCGGAAAGCACGGCGCGGTCGTCGAAGACGCGCTCGCGATCCTGCGCAGCCGGTTCGCGAGCGATGAGAAGACCGAGGGCTATCGCAAGGATGGCCCGGTGTCGGTCGCCAAGTTCGAGCTGGGTGAGACGGACGAAGCGGAGCAGCGCGAAGCAAGGGTGCTGCGGCAACGTCAAGCTAACGATGTGATCGAACAGTTCCTTGCTCGGATTGGATAGAGGGCTCACATGGCGATCAAAGCGATCTTCGTCGGCATCAACAAGCACCTCGATACGTCGATTCCGGAGCTGAGCGGCGCGCGGCGTGACGCGACAGCCTTGTGGGCGCTGTTCACCGACACGATCGAGGGTCTGAGTTCACGCCTGCTTGTGGATGAGACCGCGACCCATGCGGAAGTGTCTGCGGCGATGCTCGGCACGCTGGCCGCGGCGAATTCCGACGACGTGGTGGTCATCGCCTTCGCAGGCCATGGTTCGCCTGACGGCAACCTGGTGCTGTTCGATACCGACGCGAGCGACCTGGCCGGAACGGCCTTGTCGATGGCAGGCCTGGCGGACGCCTTCAAGACGACAAAGGCCCGCGCCGTCCTGTGCATCCTCGACTGCTGTTTCAGCGGCCAGGCGCCCGCGCGCGTACTGGAGACGGCTGCGCGTCCGCGCAACGCATTCGCTTTGACGGGAATCTATGGGGAAGGGCGCATTCTCCTGGCCGCCTGCGCCACGAACGAATCGGCATGGGAGCAGCCGGGCACCGGGCATGGCTTGCTCACGCATGCGGTCATCGAGGCCCTGGCCGGCGCCGGCGGCGAGTCGGTCAGCTTTCCGGAGATCGCGGGCGAGATCATCCGCCAGGCCCGCGTCGAAGCGGAACGCATCAGCGTCACACAGACGCCGGTGTTCCTGGGCAGCGTACAAGGTGGCCTGACGTTTCCCGTGCTCAAGCGCGGCGACAACTACGCCGCCGCGTTCCCGGCAAGGGCCGTACAGCAGATGTCCGGATCGTTCTCGGAATTTGCCGCACACGGTTTTCCGCCCGAAATCGTCGGCCAATGGGAAGCGGACTTTCCGCAAGGACTCAACGCGCTGCAGCTCAAGGCGGTCAACGAGTTCGGCGTGCTTGCCGGCAATTCGCTGCTGGTTGTTGCGCCCACAAGCTCCGGCAAGACGATGGTTGGCGAGGTGGCGGCGATCCAAGCGGTCACGTCGGGCAAGAAGGCCGCATTCCTGTTGCCCTACCGCGCGCTGGTCAACGAAAAGTTCGAGGAATTCACTGAGCGCTACACGCCCGCTGGATTGCGGGTGGTTCGTTGCAGTGGGGATGCCACCGACGGTATCGGGCCTGTCCTCGCGGGGCGCTACGACCTGGGCTTCTTCACGTACGAGACTTTTCTGAACCTCGCGCTTGGGTCGCCCCGGCTTCTGACTCAGCTCGGCCTGGTCGTGCTGGACGAAGGACAGTTCATCACCGACCCCCACCGTGGCGTGACGGTCGAATTGATCTTCTCGCTATTGCTGCGGGCACGGCAGCGGGGCATCGCGCCGCAACTGGTGATCCTGTCTGCAGTCATCGGCAACCTCAACAGCTTCGATCGCTGGCTTGGTGTACCGCTGCTGTCGTCGCGCGAGCGGCCCGTGCCGTTGATCGAGGGTGTCCTTGATCGGCGCGGGACGTTTCAATTCGTCGACGCGGATGGGACCACGAAGACGGAAGCCTTGTTGCCCTCTCACCACATCGTTCAGCGTCGTGACAAACCCAGTTCGCAGGACGTGATCGTGCCCTTGGCGCAGCAGTTGGTCGGGCAAGGCGAAAAGCTGCTGGTGTTTCGCAACATGCGTGGCCCCGCCCAGGGCTGTGCCAAGTATCTTGCGAAGGAACTTGGCTTGCCGCCTGCAGCCGCTGTCCTCGATGTCCTGCCTACCCAGGACCTGACCGGCGCGTCACAGGACTTGCGTGATTGCCTCGCCGGCGGCACCGCGTTTCACAACACCAACCTGCTGAGAGCGGAGCGCGAGGCGGTCGAGAAGGGATACCGAAGCGCCGCGGGTTGCATTCACGCCTTGGTCGCCACCACGACGCTGGCTGCCGGCATCAACACCCCCGCATCGACGGTCGTGCTCGCCGAGAACGAATTCGTTGGCGAGGACGGGCGCCAGTTCACCGTCGCCGAATACAAGAACATGGCGGGCCGCGCTGGCCGGCTTGGTTTTAACGAGATCGGCAAGGCGATCATCCTCGCCGACACCCCGATGGAACGAGCACAGCTCTTCCAGCGCTACGTGCTGGGCGTGCCGGAGGACGTGAAGTCGTCGTTCCAGCAACGGGACCTGCCGACGTGGACACTGCGCCTGCTGAGCCAGGTGCGTGGTGTTCGCGCCGACGAGATCCCGGGCCTGCTGGTCAACACGTTTGGCGGCTACTGCGCATCCCGCGCGAATCCGCAATGGGTCGCGATGGTCGAGCGGGACGTTGGCGCCTTGGTCGATCGCCTGCTACAGGCCGGCTTGGCCGAGCGTGAGGGCGACCTCATCCACCTGACGCTGCTGGGGCGGGCATGTGGTGCGTCGTCCCTGTCGTTTGAGTCGAGCCTCCGCTTGGTCGAGCTGATGGGGCGTTTGGACGTGGCCCGAACGCCTCCCGGCCACATCTTGGCCATGGTGCAGGTTTTGGACGAACTGGACGCCATTTACACCCCGGTCATGAAGAAGGGACAGTCCGAGAGCGTGCGCGCGGGCGAAGCGGCCCAGCGTTTCGGTCATCAGATGCCGCAGATGCTTCAACGCTACTGCCGCGACCAGATCGAGTTCTGGGCCCGATGCAAGCGCGCCGCACTGCTGCATGACTGGATTGAGGGCACACCGGTCGATGTGCTGGAAAGGCGCTACTCCACCACGCCGTTTGGCGGAGCCGTCGGCTACGGAAACATCATCGGCATCGCCGATGCGACGCGCTTCCATCTTCGTTCAGCTCACCAGATCCTCGCAACGCTCTTCCCGGACCAACCCGATTTCCTCAAGGGTCTGGACGACATTCTGCAGCGGCTTGAGTTTGGGCTGCCGTTGGTCGCTCTGCCGCTGACGAAGATTGCGGTGCGCCTGACGCGCGGGCAGTGCCTGGCGCTTGCAGAGATTGGGGTGCACACGCCCGATCAGTTGAGGGCCTTGACGAACGACCGGCTGCGTGACTGCGTGGGCCCGGCGACGGCTGCGCTCCTGCGGCCGGTGGGGAACATCGCCGCCGTCGGCGAAGAGGGAGAAAAATGATCCTTACGGACAACGAAACCAAGGTCGATCTACTCAACAACGAGGCCATTGCTGCCACGATCATCGGACTGCTTCGCGCGAAGCCCGATCATCCAGTCACGATCGGCGTGCATGGCGACTGGGGTGCGGGCAAGTCCAGCGTCCTCGAAATGATAGAGGCGGGCTTCGCGGACAAGGGCGATGTGCTGTGCCTCAAGTTCAATGGATGGCGCTTCCAGGGCTTCGAGGACGCAAAGATCGCGTTGATCGAAGGCATCGTCACCGGCTTGGTCGAGAAACGGCCGGCATTGACCAAGGCCGCCGGTGCCGTCAAGGATGTCTTTCGCCGCATCGACTGGCTGAAGGTCGCCAAGAGAGCAGGTGGCTTGGCGGTCACTGCCTTCACCGGCATCCCCACGCCCGAGCAGGTGGGCGCCATCGTCGGCTCGCTTCAAGGCCTGCTGGCTGACCCTGGCAAGCTTGCCACGAAGGAGAACCTCGAGACGACCATCGAGGAGGTCAAGGGCATCCTGAAAGAAGGTGAAACGAAGAACGTTCCCGAAGAAGTCGAAGCGTTCCGCAAAGCATTCGACCAGCTCTTGAAGGACGCGGGCATCAAGCAGCTGGTCGTCTTGATCGATGACCTCGACCGCTGCCTGCCCGACACGGCGATCGAAACACTCGAAGCGATCCGGCTGTTCGTATTCACCGCGCGGACGGCGTTTGTGGTGGCAGCCGACGAGGCGATGATCGAGTACGCAGTGCGGAAGCATTTTCCCGACCTGCCCGACAGCACCGGCCCGCGAGACTACGCTCGCAACTATCTCGAAAAGCTGATTCAGGTTCCGTTCCGCATCCCCGCGCTGGGAGAAGCTGAGACACGCATTTACGTCACGCTGCTGCTGGCCGGCGCGGAGATCGGAGAGGACAACGCGGATTATGCGAAGCTGATTGCCGTCGCACGGGAAAAGCTGAAACGCCCGTGGACAACGGGCGGGCTGGACGCTGCGACCGTCAAGACAGCGCTAGGCAGTCAGGCGGAGAAGGCCAACAACGCACTGGCCCTCAGCGATCAGATCGGCCCCATCCTGGCCAGCGGCGCCAAAGGCAACCCGCGACAAATCAAGCGCTTCCTCAACACGCTGCTGCTGCGGGAGCGAACCGCGAGTGCTCGCGGTTTCGGCGATGACATCAAGCTCTCCGTGCTCGCGAAACTCATGCTCGCGGAACGCTTTATCCCGCGGTTGTTCGAGCAGATCGCGTTCGTCGCGGCCGTCCATCCGCAAGGCATCTGCGATGACCTCGAAGCACTGGAGTCGGGGCTGACGGCAGCGGAGCGCAAGGACGCCACGCCGAAGGGACAGAAGGCGGCCGACACCACGCCTGCAGCGGACAGTGTCGTCCTGGCCGAGTGGAAGTCGTCGGAAACGGTACTCGACTGGGCGCGCCTTTCGCCCAAGCTATCGGGTCTCGACTTGCGCCCCTACCTATTCGTCACCAAGGACAAGAAGGACTACTTCGGCCCGGTGTCGGTACTGGGCCACCTCGCCAGCGTCGTCGAGAAGCTGTTCGGCGGCAAGATGACCGTCCAGGGCTACGAGTCCGAGTTGAAGCAGCTCGTGCAGGCAGAGGCCGAGAAGGTGTTCGAGGCAGTGCGCAGCAAGATCATGGGCACTGGTGCGTTCGATACCAGACCGGCCGGGACTGATGGCCTCCTCGTCCTCGTCAAGGCGCAGCCTGTCCTTCAAGGCCGGCTAATGGACTTTCTTGAGGCGCTGCCGAGTGGGAAGTGCGGACCTTGGGTGGTCAGCGGTTGGCAGCAGGTCGTCAAGGACATCGACGCCTCGGCGCGCCTGACCAAGCTGCTTGGTGATTGGGGCAAGGTCACGAATAACCCCGGCCTCAAAGCCGCGGCCGAACTGGCGCTCAAGGATCTGAAGGGAGCGCGCTGATGGGAACTTCGACTGCGTACGGTGGACCTGGCGGCGGAACGCCGCTTGTCCCTTCATGGTTGGGCGACGCCGATGGCGGGGGTGCTCTTGCTTCGCCCGCGCCAAACGGGCCAGGACCAGACGGCCAGCCGGCGCCCGATGGCAACACGCCACCGGTGCCGCCAAACCGCCCACCGATTCCGAGGACAGCTGATCCACAACGCTTCGCCGGCGCTCGCAACAGCTTCACGCGGTTTGCTGGCTCTGGCGGCAGTGACCGGGCGAGCCTCGGCCGCGCGGTCTCAAAGTATGTCTCGACATCGGCTGGTGGATCGCGCCAGGCTGCCCAACGCATGGGCGCCTCCCGTAGCTCCGGCGCCCGGCTCCTGGGCTTCTTGGCCGATGCGCAAGCGCGAGGCGTGCGCGAAGCGCTGCGCGCCCTGGACCTGGAGTCGTTGGCAGGACGCCCGATCACTGAGATTTTCGTCGGCTTGGCTGACTACATCTGCCCTGGCGCAGGTACGGTCGATGAGGGTATCGCCAGAGAGGCCTACATCGAAACTGTCGTCGAGCTGGCGAGCGAAGGGCTGACTGACCTGACCACCTTCACGCCGGACCAGATGCAAACGGTGTTCGAGTTGTACGCCACCCATGCCATCGAGGCGCGCATCTGCAATGACATCGGCACCAAGGTCGTGACCATGCCGACGGACGCTCAGGCAGCGCACCGTGTTGAACAGCAGTTGCGCGACTTCATTCGCGGAGGGGTGGCAGACGCTTTGACGCGCGCCAGAGCCGAAACTCCCAACCTCACGCCAGAGCGGATTCAAGGCTTTGTCGATCGCGTGTACGAGTCCGCGTTCGCGATTCTGCAGACCTTGGGCGATGCGGAGGCCAACCAATGAAGCGTCAACTTCTTGCCGGCCGCTTCGGGCCGGACGATCTCTTCGACGTGACGGCAGGCGCCGACGAGCAGAGAACCTATCTGCAGCTGGTCGCCGGCGAAAAGTCCTTGGATCACGGCATCGGAGGCGCGCTGATCAGTCTGAAGAAGATTGGGGTGTTCCCCTCGGAGATAGGTATCGATCTGCTCGTGCTGGCTGCCCACGTCCACGCGGCGGACACGCGCATCTCGCGTGCCGAACAATCGCAGGACTCGTGGACACGCGAGATGCGTTTGGTGGTTCCAGTCAGCGATCCGGCGCGGTGGAACGGGGCGGGACCAACCCTCAAGAAGGCGCTGGACTTCTTGACGGGTGATCGCTGGACGATCGGGTTCAGGGCGCGTCCTGCCAGGTTCGCCGCGATTGCGCAGGCCGCCCCGCCCACGCTGATCACCCAACCGTTCGACTCACTCAGCCTGTTCTCTGGCGGGCTGGACAGTCTGATCGGTGCCATTGATTTGCTTGAGGGTGGCGCGACGCCGCTGCTGGTCAGCCACTTCGGGGAGGGCGCGACGAGCGACGCTCAGGGAAAGCTGTTCGCAGGCTTGAAGAAGCACTACAGCAGGTCTTCTTTCGAGCGGCTTCGGGTGGGAATGACGTTTGACGACGGCCTGGTCGAGGGCGTCGGCTCCGAGAACAGCACCCGCGGCAGATCGTTCCTGTTTTTCGCTCTGGGCGTCTTCGCCGGTACTGGACTGGGAAGGCACTTCACGCTTCGTGTCCCGGAGAACGGATTGATCGCGCTGAATGTGCCGTTGGACCCGCTGCGGCTGGGATCGAACAGTACGCGCACTACGCATCCGTACTACATGGCCAGATGGAACGACCTGCTCGCCGCGCTCGGCATCGACGGCGAGGTCCGCAACCCCTATTGGGACAAGACGAAGGGTGAGATGGCCGCGGCATGCCGCGAGCCTGCTCTGCTGAAGAAGTTGGCTGCGGATTCTCTGTCGTGTTCGTCGCCCACCAAGGGACGATGGCAGGGGCTCGGTATCGAGCATTGCGGCTATTGCTTGCCCTGCCTGATCCGTCGAGCCTCGCTCGTGGCGGCATGGGGCGCTGGCAATGACGCGACGACGTACACCGTGCAGGATTTGCATGCCCAGCCGCTGGACACGCGCGAGTCGACAGGGAAACAAGTCAGGTCCTTCCAGTACGCGATAGAGCGCTTGAAGGGCAAGCCTCAGCTCGCAGACCTTCTGATCCATAAGCCAGGCTCTCTCGCCGACGAAGCAGCTCACCTCGACGCGCTTGCCGATGTTTACCGTCGCGGGCTGGGCGAGGTGGCGCGGTTGATCGATCGCGTCGAGGCGAGACCGAGCTGATCCGGCAGTGAACATGATCGATCCTAACGGTCTGGTGGACCTCCACTGCCACCTCGATCTGTACCCGGACCATGCTGCGGCGGTCCGGGAGGCCGACGCGGCGGGGGTGTTCACGCTAGCGGTGACGACGACGCCTCGTGCTTGGCCGCGCAACCACGAGCTGGCCCAGCGAACCAAGCACGTCCGCGCCGCGCTTGGGTTGCACCCTCAGCTGGTGGCGGAGCGTGAGAGTGAGGTTGATCTATGGGATCAGTACCTTTCGGAGACGCGATACGTCGGTGAGGTCGGCCTGGACGCGGGGCCGCGCTTTTTCAAATCACTCGACGCGCAGAAGCGAGTTTTCCAGCACGTCCTGCGACGCTGCGCTGAGGCTGGAGACAAGATCATCACGGTCCACAGCATTCGATCCGCGAAGGCTGTGCTCGACCATATCGAGGCGCATCTGCCGCCAGGCCGGGGCAAGGTCGTCCTTCACTGGTTCACTGGCACGAAGAGCGAAGCTAAACGCGCCCTGGACCTCGGCTGCTTCTTCTCGATCAACGCGGGAATGCTGGAAAATGAGAGGCACGCTCCGATGGTGCAGGTGATCCCGTTGGATCGAATGCTGACGGAAACCGACGGCCCCTTTACTCGCACGGGCGAGAGGCCTTCGCAGCCGGCCGATGTGACGGTCGTCGTGGAAGCTCTGGGCCGCCTGCATGGCCTGCCAGCAGCGGACGTGGCACATATCGTTCGAGACAACTTGCGCGCGTTGCTGGGGTAGTACTTCCCGCTAGGGTGGAGGGGGCACTCAGGCGAACTGGTGGCGGCTAAGTCGGCCGAGCTTCATAGACTGGCGCCTTCAGATTCCTCCATTGGGATGCGACGACGTTGGGCCTGCTGAGGGTGACCGAGTCCGGCTATCTGATCCGCGAGGTCACGGCGCGACGCGTTGCAGAGGGCACACAGGCAATACAGGGCGATTACGAAGGCTCGGGAGCGACATGAAACTCACGCGGATATACATCAGCAATTTCCGGAACTTCCGAGAGGTCGACGCGGCTCTGGATGGCAACGTCGTCATCGTCGGTGAGAACCGGGTCGGCAAAAGTAACTTGCTCTACGCGTTGCGGCTCATCTTCGATCCCAGCCTGCCCGACAGCGCCCGACAACTCGGTCAGGGGGATTTCTGGGATGGACTGGGCGAGCCGCTCGAAAGCGAGAAGATCACCGTGTTCGTGGAGCTGCAGGCGTTCGAGGACGACCTAGACCTGCTGGCGCAGCTTACCGACTTTCGTCTCGACGACGATCCCGACACGGTGCGGCTCAGCTATGAGTTTCGTCCGGTCCCGGGACTAGAGGGCTTTCCCCAATCGGACGACGACTACGAGTTCCTGTGCTTCGGTGGGGAGAGCGAGGCAAAGCGCTTCGGCCACGAGTTACGCCGTCGCATTGCGATGGATGTGCTGCCTGCGCTGCGCGACGCGGAGGGGGACCTTGCGGTGTGGCGCCGATCGCCCCTGCGTCCCTTGCTCGAGCGTGCCTTCGCCAGCGTGCCGGTGGCCGACCTAAACGAGGTTCGCGATGCTGTGCATGCCGCGACCCGCGAGCTGGCGCAGTTCCCCTCCGTGCGCGGTCTTGAGCAGGCGTTGCGTGAGCTGTTCGCGTCGATGAGCGGCCCCAAGCAAGACATTCAGCCGAGCCTCGGCTTTGGCACCACGGATGTGCGGCGACTGCTGCGCAATCTGCGCCTCCTGATCGACGACGGACTGCGTACGATCAGCGAAGCGAGCCTGGGCTCGGCCAATGTGGCCTTTCTGACACTGAAGGCTTTGGAACTGAAGCAGTTGATGGACGAGAACCGGCGCGATCACTCCCTCCTGTCGATCGAAGAGCCTGAGGCTCATCTGCATCCGCATTTGCAGCGCTCTGTCTACCGGAACTTGTTCGAGGGCCTCGCGGGCGAGGAGGGAGGACGGCCGCTGTCGCTGCTGCTGACTACCCATTCGCCGCATATCGCGAGCGTGGCGCCGCTGCGCTCGCTGGTCTTGTTGCGAGGTGCAGCCAACAGCGGCTCCATTGCAAGCTCGGCGGCGGCGATCGACCTTTCCGAGGAAGAAGAAGAGGACCTTGAGCGTTACCTCGATGTGACGCGTGCGGAGATGCTTTTCGCCAGGGGAATCCTCCTCGTCGAAGGGGATGCGGAGAAGTTCCTGTTGCCCGTATTCGCCGCTTCGCTAGGGCATGACTTCGACCACTTGGGCATCACCGTGTGCTCTGTGTCAGGAACCAACTTCAAGCCCTATGCGAAGTTCCTGACGGCGCTGGGCATCCCCTTCGCGATCCTGACCGACTGGGATCCTCGCGCTGGACGGCAGCCGCTGGGTCGCAACCGAAGCCTCAATCTCGTCCGTGCTATCGAACGGCAGCGCACTGGCTCTGATCCGGCGGCGCTAATTGCCGAGTTGCGCGCCATCGCGGATGGTCATCGGTTCGGGGTCAGGTGTGCCGCGTACGGCGTGTTCACCAATGAAGACACGCTGGAGGTCGACTTGTTCGACGGCGATTTCATAGAGCCGATCATCGAGACCCTGAGGGAGCACAACCTTAGCGATGAACGGCAGGCCTGGGTGGATGAGTGGGAGGAAGACCCAGACACGCTCGATGCGGAGAACTACCTCAAGATCATCGACGCTGTCGGCAAGGGTAGGTTTGCGCAGAGGCTGGCGTCGAGGGTCGACGGCCTCGCGCCGCCCGCCTACGTCGCGGACGCCATCGCGCATGTGGTCCAGCGTGTCTGACCGAGCCGCCTATCTGAGCGCCGCAGACCAACTGCGGGGCAACCCAGGGCAATTGGAGGCCTACGATTCCCGTGGCCATTGTGTCGTGCTGGCAGGTCCCGGGAGCGGGAAAACCAAGACGCTCACAGCGAAGATGGCCCGCTTGCTTTCGGAGGACGTTCGGGCACCGCGGGGCGTGGCCTGCATCACCTACAACAACGAATGCGCGCGTGAACTTGAGGACCGCCTCGCTGCCTTGGGCGTGCAGGCGGGCAGCCGAGTCTTCATTGGCACGGTGCATTCGTTCTCGCTCACACAAATTGTCTTGCCCTACGCCAAGGTCGCTGGCCTGGAGTTGCCTGAGGGCTTCGGCGTGGCTACGCGCGCCGAGTGCCAGGTCGCCCTTGCGGCAGCGCTGGCGCGCACGATCGATCGATCGGCCAATCCGCAGGACTGGGTGTTCCGGGTCGCTGAATACCGCCGCACGCATCTCAATCGCGACAGCGCGCAGTGGCGCGACTCCGATCCGTCACTGGCCCGTCTTGCTGAGGCCTACGAAGCCGAACTGCGCCAGCGCAGCCTCATCGACTTCGATGACATGCCGCTGCTGGCGGTGCGCGCGCTGCGTGCCCATCAATGGCTGCAGCGCGCCTTGCTCGCCAAGTATCCAGTGCTCGTCGTCGACGAGTACCAGGATCTGGGCCGGGCGCTACACCGCATGGTGATGGGCTTGTGCTTCAGCACCGGCATGCGGCTGTTTGCCGTGGGCGACGTGGATCAGTCGATCTACGGCTTCAATGGCGCCCGGCCGGATCTGTTGCGCCAGTTGTCCGAGAGGGAGGATGTGCAGACAGTGCGACTGCGGCTGAATTACCGCAGCGGCAACCGGATCGTTGCGGCATCGCGGGTGGCGCTTGGGGAGGCCCGAGACTACGAGGCTGCCGACGCGCAAGCGCAAAGCATGGTGTTCATCCACCCGATGGTGGGGGCTGCAGATCACCAAGCGGCGCGCATGGTCGCTGACCTGCTTCCCCAAGCGCTGGACCGTCATCCGGGGCTCGGCCTTCGCGATGTTGCCGTGCTCTACCCGGCGGCATGGATCGGCGATGCGGTCGCCAGGGCGGCGCGGGCAGCGGACGTCGCGTTCGTGCGGACCGACGTGAATGCCTTGTACCCGCGCGCCAGCCGCCTCATGCAGTGGCTGGAGAGCTGTGCACGCTGGTGCTGTGGCGGGTGGCGAACGGGTGACCCGCGCTTCTCGCGCCTAGTGGCAGAGGGCAGGCGCCTGTTCACGCAGGTCCTGCTCAGCGACAACCACCTGATCGACTTCCACCGCCGACTGCTGGCCGCGCTTTGGGGCAGCAGGGATTCCGTCATGAACCTGAATCTCTGGCTCCAAGGGCTGCGTCGTCAGGTGATCGATCCGCTTGGCTCAGGGTGCGCTGCGCTGCGCGACGAGATGGAAGTATTCGAAGCGTTTGCGGCGCGCGTCGCGCCCGGCGAGAGCCACGCCGACATGGTGCTGGGCGAACTGGCTGGCGATGGCGAGCATCTTGACCGCCTGACCCTGTCCACGCTGCACAGTGCGAAAGGCAAGGAGTTCGGCATAGTGTTCATGTTCGGAATGGACGATGGCAGCCTGCCGCGCCGTAACGCCGGGATGGGGCAACTCGCAGAAGGCCGTCGCCTGTTCTACGTGGGCTTCACACGCGCCAAGTTCGAGGTGCATCTGGTCCATGCGGCGGGGCGCGCATCGCCATTCGTCGCTGAGATCGAACGACACTTGGTTGAGGTAGGCTGAAGCATCAAGCCGCGCCAGCAATAGCGCTCGTTATTTGACGGTAAAAATGACGGTAAAGTACGATGCTCCTACCCCTCAACGCCAGCATTTATGCGGGTTCCCGGCCCTCGGAAACCATCGAGTGGGAGTGAAATCAGGTCCTTCGGGGACTATCGCCAGCTATCGAAAAATCGCCGCAACTTGTTGATCTGAAAGGAAACAGGTCGCGGCTTCTATCGGTGGCTATCGCCGGCCAGCACGACAGGTTGGCGGTAGCGCTGGCGGTACGAACCGTAGGTCGGATCAAGACCCTCCCGTTTACTATTGAGCCCAAACCGGTCTTTGACGGCAAAACGCTCCCCGAGTACTTGCAGCAACTGCAGTTCATCGCGGAAATCAGCAGTTGCCTTCGCAGGAGCCGGGGCATGGCCTCCCCGGCAATGCCGGTCCGCGCTGTCCGGGGTGTGCATCAAGCCGCCGATGTGCGCGCCGTTTCATTTGACGCGCTGGACTCGCCAGCGCGCAGCGCGTTCTTGGCAATTCCACAGCCGGGCATAGAGCCCGCTTTGCGCCAACAGTTCGTCGTGTTGTCCCTGTTCGACCAGTCGGCCGCTATCGAGTACCAGGATCTGGTTGGCCGAACGCACGGTAGGCAACCGGTGCGCGATGACCACCACGGTGCGGTCTTTTGCCAGCGCCGAAAGCGCCTGCTGGATCTCCGCTGCCGACGAGGCATCGACGCTGGCCGTTGCTTCGTCCAGCAGAAGGATGGGCGCATCCATGAGCAGCGCGCGCGCGATGCTGATGCGCTGGCGCTCGCCGCCCGAGAGTCGGGCGCCGTTCTCGCCCACCGGCGTGTCGTAGCCCTGCGGTAACCTTGAGATGAAATCGTGCGCACCGGCCTGGCGGGCGGCGGCCTCGGCCTCCAGGCGTGTGGCGTCGGGGCGCCCGAGACGGATGTTGTCCAGTACGTTGCCCGAGAACAGCACCACGTCCTGGAACACCATCGCCACCTGCCGGTGCAGAGCCTCGCTGCCGATGGCGCGCAGGTCCTGCCCGCCGATGCGGATGGCGCCGCGCTCCACGTCCCGCAGCCGCGCGATCAGGTGCACCAGCGTGCTCTTGCCGGCGCCGCTGGGGCCGACCACGGCGGTGACGCTGCCGGCCGGCAGGGTGCAGGAGATGCCGCGCAGCACCGGCGCGCCAGGCTGGTGGCTGAAGTGCACGTCGTCGAGCACGATCTCGTGCCCGGCCGGCACGGCCGGCTGCGCGGGCTCCGGCAGGCAGGGCTCGGCCAGCAGCGCGCGCAGCCGCTGCAGTGCGTGGCGCGCGTAGCGCAACTCCAGGAAAGCCAGCCCCACCTCGAACAGCTGCCGGTACACCGGCAGCGCCAGCACCGCGAACAGCAGCAGCGTGGCGCCGTCCAGGCTCCGTCCCAGGCGCTGGGCGCCGGCCCAGACTGCCAGCGCGAAGCCGGCCTCCACCGCGAAGCCGAAGGCCACGATCAGCGGCGTGGGCCACAACTCGATGGCCAACGCGCGGCGGCGCATGGCATCGAGCGCGCGGGCCAGCCGCTCGAACACCAGGCCGCCGCTGTGCCCGCCGAAGGCGCGCACCACGGCGATGCCCTGCACGTAGTCCAGCACCTCCGCCTGGCCCTGCGCGTTGGCCGCATGCACCTGCACCGCCAGCCGGTCGAGCACCCACTGCGCGAAGGCGAGCACGGCAAAGGCCAGCGGCAGCGTGGCGGCCACCAGCAGACCCAGCCGCCAGTCCACCGCGATCAGCAGCGCCGAGACCAGCAGCGGCACCAGCAGCCCGCCGAAGAACACGCCCAGGAAGTGGGCCCAGATGTCCTCCACCACCTGCAGGTCGCTCACCAGCGCGCCGGCGATGGCCCCGCTGCGCTGGCCCCCGAACCAGCCCAGCGGCAGCTGGCGCAGGTGGTCGGCCAGGCGCAGCCGGGCTTGGCCCATGGTGGCGTAGGCCCCGGCGAAGGTGGCCGGCATGGCCTGCCGTGCGCAGGCGATGCGCGCGGCCAGGCAGGCCAGCAGGCCGAGCGCCGCGGCGGCGGTCTGCGCGGTGGGCACCGGCCCCTGCAGCAGCGTGTGCAGCAGCCACCACAGCAGACCGTAGGGCAGCGCGGCGAACACCGCCTCGGCGGCGGCCCAGGCCAGCCCCTGGCGCAAGCGCAGGTCGGCATGGCCGCCGGCCAGTTCGCGGCCGGCCAGCATCAGGTCGCGCATCATGGCCGATCCTCCTGCGACGTGGGGCGGCCGACGAGCTGCCAGTCGCCGGCCTGCTGCTGATCGTCCCACAGGCGGCGGTACAGCGGGCAGTCCGCCAGCAGGGCGTCGTGCCGGCCCTGGCCGGCCACGCAGCCGGCCTGCAGCACCACGATGTGGTCGGCGGCGGCCACGGTCTGCAGCCGGTGCGCGATCATCAGCACCGTGCGGCCCTGGCAGGCCTCGGCCAGCGCCTGCTGGATCAGCCATTCGTTCTCGGCGTCGGCGTGCGCGGTGGCCTCGTCCAGCAGCAGGATGGGCGCATCCTTGAGCAGGGCGCGGGCGATGGACAGGCGCTGGCGCTCACCGCCCGACAGGCGCGCGCCGCGCTCGCCCAGCGGCGTGTCCCAGCCCTGCGGCAGGCGCTCGATGAAGTCCAGCGCGCGGGCGGCTCGCGCGGCGGCGCGCAGCGCGGCGTCGTCGGCGTCGGGGCGGGCGATGCGCAGGTTGTCGCGCACGGTGCCGTGGAAGAGCAGCACGTCCTGGAACACGATGGCGATGCGGGACAGCAGTTCGTCGGGCGGCCAGTCGCGCACGTCGCGGCCGGCGACGCGCACGCAGCCGGCGCTGGCGTCGAACAGCCGGGGCACCAGCCGCGCCACCGTGCTCTTGCCCGAGCCGGAGGGGCCGACCAGCGCCGTCAGGCCGCCGGCCGGGGCGGTGAAGCCGAGATCGGCCAGGGCCGGGGCGTCGTCCG
The DNA here is from genome assembly GCF_040892545.1 of Paracidovorax avenae. NCBI lineage: Bacteria > Pseudomonadati > Pseudomonadota > Betaproteobacteria > Burkholderiales > Comamonadaceae > Paracidovorax > Paracidovorax avenae. Next base: position 2,141,020 of record NZ_CP156079.1, read on the forward strand.
CATCGCAGCCCTCGTAGGCGAAATGCACGGCCTCGAACGCGATACCGTGGGGTGCGTCGCGGGGGGGCAGGCCGGTCGCGCCTGACGGCTCGGCCGGCGCAGGCGCTGCCAGTATGGTGCTGATGCGCGCCAGCGCCTCGGCCCGCCGTGCCTGCTCGCCGAAGGCGAAGGTCAGCCGCAGCAGCGGCTGCAGCACGGCCGGGGCCACCAGCAGGAATAGCAGCACGGTGGCCGTATCGACCTCGCCGCGCGCGTGCAGCCACGCGGCGAGCGGCGCCACCACCACCAGGTTGGCCGTCAGCAGGCCGACGAACACGGCCCAGCCGGCGGCTGAACTGGCGGCGTAGAGCTCCACCCAGCGCACCGCGCTCTGGACGGCCTGCGCGAAGTCGCCGAAGGCCCGTGCCGACAGGCCGAACACCTTGACCACCGGCATGCCGCGCAGGTACTCGACGATGCGCCCGGCGATGCGGGTCTGCACCTCGTGCCACTCATGCATGCGCGCCGCCGAGCCGCGCAGCATGCGCACCTGGAACAGCAGCGCCACCGGCAACGGCGCGAGCGAGGCCAGCGCCAGCCGCCAGTCGGCCGCGAACAGCAGCGCCAGCGCGGCCAGCGGCACGGTGGCGGCGGCGGCCGCGTCCGGCAGCATGTGGGCCAGGAAGCCCTCCATGGCCTGGGTGTCGTCGATCACCGTCTTGCGCAGCACGCCGCTGCCCTGGCGTGCGAAGAAACCCATCGGCACCCGCAGCAGCCGCCGGGCCAGCGCCAGCCGCAGCCGGTACAGCACGGCGAACGCGCCCCAGTGGGCGCAGCCGTGCGACAGCGCCATCAGCAGCCAGCGCGCCAGCACCAGGCCCAGCACTTGGAGGGCCAGTGTGCGGATCTGCGCCACGTCGGCCTGCGGCGCGGCCAGTTCCAGCGCCATGCGGTAGAGCATCCAGAACGGCGCCAGCGACAGCGCCGCCGAGGCGACGGCCAGCAGCGCGGCGGCGCCCAGCGAGAGGGGCGCCATGCGCACCAGCGCGCCGAAGCCGAGGGCGGGGGACGGTGGTGCGGCTTTCATCCGGCCGCCTTCTGCTGCAGCTGCAGCCGCGCCAGCGCCAGCGCCATCAGTCCCAGCACCACGAAGCCGGTGCCCCATGCCGCCGCGAAGGCCGGCCCGTAGCCCCAGCGCGCGCCCAGCCCGCCGATGGCGCCGGCCGCCAGCGCGTTGGCCAGGCTCTCGCAACACTGCATGGCGGTGTAGTCGGTGCCGGGGCGCTCGGGCGAGGCCCAGTTCATGAACAGCGCCCAGATCGCCACGTACAGCGTGCCGGCCGCCAGCGCTTCTAGGCCGAAGGCCAGCGCCAGCAACTGCAGGGCGCGCACGTCGGCCGCCTCCAGTGCCCAGGTCGCGCCCAGCAGGGCGGTGGCCAGCAGCGCGCTGGCCAATACCGCGCGCCGGTTGCCGAGCCGGCGCACCAGCGGGATGCCCAGCAGCACGCCGCCGGCGGCCGTGGCCAGCAGCCGCAGCGTCTGCAGGCCGCCGACCTGTGCCAGGCTCAGGCCCCGGTCCACCAGCCAGGGCTGGGCCAGCGTCTCCACTGCCGTGCTGGGGAACTTGAACACCAGTGCCAGCAGCAGCGCCCAGCCCAGGTCGGCATGGCGGCGCAGGTCGCGCAGGCGGGCGGGCGTGGCCGAGGGCGGCCTTGCCGTTTCCGCGGCGGCCACCGGCACGGCGAGCCAGCGCCGGTCGAGCGCCAGCGGCAGGTACAGCAGCGCCAGCAGTGCGGCCAGCCCCAACATGGCGCCGGCCCAGTCGATGCGCTCCACCACCGCCAGCAGCCCGCCGCCGCCCACCAGCATGCCGGTGATGAAGGCGGCCACCTGGATCGCGTTGGCCGGCCCCGCCGCGCGGCCCTGCAGCCGTGCCACGGCGTAGGCGTTGGTGGCAATGTCCTGCGTGGCCGCCAGGGTGTTGAGCAGCAGCACGCCGGCCAGCGCCGCGTGCAGCTGCTGCCCGGGCGGGAAGGGCACCAGCGCCAGCGTGGCCAGCACGATCAGTGCCTGCGTCACGCCGACCACGCGGCCGTGGCCCCAGCGCGCGCAGGCGTTGTCGATGGGCGCGGCCCACAGGAACTTGAGCGCCCAGGGCAGGAAGGCCAGACCGATCAGGCCCACGTCCTCCACGCCGTGGCCGCCCCGCCGGATCAGCGCGCCCAGGGCGTAGAAGGCCAGGCCCGAGGGGAGGCCCTGGGCAGCGTACATCAGCGCGAGCGCGCGGTACTCGGCCGTCCGCACCGGGGGTGTTGGCGCGCTGCCCGGTGTGGCCGCGGTCGCGGAGTGCGATGCCGTCATCGGACCGCCCTCAAAAGTCCGCCGCCACGCGCACGCCCACCGTGCGCGGCGCGCCGGCGACCACGCTGCCCGCGTTCAGCGCGCGCACCAGGTATCTGGCGTCGCCGAGGTTCTTGCCGTACAGGCCCAGCGTCCAGCGCCCGGTGCGGTAGCTCAGGTGCGCATCGACCAGCGTGTAGGCGGGGTTGGCGACGCTGCTGTCCGGGTAGAGCGCCGAGCGGCCGATGCGCTTGAGCGAGAGCCCGGTCTCCCAGCCGGCGACGGGCTTCCATTGCACGGCCACGCCATAGCTGCTGCGTGGCGTGTTGGGGAACTGCTGCCCGGCGTAGTCCACGCCGCCCTTGGCGTAGCTGTCGTACTGCGCCTCCACCCAGCCCGCGAAGGCGCTGAACTCCAGGCCACGCGCGGGCCGCAGCGCAGCATTCAGTTCCACGCCCTGGCTGTGCGAGCGGCCGGCGTTGCCCACCAGGCTGGCGCCGCCGGCGCCGATCACCACCACCTGCTGGTCGCGCAACTGGGTGCGGAACACCGTGGCGCCCATGTCCCAGCGGTTGCCGGCGCCGCGCATGCGCCAGCCCAGCTCCAGGTGGTTACCGTATTCCGGCGCATAGGGCGTGGCGGCCGAGGCGGGGTCGTAGGCGTAGAGGTTGAAGCCCGAGGCCTTGTAGCCGCGCGCCAGCGTGGCCCAGGCGAACTGTTGTTCGGCCGGCTGCCACTCCAGCGTCAGGCGCGGCAGCAGCACGGTGTCGCGGGTCTTCACGGCGTCCACGCGATCGGTGCTGGCGTAGGGGGTGTCGGGCACGCCGTCGCCATCGCTGTCGTAGTAGCCGCTCTGCGCGCTGGTCCAGTCCATGCGGCGCCGGTCGTGCTCCAGCCGCAGCGCGCCGGCCAGGCGCCACTGTGGTGCGAAGCGCCAGCCCAGTTCGCCGAACACCGCGGCCGTGCCGCCCTCCACGTCGGCCGTGGTCGCCGAGCGCATGTAGCCGGGAATCTCGAACAGGTAGGGCGAGGACTTGCGCACGCGCGAGGCATAGGCGCCGGTGAGCCAGTCGATGCCGCCGGTGTCGGCCGGCGCGCTGTTCAGGCGCGCCTCGGCGCTGAACTGGCGCGTGCGGTTGTCGAAGCCCGAGGGGCCGCCGAACAGCGACTGCGGCATCCAGAAGTTCCACTGCGCCTCGGTACCGCCCAGGGTCACGGCCAGCCGGCGGCCGTCGTCGAGGCGACGGGTGTACTCGCCGGTGAGCAGGGTGTAGGCCACGTCGTTGCGGCCGGCATCGCTGGAGACCGATGCATGCGCGCGGGCCAGCGCCGGGGTGACGAAGAAGTCGTTGCCGCCGTCGCGGGTGGCGCGGTGCAGGCCGAACCGCCATTCGCCGCCGGCATCGTCGACGTGCAGCAGTTTCAGGCGCGCAAAGCGGCTGCGCCAGCCGGCCGTGTCGTCACGGCCCAGGGCCTTGTTGTGGACGTAGCCGTCGGCATCTTCGGTGCCCACGGCCAGGCGCACGGCGGTGCGCTCGGCCAGCGGCAAGTCCAGCGCGGCCGACGTCCGCCAGCGCTTGCCGCTGCTGTACTCGACCTGCGCGCCGCCGCCGAAGACGAAGCCCGGGTCGCGCGTGCGGATCGCCACCAGCCCGCCCATGCTGTTCTGGCCGTACAGCGTGCTCTGCGGGCCACGCAGCAGTTCGATGCGCTCCAGGTCGAACAGCGTGCCCAGCGCACTGCCCACCACCGCCATGCCGTCGATCAGCACGCTGGTGCTCAGGCTGTCGGACTCGTCGTCCGAGAAGCCCAGGCCGCGCACCGTGAGCGTGGGCGTGCTGCCGGTGAAGTCGGTGAAGTAGACGTTCCCCAGTTGCTGGGCCACGTCCGCCAGCGACTGCAGGCCCTGGCGCTCCAGCGCGTCGCCGTCGATCAGGCCGGCGCTGGCCGGCGTCTCGAACAGGGAGCGCTCCTGCTTGGTGGCCGTGACCACGACCGGCGACAAGGTCACCGCGGGCGGGACGGTCGCGGTTTGCTGTGCATGGACAGTAGAAGCGAAAGCACCCGTCACGAAGGCGAGGATCAGGCTGGCGGCAAGCGGGTTCAGGTTGGGACAGGGCATGTCGAGCTCGGAAAATGGCTGTGTTTTAATGTTAGTAATTCTCATTTGCATTTAATGCCCGAAGCGGGAGCATCGATACCCGAAAAAGGAGTTTTTTATGCACGGCATCCCTGTGGTGGATGTGGCGGGTTACCTGCCGCCCGACCTGATGCACCGGCCCGACCTGTGGCCGGCCGGGCCGCAGCGCAGCGGCGCCTATGCCAATGGACGTGGACTGGCGGCCTTCGCCAGCCGCAGCGAGTACGCGGTGCCCACCACCATCACGGTGACGGACTCGGAGCGCCGGCTGCATCTGTCGGTGTGGCTGCGCGACGGGATGTCGGTGGATGCCGAAGGCCGCCGCTTCCAGGTGGCGGGCCGGCAGACCGTCGCCGGCTTCATGCCCGGGGCGCGCTGGAGGACCTCTTTCCAGGGGGCCGTGCACCACGTGGGCCTGCTGCTGGCGCCCGACTGCCTGGCGGCTCTGGCGGGGGAGCAGGGCGAGGACTTTTTCGACGCCCTGCAGCGCGACGGCTGCATGCGCATCCGCCCCGGCGACACCGACACGCTGCGCGTGGCCCGCGAGCTGGAGTCCGTGCTGCTCGACCCGGCCAGCCTGCGGCTGATGCGCGAAGCCAAGAGCCTGGAACTGCTGGGCTGCCTGCTGCTGGCCGGCCAGCGCCACGTGCAGGCCGGGCTGGGACCGCTGGTGCGCGAGCGCCTGCATGTGGCGCGCGAGCGGCTGCTGCGCGACCTGGCCGAGCCGCCCACGCTGGTGCAACTGGCGGCTGAATGCGGGCTCAACACCTTCGCACTCAAACGAGGATTCAAAGCCTTGTTCGGCATGCCTGCGTACGCGCTCTATCAGCGTGAACGCATGCGGCGGGCGTGGGAGCTGATCGCTTCAGGCCGGATGACCGCCAGCGAGGTGGGCGGAGAACTGGGCTACGGCAACCTCAGTCATTTCGGGGCGGCGTTCCGGCGAGCGCATGGGATGCTGCCTGGTGAAGTCCGGCGCCAGGTGCTGGCTCAGGGTTCGAGCCCAAAGATATCTTTGAACGGCGATATCGATCGAATGTCACCGCAGTAGCCAGGGTCGGGCCTCCCCGGCGAAGGCGTGCCGCGCCACCGCGGCCTTCGCCTCTGCCTTCGATCGGAAGCTGCGACGCTCGATCAGCTCACACTCGAGCGTGGCGAAGAAGCTCTCGGCCATGGCGTTGTCGTATGCGTCACCCACACTGCCCATCGACGGGCGCACGCCCATCTCTGCACAGCGTTCTCCCGCCTGTCGATTGACCATCAAGGCTGGCGAAGCGCTTCCATGGCCTCTGCCTCGGACTTCAGGCCATTGAGGAAAACGCGCCGCAAGAGGGCGTTCGGCATGGTGCGCAGCGCTAGATTGCGCAGGTGAAAGGCCAGCGGCGTGGCCGGCACGAACGCTGGCGCCAGCTTGCGGCTGCGTTGCTGCAGCCGCGCGACGGTGGGCCGCAGGCGCTGGTCCTGGCGGGCGAACGCCACAGCGAGCTGCTGACCGGAAGGACCTGCGCCTCGACCGGCGGCGCGTTCCAGTTCCTCCGCCAGGATGCTGGCCGACGCCAGCGCCAGACCCGCGCCCTGGCCCGAGATCAGTGACAGGCTGTGCGCCGAGTCGCCCAGCAGCACCACGCGTCCGCTGTGCCAGCGCGGCAGTTCGACGACTGCGAGATCGTCGATCACGACATCGGCCTGCGGCTCGACGGCATCGAGCACCGCTCGGACCACGTCATGGCTGTTCTGGACGAGGTCGCGCAGCACATCGAGCCGTGCCTGCGGCGCAACGAAGCCCTGCTCGGCACTCCGCCAAACGTGCAGTGCCGCCAGCCGGCCCGAAGCGAGGGTGTAGTACTCCGACTGCAGACCGGGTTCGGCATAGGAAAGAAAGCTCTCCTTCAACCGCAGCGTGTCGGGCACGTCGTAGGCGGCGTAGCGGTAGCCGAGTGGCCGAAGGCATTGCACATCGGGCGCGAAGGCCTGTGCACGGAGTGCAGAGTGCACTCCATCGGCGGCGATCAGCAGATCCGCGTCGAGATTGCTGCCGTCGGACAGCTGGATCGCGATCCCGGACTCTGCATTGTCGAACGCTGCGACCGTTGTACCGAAGCTGAGCTCGATCTGGTCGCGGATCTCTTCGTGCAGGATGCGCACGAGCTCGGTCCGGCGCAATGTGATCCAGTCCATTTCGCTCAGCAGGGCGCGGTAGTCCATCCGCAGGATCTCGCGCCCCGCCCGGTTCCGGTACACGTGTATCCCCATGTCGGGATAGGCTACTTTCTTCAGCCGCGGCACGAGTCCCATCTTCCGGACTGTGGCCAGGCCAGGGCCCGAAAGCCCCATCATGTGACCGCCATCGCGCAGATGCGCAGCGCGTTCGACGATGCGCACGCGCCAGCCGGCGTGGCTGAGCCACCAGGCGGCGGCCAGGCCGGCCACGCCGGCGCCGGCGATCAGGGCAAAGGGTTGCTTCTGCGAAGACATCATGGGGCGTGTGTTGGGGCGGAGGGGGGGGCGAGTGCATTCGTGCGGGAAGTCCACAGGTGCACCGTGTACAGGGTTGCAAGCGCCGACAGTGCCGTAGCCACGGCGAAGCACGCGCCGTAGCCCCAGCGGTGCGCCATCAAGCCCCCGGCCATGCCTGCGGATGCGGCGATCAGGGCATCGGCGCATTGGAACAAGGTGAAGTCCACGCCGGCTTGCCGTGGTGAAGCCCAGCCCATCAGCAGCGAGTAGATGGCGACGAAGGCGCAAGCCATGGCCGCGAGCTTGAGCCCGAGGAGTGTGGCCAGCAGTTCCACCGAGGCAGTGTGTGCCGCCAGCATCAGGGCCAGCAGCACGGCGGTCTCCAGGGCAACGGCCACCGCCACCGCTCGGCAGGCACCTGTGCGCCGCACCAGCAGTCCACCACCCAACGTACCCGCCAAGCCGCAGCCGACGCCCAGCACGCCATTGAGCAGGCCCACGAGCGCGACGCTTGCGCCCCGGTCGATCAGCAATGGGGTGAGCATGCCTGCTGCCAGGCGAACGCCAGCACCGCAGATCAGCGTCAACAGCAGGCCGCGCCTGACCTGGGCATCACCGAAGGCATGCCGCAGCGCGGGTCGGTGGCCGAGTTCGGCGCCGGCCGGGCGCGGTGCCTCGCCGACCGCCAGCAGTGGCAGCGTCAGCAGTGCCGCGAGCAAGCCCGCGGACGCAAGTGCCGCCGGCCAGCCGGAGACCTGGGCCACCAGGAGGAACGCGCTACCGCCGATCGCGATGCCCAGGTAGCTGCCGCCGACCTGCGCCACGTTGCCCCAGCCGCGCTGATGGGCCGCCAACTGGTCGACGGCGAAGCCGTCGCAGGCGATGTCCATCGTCGCCGCGAGGAAGGCGGCGATCAGCAGTGCCACCATCAGCCACACCGAGTCCAGCCGCAGTCCGTGGCTACCCCGCACAGAGAGGGCGCCGAACAGCGCCGTGGTCAGCAGCACCGCGGCGAGCAGCCACTGGCCAGCCAGGATCAACGGGCGTGAGCGACGTTCAGGCCGATCTACCGGCAGCCGCCACCGCTCCACCATCGGCGCCCACAGGAACTTCAATGCCCAAGGCAGCATGAACAGCGAAGCCATGCCGATCCATTGCAGGGAGACGCCGGCCGCGCGCAGGAGGGCGGGCACCGACATCATCGCGATGCCCGTCACCATGCTCTGCGTGACGTAGATGCCTCCGATGGCGGCCAGCAGAGGCTCCAGCCGCGATTTGGCTCGCATGGACGAGCACATCGATCAGAGATCCCAGGTGAGCGTCAGGCCCACGGTCCGCCCGGTGGCCACCTGGGCGAAGTTGCCGAGCGGACCGCCCGAGAAGCCGTAGGTCCGGTACTTCGTATCGGTGAGGTTGTGGGCGTATAGCGCGAACTCGAGGCTCGGCCTGACGCGCCAGGCGATCGTTGCGTTGACCGCGGTGTACGCCGGCTGCCGCAGCTGGTTGGCGATGTCGAAATACTGCGCGCCGACACGTTGAATCGTCACCTGGGGACGCAGCGTTCCGATGGCGGTGGACAGACGTCCCTTGATACTGGCTGTCAGGCCATATGGCGGCGCGAAGGGCACATCGTTGCCCTGGCAACTTGCGCACGATGCGTCCACGTAGCGGCGGAAGGTTGCATGGTTGGCAAAGCCGGACAGGCCCAGCGTCCAGGCCGGGGAGGCGTCCCACTCCGCCTCCAGTTCCAGCCCGGTCGAGTGGGTGTTGCCGACGTTGCGAAGGCTCTGGTAGCCGACGCTGTTGACGCTGTAGAGCTGCGCGTCCTTGACGTCGATGCGGTACAGCGCTGCGGAAGCCCGCAGGGACTGTTCGGTGAAACGGGTCCCGATCTCGGTGCTGGTGGAGCGTTCCTTCTGGAACGCCTGCGCATCCGCCGGGCTGGAGGGCGCCAGGTTGAAGCCGCCGGGCTTGTAGCCCTGCGATACGTTGGCGTAAAGGCGCCATGCTGGTGTCAGTCGATAGCCTGCGGACACTCGTCCCAGCACGTGATCGCCGTCGGTGTCTGCATTGCCGGAGAACGCCCGCGGCGTGAAGGTCGCGAAGTCCAGCGCGCTGCCATCGAACCGAGTGCGTGCCTTGTCGCGTGAGGCGCGCAGACCCGCCGACAAGTCGAGCGCGCGTGTGGCATGCCAGGTCACATCACCATAGGCCGCGAGCGCCTTGCTCTGGTTGCTGGAGGCTGTGGTGAGGGCATTGGCGACGATGGGTGTCTTGAGGTCGTTGATGTAAGTACGCGACTGATCGACGTCCTGCCGGTACAGGCCGAACACCGCGTCCCAGGCGCGGCCGGGCGCATTCGTGGAAAGCCGCAGTTCCTGCACGTTCTGCCGCCAGTGCTCTGGATGCTGTGAAAAGTACGGGCCTATCGGGAACGCGCGCTGGATGTCCGCGCGCTGCCACGCAGTGAGGGCGCTCAGCCGCCATTGGCCGAAGTCGTAGCGGCCCGTGAACGACTGGCTGTCGCCGCACCGCCGCTGGTGGAAGTCGGCAAACGCGGCTGGCATGCCCTGCATCACAAAGGCGCTGCGGCTCGAGGGGTCATCGAAGGGAACGTAGGCGTCCTGGCTCGCGGTCGTGCAATCCCTGCCGATGGCCAGCGCAGCCTCCCAGGGTGCGCCTGTGGGCGCGAGCCGCAGACGCGCCGTGCCGGCCGTCGACCGAGTCCCGCCTTGGTGGTCAGCGCCGGTCGTATCGTTGCGCAGATCGCCAGGCGCGTTGATGCGTGCCACGGAGACGGAGCCATACAACAGGCCCCGGACCAACGGACCGGCGGCTTCCGCTTCGGCCTGGTAGCCGTTCCGGCTGGAGACGCCGGTCCGCAGCCGGGCCCGCGTGATGTTGTCCGGTGGCAGCGTCACGATGTTGAGAACGCCGCCTTCCGCACTCTTGCCGTAGAGCGTGCCTTGCGGTCCCTTGAGCAATTCCACGCGGTCGACGCCCAGCAACGTCTGGGTCGAAAAGATCGGTAGTTGCGGCACCCCATCGACATAGACCGTCAGTGCCGGATTGTAGAAGTCCTGTGCCGAGGTGACGCCCCGCACGCCGATGACCGGAAACAGCAGCGAGCCGCTCTGCAGCATTTGCACCCCGGGCAGCGCGCGGGCGAGATCGAGCGTGTTGGTGGCCTGCGTGTCGTCGAGCGCCTGGCGATCGACGATGACCGCTGCCCCATTGAGGCTGTCCAGCGACTGGTCGCGCTTGCTGGCGGTAACGGTCACGGTCGGCTGGGTGGCTGGTGGGGCCCCGGCGGTCGAAACCTGCGCCACAGCCGCCGCGCACGCCGCCAGGGAGAGGGCCGCGGTGGTTGTTCGTTTGGCTGTCCGGGCGAGAGGATGTGGCAGTAGTGGCGCCGCGGCGCCCGGAGGAGCAATGGACATAGGAGGGCAGTGTTTTAGAATAAATGAGAATTATTCCTATCCAAGGAAGCGGCGCTAACGGATTCACGTCCCGATTAGCGATTTCGAGGAGAAATTTCATGAAGGTGGGTACCGGCGCCATCGAGTGGCACCGCGATGGCGAACTGAGCCTGAGCGGGCACCATCTGCTCCCGAGCGTTCGCATTCCTGCGGAGTGGGCGCGTATGGTCCGCATGCACGATCTTGACGAGGGCGCCACCATCGGCTGCTGGAGCGGTCGGCCTTCAGTCGGTCTGGACATCACGGCCGAGGGGCCGGCAATGTTCTGCATCGGCGTCTTGCTGGAGGGGCAGGCCAGCATGGCGCTCGACGGTGGCCCGCCGCTGCACCTGCACTCGGGCATGGCGGTGGTCCAGACCGCGGACCGGCCTTCGGCCGGCCGCTTTGTCATGCAGGGCGACATGTCCAGTCGGCTGGTGGACATCCGTTTCACGCTCGACGGGCTGCGTCAAGCCGGCGGGCGGCCTCTGCTGGCTCTACAGGGACAGTTCCTGCAGGACTGCAGCCTGCCGGCGGCGCAGACGCTCATGGGCGGGTTCCCGGCGCCGGCATCGCTGCTGCGCGTGGCGACCGACATCCTGACCTGCGACTTCTCGGACAAGACCGTGCGTTCGCTCTACCTGCGCGCCAAGGCGCTGGAAGCGCTCGCGATCGTTCTGCAGACGGTCGGACCCACTTCGCCCCTGTCCACGATGTCACGCGAACGGCCGCGTCTGCTGCAGGCCAAGCGGCTTCTGGATGAACGCTTCGAGGAAGAATGGACGCTCGATCGCCTCGCCCGCGAGGTGGGACTTGGCGAAAAGAAGCTGCAGGCGGGATTCAAGGCGATGGCAGGGCGTTCCGTCCACGACCACCTGCGCGAAGTGCGCCTGTCGGCGGCGGCAGCGATGTTGGCAGCCGGCACGAGCGTGACCGACACTGCGGCCGCGGTCGGGTTTGCCAGCCTGAGCCATTTCAGCAAATCCTTCAGGGAATCGCGGGGGGTGCTGCCGCGCGAATGGTTGAAGGCGCGCCGCCATTGATCCACGGAGTCCGTGCCTGGAGCGATGGGACTGCGCACCGGGACGTCGCTCCCCGCGGCAGATGTCGCGTGGTGCTGCGGCCAATGGACATCCTGTGACGTGGTCGCCAGCCGACGTCTCGGCGGCACGGGGGCGCCACGCTCATGCCGACGTCTGCCTGCCTGATGGACCCGATGATCTGTTCGTCCGTGTACCTGCTCTCGTGGAGGCTACGGCGACCAAAATGAAGCCTGTGTGCGGCCCACGGAGCAACGGCATCGCCGAGAGCTTCGTGAATACGGGGGGCAAAGCGGGGCGACTGGCATTGGCTCGCGGCTCGCTGGCACGGCACCGGGCTGGTTATGTCTTGCGAAATGCAAACATCGAGGTTTCGTAGGGGAGGCGGACTGAGGGCTTCCCCCTCAGTTCAGGAGTCCGTTCGATCAGCGCACGCACTTGGCGCTCCACTCGTGCGCGTTGTTGAGATGGCAACGCGGCGATGAAGCTGATGGAAAGGGTGCGATTTACGATGACTTGCTCTGCGGATCCGATGTGTTCGTTGTGCGCATGCTGTTCTCCGATTCGTCCCTGCCGTTCCAGATCGATCCCGGCACCCCGCCCGGCACGAGAACCCGGTGCATTTCCTCCAGCGCGGCAGCGGTGGCGAACCCATGGAATGCCTGCGCACAGACAACGGCGTTCACCGAGCGGTCTGGCAGAGGAATGGCCTCTGCGGATCCCTCGAGTGCGAGCACGTCGGGAAACGCTTCTTTGAGTTCGCGACGCATGGCCTCGATGGGTTCCACTGCGATGATCTTCCCGCGGCATTCAAATTCAAGAAGGCAGGGAATGAACTTGCCCGTTCCCGCTCCGACTTCCAAGGTCGTGCGGCCCGGCTCCACGCCCACCGTGTCCCTGAGCCAGGCCACGGCTTCGCCAGGGTAGCCAGGGCGACCGCCAGCGTAGATCTTTGCTGCTGATTCATATCCAGTGGCGGAGTTGTGAACAGACATAAATCGTCCCTGTGAATACAGGACCGGTGCTCGTCGGCGGAATCGCCGCGGTCTTTGGACAGAAAGCCGAGTCCGAGCATGCCTGCCCGCGCATTCGACACACTGTGGGCGTGCCGTGCGGGCCACGGTGTCCGCTTGAGCGATGCCTCGTGTGCGCGCACGGCTCTTCGAAAGCGGATGCTCATGGTGATTCGGAGAAGCAGCGCGATGGCTTGGAGGGTGGGAGGGTTGTACTTTGCTTGCGTATTGACCAGATGGTGTCGGCAGGGCCGTTCGTGAGCCGGTATCTTGTGACAATCGCCATGCTTGCAAAGCACATCGCGCCTGCCAGGGCGGTCACATCGACGCCTATCGTTGCCGCGCTGCCATGGGCCCACAGGCCTGGCGACGGAAGAAGCAGCGCCGCCAGCGTAGTCAACGGAATCGCGAGCGTTGCGACCGCGCACAGCCAGAGCAGATGCACCGCCGAACGCGCGGCGCCTGAGGCGAAGGCCCAGGCGACCGCGCCGAAGAAGACGGCGTAGTAAATCAGGGCATGCCAATGACCGAGATCGGCCACGTGGCCGTACAGCCACTTGGCGGCGACGACGGTGGCCGATATGCCCGCGACGCAACCCAGGCAGGCCCCTACCGTGGCACTGCCTAGCAGTCGGGAGGCAAGTGGTTGCTCGACTTCGCCGATCTCGCGGGCTCTCTTGCGCCGGCTCTCGATCCACAGCAGGTTGCCCGAATAGAAAAGCCAGGCGCCGGACAACCCAAGGAGGAAGTAAGTCCATTTGATCGTTGTTCCACCATATTCCCCGGTATGCAGGGCGAGGATCGTTGTTCCGACCCGCCGATCGAGATCTTGGACCGATGCACGGTTATCTCTGATGAGCGCGCCAGTGACGGCGCTGAGGATGACGCCTCCGAAGATGGTGTCCCCGACGTAGCCGCGATCGGCTCCGGCGAATTTGACGGCAGCGGCCTTGTCTCCGAAGTTCGTGAAGGTCATGAGTTTGGGCTCAAAGCCGGGCGCCAGAGCGTTCAGGTGCTGGAGCAGTTGCGCGGGCGGCATCATGACGCCCGCCTCGCCGGCGGGCTCCGGTGTCAGCCATCGTTGGAAATCGCGTTTCATCAGGATTTGCTGCTTGCCGCCGAAGATCACGCTCTCCTGGGCGGACCAGAGTGGTCCGCCGAACCCCCACGCCGTGGCAGTGACGGCGATCACGAGGTGGAAAGGCAGCGCTGTTATTCCGACGATGTTGTGCGCGTCCAACCACATTCGCTTGAGGTTGCGGCCGACGCGCAGTGCCAGGAAGTCTTTGGCGAGAGACGGCATCAGTACGATCACCCCTGCGATCAGCGCCACGCCGTAAAGCAGTGAGATCATGCCCATAAGGTGCGATCCCCAAGGCTCTGGAATCCCGACGCGCATGTGGATGTTGTTGATGAACTCCGCCAGTTCAGACGGCTCCTCGGGCTTTGCCAGCAGCGTGCCGTCGGGCTCCAGCGTTGCCCACCAGTGCACGTGACCGTGCGGCTGGCCTTCTTCATGTGGCGCGTCCTCTTTCCAGGTCACCCGCGCGGGCTCGTTCTCGTGCCCGCGCAAGTGCAGCGTCATGCCTTCCTCCCGCACTTCAGGATGGGCGGCGGCCACCAGTTCCAAAAGGCGGGGAGCATCGTCCAGGGAAACCGCGGCCACCCCTGCGGCGGGCGGCGAGGCCCAGCGAGCAATCGGTTCCTGGAACATGGTGAGCGCACCCGCATAGAAGGCAATGAACAGCGCGAAGCCGCAGGTGATGCCGATCCAGGTATGGACGGTCTTGTAGAGTTTGACGATGTCGGCGCGGATCATGATGCCTTCACGCGAAGAAATGGAAACGACACGCGAACAGCGCCGCGAAGGCGAGCAGGTTGGCCGTTCCGAGCCAGCCCCAAGCGGCAGCCCCGCTGCGAAATAGGAAGCAGAAGCCGAACACGGCGATCCAGACGAAGGCTTCGAGGTGGCGCATCAGCGAGTAACGACCACCTGGAGCCTCTATGCCACCTGGGCCTAGATAGGCGTAGAGGCCGACCAGCGAGAGCGCCAAGCCCAGACCGAGGATGGCGCCGGCGCTGGCTTTGCCCCACCAGTCGGGACGAATAGCTTTAGCCACGCCAGCTCCTCCGCCAGACGCCGCGAATCGCGGCGGTGTAGGGGAAGGCCAACAGACAGACCATTGCCACATGCAGCGTCACGAATAGGCCGGACAGCGGGCGTAGCGCGACGATCCACAGCGACAGGCCGGTGGCCAGCAGCAGGCAAGCGGCAGCCAGGAGCAGCCGAATGGACAGCACGCGCTCAAGCCATTTCTGGTTGGGACTGGCCAGGTAGAGGCAGGCGGAACCCAAGGCTGTGGACACGATGGCGGAAAGGACAAGCATTGCTCGGGCAACTCCCTGCTATCAGCAAAATGGCGCCATCGCTTGTCGGCATGCGCTGGCGCCTGCTTTGATCAGAAATCGATGGCAGCCGACAGGCGGAAAGTACGCGGCGCGCCCAGGACCACGGAGCCGGAGAGAGCGGCGCCGACGCCTTGCCAGTAGTTCTTGTTGAACAGGTTTTCGACGTTGGCGCGGAATACGACTCCCTTGCCGCCCAGCCGGGCCGCATAGCGCGCTCCCACATCAAACACCGTCCATGACGGAATCTTCAACACATTGGCGTTGTCGACGTACTGGGCGCTGGTGTAAGTCACTCGGCCATTGAGCGCGAGGCCAAGCAAGCCTGGCACGTCCCAGTCAGTGCCTAACTTGACGGTCCAGCGCGGGGCGCCGGGCGCCTGGTTGCCGTCGTTCAGCCCGCCCTGCGTTCTGGTCTGCTTGCCCTGCAGATAGGTCACCCCACCGAGCGCGCGCAGGCCGCGCGTCAACTCGCCGAAGGTCGCCCATTCGATGCCGCGATTGCGCTGCTCCCCGTCCAGGCGCGCCGTGGGTGGCGTGGTGCTGTTGTCGGCAATCACGCTCGGCCTGGCGATCTGAAACAAGCTGATCGTGTTGGTGTAGCTGCCCGTTTGCAGCTTCGCACCGATCTCGCTTTGCTTCGTCTTGTAGGGAGGAAAGACTTCGCTCGCGTTTGCGAAAGCCGGGCCTACGACCGTGCCCGCAGACAGCCCCTCGATGTGGTTGGCGTAGAGCGAAAGAGTGCCGGTCGGCTTGAGCACCAGTCCAACCATGGGCGACCAGACGCCTTCGTCGTAGGCGGAACTCACGACGCCTTTAGCAAAGGCCGTGTCCTTCACATTCTGCCGCCGCACGCCCATCGTCAGCAGCACGCGGTCGTCCATGAAGCCGAGCGTGTCGGCTAGTGCGACTCCGCCGAGTGTTCTTTCATCGCTCTTTGGTAGAGGGTTCGGCGTGGTCTGCCAAGACACGATGGGCGCGGGCATATAGATGTTGGACGGCCGAGCAACGCCGAAATTTCTGTAGGAGTACTCGTCCTGCTTTAGATACGAGGCACTCAGGGACACCGCATGACTGACCTCACCGGTCTGGAAGCGGCCCCGCAGGCCTGCCTGGGCAGTTTTGCTCTTGAGGTCCGATGGCCAGGCAGTGATGCTCAGGCTTCCTGCGCCATTGGCTTGAGTCGTCATGTTTCCCGACCACATCGCCGGGATGTCGTCGTGCGACACACCCAGCTTGGCGTAGGCAGTCCAACGGTCGTTGAAGTCGTACTCGCCGCCAAGGATGAGCGCGCTGGTCGTTGATTTGCTCTCGCGGGCATTCGGAAGCATGTTGGTGCTGCCGTCGGGGGCATCAGGCAGCGAAGTCAGGCCGGAGGCGGCGTAGGCGATCAGTGGTCCCCCGCCATGCATTTCTTGCTGAAAGCGATAGCTGTCCAGCGTCAGGCGCACCCGTTCGCCGCGATAGTCCAGTGCGAGGGCACCGGCGTAGCTCTCTCTCTTCTGATCGTCGATATAGCCCTCGCCGTTCTTGTAGCTGCCGTTGAAGCGCACGCCCCATTCGCCATTGGCGCCAAAGCGGCGGCCGGCGTCCAGGTGGCTCGTCCACAAGGCATCCGACTCCATGCCCAGCGTCAGGCGCGTCAAGGGGTTGTCGCCTGCCCGCTTGGGAACCAGGTTGACGGTGCCGCCCACAGTGCCGGCGGGCGACATGCCGTTGAGCAGCGCGTTCGGGCCTTTGAGCACTTCCACCCTCTCGATGAACTCGGCGGGAAAAGCACCCCACCACGGCATCATCCCGGACACGCCGTCATACGTGGATGAATTGGTATTGGCGGTGAATCCTCGAACAATGAAATTTCCTGGATTCGAGATGGCCGATGACTGTGAAATAGTGACCGAAGGGTCGTTCTTCAGAACATCCGCGAGCGTGGCGGCCTGCTGGTTGTCGATCAGCTCGGAGGTGTAGTTGGTGGTGTTGAAGGGCGCATCCATCACGTCCACGTTGCCCAGGATGCCAAGCCGCCCACCGCGTGCGACTTGCCCGCCGGCATACGCTTCGGGCAGGCCGTCGCCGCGTTCGGCCTTGCCCGTCACCGTCACGGGCGCCAGCGTCGCCAGGCCGCCATCGAAGGGCGGAGCCGCCTTGATGACGACGGCACTGGCTTCCCATGCGGCGATCAATCCGCTGCCGGAGAGCAGGCGGTTCAGCGCCTGGTTCGGGGTCAGCGTGCCTGAGACGGCCGGGGCGGTCTTGCCTGTCACCAAGCCTTGCGGTGCGATGAGCTGGATGCGGGTCTGTCGCGCCCAGCCATTGAGCGCGTCTGCGAGCGGCTGGGGCGGGATGCTGATCGGCACCGGCGCATCGGGCTGCGCAGCACCCTGCGCACCAACGGCGCTAGCCCCCAATGCAAAGGCAATGGCCAAGGCAAGGGGGGCCGGCCGAAAGTTCTGGCGACTCATGAAGGTCCTCTTGGTAGTGAATGCGAATGCTTCCTACTAATGAAGACGCGCGAGTTGCCAGAAATACGGTAATGAATTTCAGATTTTTTTGTCCGCCCGCGTGCCCTTAACGTGCGGGCACTATTTCAGTGACGCCTTCCGCGTCCCGCAGCTGCACCGGCAGGGCATTCGGCAGCACGCGTCGCAGTGTCATCGCGTCGCGCGGGTCGAAGGTGCCCGACAGGCGCAGAGCGGCGATGGCGGGGTCGCGCACCGCGAGACCCGTGTCGCCGTAGCGCTCCAGTTCGGCCAGGGCCTGTACCAGCGGGGTATTCACGAAGCTGACGCGGTTGTCACGCCAGGGCGCGATACCGTCGCCAGGCACTGCCCCCACGGTGCCCAGGGCACCCATGGAATCCACCTCGATTTGCTGGCCGGCGGTGAGGTCCACCGTAGCGGGCAGGCCGGCCGACGCGCCATCCCTGCGGGCCACCAGCACCTGGCCTCGCTCCACGGCCACCTGCACCCCTTGACTGCCCGGCAGGCGGGGCGTATGTCGCACTGAGAACTTGGTTCCAACCACGGTAACGTCCACCGGGCCGGCCAGCACGTGGAATGGGCGTTCGGTATCGGCCTGCACGCTGAACACGACTTGGCCATCCTGGAGCCTCACTTCGCGCCGCATGCGGTAGTAGGTGACCTCCAGCCGGGTGGCGGTGTCCAAACGCAGGCGGCTGCCGTCGGGCAACGCCACCTCGGTCTGCTGGCCGCGCTGGGTGGAGAAGGCCTGGGCGAACACGGGCTGGGCCTGCAAGTGGTTCCAGGCCACCAGCCCGGCGCTGCCAACAAGGATTGCGAGGGACGCCACAGCCAGAGCGGGCGCGAAGACGCTGCGTCGGGAGACGCCTTGCTGAGCCACCCGCCCATGGGCACGGTTTTGCCGGGCGTCCTCCTCCCGCACCTTGTCGCGCTCGAGGTTGCGGCGCAATTGAGCCACATCGGCGGCGGAAATTCCGTCGAAGGCCCTCCAGTGCGATTCCCATTGCGCATAGCGCTGGCGGTGGATGGCATCGGCGTCCAGCCACGCTTGGAACTCGGTTTCGTCCCGGGCGCTCCAGCCGTCGCGCTGGCGACGGATGAACCAGTCAAGCACGTCCTGGCGCAAGCCAGAGGCGTCTTCTGGTGGTGGTGGCCGAGGAATCATGGAAAAAGCTTCTCTTCTTATGTAGACGCACCAACGGCGTCAAATACGGTATCTGAACGGGGGCCGCGCAAGAAATTTTCCTGGCTTCATGGATCGGAGCGCTTTTTCCGGCCCCGGACCGGCGAGGGCTGCGCGCCGCTGCCTTCGTGTTCGTCAAGGCGGCGCCAGCAGGCCTGCATGGCGATCTTCAACTGCATTTCGACAGTACGGGGGGAGATACCCATCCGCTCGGCGATCTCGGCGTAGGACAGGCCGTCGAACTTGTAGAGGATGAAGGCTTCGCGACAGCGCGGAGGGAGCTTGTCGATGACGGCAATGACGGCCGCCAAGTTCTCGCGCGTGGACAAGATGGCATCGGGCTGCTGGGACGGCGGGCCGGGCAGGTCGTCGAGGCCTGCTTCCTGGTCGTCCAGCGAGGCGGCCATGCCCGAGTCGACCCGTACGTCCGCGCGGCGGTGCTGATCGATCATGAGATTGCGGGCCGTGCGATACAGCAGCGCGCGCGGGTCATGTACGGGCTGGCCTGACTGCTGCACCGCCAGTACGCGGGCGTAGCTTTCCTGCGTCAGATCAGCCGCGGTGTCGCGGTCTTTCACGGCGCGAGAAAGAAAACCCAGCAGTTCTCGGTAGTAGCGCT
This sequence comes from Paracidovorax avenae, assembly GCF_040892545.1. Taxonomy (NCBI): domain Bacteria; kingdom Pseudomonadati; phylum Pseudomonadota; class Betaproteobacteria; order Burkholderiales; family Comamonadaceae; genus Paracidovorax; species Paracidovorax avenae. The sequence continues at coordinate 2,160,135 of NZ_CP156079.1, forward strand.
CAAGCACGGATTGGCCTTGCCAGAAGGAAACGACGTATTCCCCTCAGCAGATGGGCGTCGGACTGTGGCGGCGGCTGAGCTTTGGCGCGCGGCTAGATGGGAACTCTTCGCATTATCCCCGATCTGGCTGAACACGTTCTGAGGAGGCGAAGAGCAGGGTGTTCCAGGGCACTTTCGAGCGCGCTAAGCCTTTAACGATGCGGGTTCCAGGGCTTGTTGACGATCGAGCAGGAGGAATTTTCGATCACAAGCTTCGATGCGCGACCTGCGATCCGACCTCATTCCCATCCACCACCCAGCGCCATGAACACGGCCACCTGCTCCTGCGCCACCCGGGCCTGCGCGGCTGCGAGGCTGGCTTCCGCCGTGGCCAGCGAACGCTGGGCGTCCAGCGTATCGAGGTACGCGCTGCGGCCGCCCACGTAGAGGCGCTGGGCCTGCTGCGCCACCTGGGCGCTGTCGTCCCGGGCGCGCTGGAGCGCTTCCACGCTGACCAGTTCCTGCCGGTAGGCCGACAGCGCGGTCTCCGTCTCGCGCAGGGCCTGCAGCACGGCGCCGTCGAAGCTGGCCAGGGCCATGCGGGTGGACGCCTCGGCACCGGCGATGCGGGCGCGGGCGGCACCCGTGTTGGGCAGGCTCCAGCGGATCAGGGGCCCGATGTTCCAGGAGAACGTGTCCCGGCCCAGGAAGTCGGAGGCCGGCCCGGCCGAGCTGGCCGACAGGCCCAGCGACACCTTGGGATAGAGCTGGGCGGTGGCCACGCCGATGCGGGCCGTGGCGGCGGCCAGTTGCCGCTCGCTGCGCCGGAGGTCGGGCCGCCTGCGCAGCAGCGCGGCCCCGTCGCCCACCGGCAGCGCGCCGGCCACCTGCGGCACGGTGGCGCACTGCTGCACCTCGGCCGGCAGCGCACCCGGCGTGCGACCCAGCCAGGCCGCCAGCTGGTACAGCGCTGCCTGGCGCTGCGCCCGCAGTGCGGGGGGCGATGCTTCCAGCTGGGCGAGCAGCGAGCGCGAGCGTGCCAGGTCGGTGGCGCCGGCGCGGCCCGCGTCGTGCAGCCGCTGCACCACGCCCAGTTGCTCCTTCTGCAGGGCGACGGAGGATTCGGCCACCTTCAATTGCCGGCCCGTGCCGCAGGCGATGGCATAGGCGCGTGCGGTGCCCGCCGCCACGTTCACGCGGGCCAGGTCGACCGCGGCAGCCGCCGCCGCGGAGTCGGCCTGCGCCGCTTCGGCCGCGCGCCGCAGTTCGCCCACCACATCGACCTGGTAGGAAAGGCCCGCGTCCACGCTGTACGCGAACTGGTTGGACGGGCTGACGCCGGGTGCCAGTTCCGACAGGCCCGAGACGTGGCCGTAGCCCGGACCGCCGGACAACGACAGTTGCGGCTGTTCGGCGGCCCGCACCTGGGCCAGTGCCGCCTGCTGCAGTTCCAGGTTGGCGGCGGCGACGCGCAGATCGGTGTTGTGCGCCAGCGCCTCCTGCACCAGGGCATCGAGCGCCGGGTCGCGGAACAGGTGCCACCAGCGCGGCGGCAGGGGCTCTGCGGAGACGGCGGCATCGGCGCCGGCCGCCTGCGCCTCCTGGAAGGGCCGGGCCGCGGCCGGATCGCGCACGGCCGCCTCGGCCGGTACATGGTAGTCGGGCCCGACGGACATGCTGCTGCAGCCGGCCAGGAGCAGGGCAGCGAACAGGGGCGCGGCCCGCCGGGCGAGTCCGGCAGCACGGGAGAGGGCGGGGCGGCGTGTCATGTCCGGCCTTCCCGGGCCACCACTTCGACCAGCACGGTCTGGCCGGACACGAGGCCGGCTGCGTCCGGCTGTGCATCCAGTTGCACCCGCACCGGCACCCGCTGCGCCAGGCGGACCCAGTTGAAGGTGGGGCTGACGCTGGGCAGCAGGTTGGCGCCGGTGGAGCGGTCGCGATCGGCGATGCCGGCGGCGATGCTCTGTACCGTGCCGGCCAGCGGCACCCGGCTGCCCATGGGCGTCACCCGCACGGCATCGCCAGGATGGATGCGGGCGAGCTTGGTCTCCTCGAAATAGCCTTCGACGTAGAAGGAGCCGCGATCGACGATCGCCATGGCGCCGCGGCCGGCGGCGGCGTAGGCGCCCGCGCGCAGGTCCAGGTTGGTGACCCAGCCGTCCACCGGTGCGCGCACCGTGGCGCGCTGCAGGTTGAGTTCGGCCGTGCGCAGATCGACCTCGGCCCGGGCCAGCGCGGCGGCGGCGGCTTCCACCCGGGCCCGTGTCTGTTCGCGCGCCTCGCGCGGCACCAGGTCCGACAGGCTGTCGTTGCGGGCGTCCTCGCGGCGCGCCTGCGCCAGCGTGGCCCGGGCCGACTGCACTCCGGCGCGCGCCTGCTGCACGGCGAGCGAGAAGCGCGCCGGGTCGATCTCGAACAGCACCTGGCCCGCCTTGACGGCCTGGTTGTCCTGCACCTGCACGGCATGCACCAGGCCCGAGACGTCGGGCGCCACCTGCACGACGTTGGCGCGCACGCGGCCGTCGCGGGTCCAGGGCGCGAGTTCGTAGTGGTCCCACAGGCGCAGGGCAGCCCAGGCGGCCAGGGCCACCACGCCCAGGGTCAGCAGCACCCGGAGCAGTTGCGCTGCGAAGGCGCGGGCTCGCGTCGCGATCGTTTGGGTCGTTGTCGAAGTCATGAGAAGAATCCTCCCGGTGCGGTGAGCCGGGTGAGCAGGAACAGGATCAGCACATAGAGCGCCGTGTCGAACAGGGCCGCATGCCATACCCAGCGGTAGAGACCCAGGCTGCCCAGCAGCCGGCGCGCGCCCCAGCACAGGGGCCAGGCCAGCACGGCCAGCATCAGCAGCCAGGGCACGTACACGCCATAGAACGTGGCTTCGCCGGTCATGCCAGGGCCTCCTGCGCGGGATGGGGGGCGGCCGGCCAGGGCCGCGAGGGAAACAGGTTGCGGCGCAGGCCGACCAGGGCGGCGAGCACGCGGCGGCGCTCGTCGTCGGTGCCGGTGCCCGCGCCACTGGCCGGGGAGGCCTGCGGGGCAGGCGCTGGCGGCAGCAGTGCCTGCACTGCCTCGTCGATGCGCTCCGCGAGCAGCGGTTGCGCCTGTGCGGCCTGCTCGGTGGTGGAGCTTGCCGGATGTTCGCGGAACAGGCGTGCCACCTGGGCCAGGATGTCCGGCCCGAGCCGGCCCGGCAGCAGCGCTGCATGGCGGTGCAGCGCGTGGAGGTCGGTGCCGATGCGCAGGTCCACCAGCGCGTCGTCGGCATTCACGCCCGCCACCGTGCCGCCGGCCTGGGCGATGCGCGGTGCCAGCAGTCCGATGCGATCGAGCACGCGGGCCGCGTGCAGGCGGGCCTGGGCAGCGTCGGCTTGGCGCGGCAGCCCTCCCAGTTCGCGCCAGGTGCGGCGCTGGATGCGGCGGGCGCTCCACTCGGCGCTCACCGACCGCATCAGCGCCGTGACCACCGCGGCCGCCGCCCCGCCCAGCACCTGGCCGACCGAGCTGTTGACGAAGCTGGCGAAGTCCGCCTGGCCGGTGTCGTGCAGCGAGAGCGTGCCGATCACGCCCGACAGCAGCAGCCCCATGGCCATCAGCGTGTTGGCGGGCCGCGCCATATAGGCGCCCAGCACCAGGAAGACCGGCGCGCAGACCACGGCCAGCGTGGGCAGGTCCACCACCAGCGGCATCAGCACCAGCACATAGAGCGCGCCCAGGGGCAGCGACAGCAGCAGCGCCTTCAGGAAGGAGTAGATGGCCGGCACGGGATCGTCCATGCCGGCGAAGAAGGAGCAGAAGACCGCCGCCATCATGGGCATGGCCGCGCCGCCGGACCAGCCGCTGAGGATCCAGAAGGCCGAGCACAGGCAGATCGCCAGCGCCGCCGCCACCGCCGACCAGGCGGCCATCCCCACGTCGCTATGCAGAACGTTGCGCGCGGCGGGCACTGCGGTCCGGTGGCCGGGCGGCGTCAGCGGCTGCGGGCGGCCGGCCAGGCCGGCGTCGATGCGTTCCCGCAGCTGCACGCAGGCGGCCCAGGCGTCGATCAGCTCTTCCAAGCGCACGGCCAGGCCCGTGCGCAGCGCCAGGATCCAGCCGTCCGCGGGCTGCGGTGCGCAATCCGCCAGCGCACGGGCTGCCATGCGCAGTTCGGCCGCGTCCTCGGCGGCCAGCGGCATGCCGGGCCGGCCCGGCCCCGCCCGGCCGCTGTCGGCCAGCCGGGCCAGCACCCGGCCCACAGTGCGTTCCACGTCTGCCGGCAGGCGGCCATCGGCATCGCGCAGGGCGCGCAGCCGGTCGTCCACGGCCGAGGCGAAGGGTGTGAGCGCCGCGACTTCATGCTGCAGCGCGCGGATGGCTTCCGCCGTCCACTTCAGGTGGCTGGTGTCGAAGGGTACGTGCGTTGCCATCACGCGCAGTTGGGAGATGTCGCCCGCCAGCTTGCGCCGGGCGGCCTGCTGCGCCGGCGCGGCGGACCGGCCGTCGTCGGAGGGAGCGGGCGGCTGCAGCATGGCGCGCAGCCACGCACCGGCATCGGCCCATGTGCGGTCCATCATGCCGACCAGCGTCGGGACCATGCTCGCCGGCCACACCAGGCTGTGCACCAGCCCGGCGCAGACGATGCCGATGCCGATCTCCTGCACGCGGGCCGAGGCCGTCTCGAAGATGCCGGTGGGTGCATTCACGGCCGGAAACCCGATCAGCGCCGCCGAGTAGCCGGCCAGCATGAACAGGTAGGAGCGCGGCGTGCGGTCCAGCAGCGAGACGAACAGGCACAGCGCTACCCACAGGGCCAGCGCCAGCGTGAGCAGCTCGGGCGCATCGACCATCGCCGGCACCATCAGCAGCGTGGCGGCGCAGCCCAGCAGCGTGCCGCCCAGGCGGAATGCGGCCTTGGACCGCACGGCGCCGGCCAGCGGGTTGGCCACGATGTAGGTGGTCATCAGCGCCCAGAAGGGCCGCGGCAGGCCGGCCCAGCTCGCAACCGCCATGGCCAGCATGGCGGCGGCGAAGCATTTCGCGGAAAAGAGCATCTCGGCCGGGCTGAAGCGCGGCAGCAGGCGGGGCATTTGCATGTCAGCCTTCCGTGGCAGCTCCGCCGCGGTCGGCCTTGCCCAGGCGCGTCCAGAGCGTTCCGAAGACGCGCAGGCAGGCGCGCACGTCCTCCGCCGGGATGTCCTGGAACAGCTCGGTGCGCAGGCCGTTCAGGGCTTCCTCGATGCGGGCGAGGATCGCTTTGCCGGCCTCGGTCAGGTGCAGGGTGCGCGCGCGGCGGTCGGCCGGGTCTTCCCGGCGTTCGACCAGGCCGGCGGCGACCAACTGGTCCAACGTGCGGATCAGCGTCGGCCCTTCGATGCCGAGCAAGTCGGCGATCACGCCCTGGCGGGTGCCGTCGCCATGCCGGCCGATGGTCAGCACGGCCCAGCCGGCCGCCTGCGACACGCCCAGGGGCGCGACCGCCCGGTCGGCCGCAGCGCGGTAGGCGCGCTGCAACAGGCCGAGCGAAAAGGTGAGGTGTCGCAGTTCCGCCGGATCGGCAGGGGCGGTATGTGGGGCATCGGACATGGCAAAAGTTTAGATAGCTAGCTATCTTTTTGCCGTGAACTGCAGGCTTAACCCTCCGTCTGTCCCGGGATTTGCCGGTGGCCTGCGGGCCTCTGCGCTGCAGCCGCTCCTGGCAGGTTCCTGCCTTTGGAACGCATCGTCATGTCCGGGCCGTTCGGTGTCGCTCGCCGCGGTGCTCCGGAAACACCCGCGCGCACAGGAAATCGACCAGCGCCCGGACCTTGGGCGAGGGGTGCTTGCTCGCAGGCCACAGCACGTGGAAAACCCCGCTGCGCTCCACATGCTCCGCCAGGACCGGCGTGAGCCGGCCGTCGGCCAACGGCTCCCGGACGGCGAAGTCCGGCAGGTAGGCGATCCCCAGCCCTTGCAGTGCAAAACAGACGCGGGTCTCGATGTTGTTGCAGATCATCGAGGTGGGCAACTGAACCTCGGGCTCGCCGGGCGTTTGCCGCAGTGCCCAGGTCTCCAGCTTGCCGCTGTTGGGAAAGCGGTAGTGCAGGCAGGCATGCTGGCGCAGATCGGCAGGCGTTGCGGGTGTACCGCGGCGCGCCAGGTAATCGGGCGAGGCCACCAGCCGCATCTGGAACGTGCCGAGGCGGCGGGCCGACAGGCGCGAGTCGGCCGGCTCGCCCGTGCGCACCACGGCATCGAAGCCTTCCTCGACCACTTCGACCATCCGGTCGGTAAAGTCCAGGTCCAGCTCGATCTCGGGGTACTCGCGCATGAACTCGCCCAGTACCGGCAGCACCAGCGAGCTGACCAGCGGCAGGCTCACGCGCAGGCGTCCGCGTGGTGCGGCGGTGGCTTGCGACAGTTCCAGTTCTGCCGCTTCGATCTCGGCCAGGATGCGGCGGCTGCGCTCCAGGAACAGCGCGCCCTCCGCCGTGAGGGTGACACTGCGTGTGCTGCGGTGGAACAGGCGCACGCCCAGTTTTTCCTCCAGCCGCGCCACGCTCTTGCCGACGGCAGAGGCCGACACGCCCATCAGCCGGCCGGCAGCGACGAAGCTGCGCGTCTCGGCCACCTGCACGAAAACCGTGAAGCCATTCAGGCTGTCCATGCTCGGCGCTCCTGGTGATTGCGGACATTTCGTTCCGGATATCAAGGAACTGTAGCCTGCTTTTTCTCGAATCGATGTCTTCCTATCGTCGAGGCAATGTCCATCACCGAGGTATTTGCCATGACGAGTCACCCATTCCCCGCGCGCCAGGGGCGGGCCCCCGCACGCCTTTCCGACCGTATCCAGGCGGTCGTGCAGCAGGCATTGGACGACCGGCGCCTGGTCGGGGCCGTCGTGCTGGTCGCGCGCGATGGTGAACCGATCCACCAGCAGGCTGCGGGTCTTGCCGACCGAGAAAGCGCGCACGCCATGACCCTGGAGACGGTCTTCCGGCTGGCCTCGGTCAGCAAGCCCATCGTTTCCGCCGCTGCACTGGCGCTGGTGGCGAAGGGGCGGCTCGACCTGGATGCGGGCATCGAGCGCTGGCTGCCTGGGTTCCGGCCCCGGTTGGCCGATGGACGTGAGGCGCGCATCTCGGCCCGGCAATTGCTCAGCCACACGGCAGGGCTCGGCTACCGCTTCCTGGAGGCCGGCGCGGACGGCCCCTACGCGCGCGCAGGCATCTCGGACGGAATGGATGCGTCCGGCATCGGCCTGGCCGAGAACCTGCACCGTCTCTCCAGCGTGCCGCTGCTGTACGAACCGGGCACGGGCTGGGGATACTCATTGGCAACCGACGTGCTGGGCGCGCTGATCGAGCGCATCCACGGCACGCCGCTGGACGAGGCGGTGGGCCACCTGGTCACGGGGCCGCTGGGCATGGCCGATACCGGCTTCGTTGCCCGCGATCCACGGCGCGTGGCCACTGCCTACGTCAACGGCGCTCCGCAGCCCCACCGGCTGGCCGAAGGGGAGACCGTTGCGGTGTTCGACGGCACTGTCGGCATCGCCTACAGCCCGGCCCGCATTTTCGATGCGCAGGCTTTTCCGTCAGGAGGCGCCGGCATGGCGGGCACGGCCGGCGACTTCCTGCGCCTGCTCGAAACCCTGCGGCAGGGCGGCGGCACGCTGCTGCCCGGGGAATTGGTCGAGGAAATGGGACGCGACCAGACCGGCGGCCTCGAGCTGGCTGCCGCACCGGGCTTCGGCTTCGGCCTGGGCTTCTCGGTGCTGCGAGATCCTGGCCTGGCCGCGTCGCCGGAATCGGCTGGCACCTGGCGCTGGGGCGGCGCCTATGGCCACTCGTGGTTCGTGGACCGGGTGCAGGGCTTGAGCGTGGTCGCCTTCACCAACACGCTGTACGAAGGCATGTCCGGCCGTTTCGTCACCGACTTGCGCGATGCCGTGTATGGCGCGCAGGAGGTTCGGCCATGACAGCGATGCCCGCACGGATGGCCTCCATCGCGTTTCGTCGCGGTTCCACGCTGGCCGATCCTGACTGCCTGACCGATGTCGATGCCGAGCGCCCGGAGCCGGGACCGCATGACCTGCTGGTGGCAGTCCGCGCAGTCTCGGTCAATCCGGTGGACACGAAGATCCGCGCAGGCCTCGTGGATGCGCCGGATTCCGTTCGTTCCCTGGGGTGGGATGCCGCAGGGGTCGTCGAGGCGGTCGGTGACGCGGTCACGCTGTTCCAGCCGGGGCAGAAGGTGTACTACGCGGGCTCTTTCGACCGCAGCGGCAGCAATGCCCAGCTCCACCTGGTGGACGAGCGCATTGCCGGCCACATGCCGAAGACTCTGGGCTTCGCCGAGGCGGCAGCACTGCCGCTGACCGCGCTGACGGCCTGGCAACTGCTGTTCGACCGCCTGGGCGTGGTGTCCGGCAGGCCGGCAGATGCCGGAAGCCTGTTGGTGCTGGGCGGCGCAGGCGGGGTCGGCTCCATGCTGATCCAGCTCGCCCGGCGGCTGACGGGCTTGACGGTGATCGCTACCGCCTCGCGCCGGGAAAGCCGCGACTGGTGCCTCGCGCTGGGCGCACACCATGCCATCGACCATCGGCAGCCGCTGCCGGCGCAGGTCGGCACGCTGCCGGTGCCGGCCATCACCCACATCGCGGCGCTGTCGCATACCGCCGACCATCTGCACGAACTGGCGGAACTGATCGCGCCGCAGGGCCGGCTGGCGATCATCGACGACCACGACACGCTGGATGCGGCGCCGTTCAAGGCAAAGAGCGTGTCGCTGCATTGGGAGATGGTGTTCACCCGTCCGCTCTACCGCACTCCGGACATGATCGCGCAGCACCGCATCCTCGATGAAGTGGCGGCGCTGGTGGACGCGGGCGTGCTGCGCTCGACGGTCAGCCGGGTACTGCATCCCCTGGACGCAGCACGCCTGATCGAAGCCCATCGGCTGGTGGAGCTCGGTGGCGTCGCGGGCAAGGTGGTCGTGGCCCGTTCCATGGACGACACGTCGCAGCCTGCGCTGCAGGAGGCACGATGAGCGCCGCATCCCGTGACCGCCTTCCGCTGGCTTCGCTGCTGGCACTGGCCATGTCGGCCTTCATCACCATCCTGACCGAAGCGCTGCCGGCCGGTCTGCTGTCGCAGATGGCGCAGGACCTGTCGGTGTCCGAGGCGTGGGCCGGCCAGACCGTCACCATCTATGCCATCGGCTCGCTGGTGGCAGCGATTCCGCTGACCGCCGCCACGCAGGGCGTGCGCCGCCGCCCATTGATGCTGGCGGCCATCGCGGGCTTCGTGGTCGCGAATGCCGTGACGACGTTGTCCGGCAGCTACGTGCTGACCATGGTGGCTCGCTTCATCGCGGGCGTGTCGGCCGGGCTGCTGTGGGCGCTTCTGGCGGGCCATGCAGCGCGCATGGTGCCGGAGCACCAGAAGGGCCGGGCCATCGCCGTTGCGATGGTGGGCACGCCACTGGCGCTGTCGCTGGGCGTGCCGGCTGGTACCTTCCTGGGCAGCCTGGCGGGCTGGCGGACGTGCTTCGGCATCATGAGCGCATTGGCGCTGGTACTCATGGCGTGGGTGCGCGTGCAGGTGCCGGACTTCCCCGGACAGACGGCGGGCGAGCGGGCATCGTTGCGGCAGGTGTTCACGCTGCCGGGCGTGGCTCCGGTGCTGTTCTTGGTGCTCGCCTTCGTGCTGGCCCACAACATCCTCTATACCTACATCGCACCGTTCCTGGCGGCGGCGGACATGGCCGAACGAACGGATCTGGTGCTGCTGGTATTCGGTGCCACGTCGCTGATGGGCATCTGGATCGTCGGCATGCTGATCGATCGCCATCTGCGCGCGCTGACGCTCGCCAGCACGGTGGTGTTCGGACTCGCTGCGCTGGCACTCGGTGTGGCGGGCGACTCGCCCGGCGTGGTGTATGCAGCGGTGGCCGGCTGGGGGCTGGCCTTCGGAGGCGCGGCGACACTGTTCCAGACGGCGCTGGTCCGGACGGCAGGAGATGCGGCGGACATGGCCCAGTCCATGCTGGTCACCGCATGGAACACGGCCATTGCCGGCGGTGGCATCGTCGGAGGCTTGCTGCTCGAACGCTTCGGCGCCCGCGCGTTCGCGCCGGCTTTGGTGGTGTTGCTGGCGGCGGCGCTGGGAACTGCGTGGGCGACGAGGTTCACCGGTGGGGGGGCCGGGTGCACCGCGAGGCCGCGACCTGTCCGCCAGGACCTGCAGCAGGTCGCTGGCAAGAGAGGTCTCGGCAGCGCTCCGGGCCTTCAGCGAGATGACTCCTCGTTCGCTGACAGCAGTTCTGTCGCCATCTCGATGGCCTGCTCATGCGAAGACGCCAGAAGGAGGGGGTAGCCCCAGAATTTGGCAAAGACCACCGAGAAGGCCTTGAAGGCCAGACGCTTTGCCTGGTTGGGTTCGATCAGGATCATGGCCAGGACCAGCCTGCGCAGTGCGTCCTTGTGCTTTTTCATCCAGAGCGTGGTGCGTTTCCTGTCCCCGGGCGTGTGCTCATGGTCTTCCGAGGGAGCGGTATCGCTGAGGATCACGAAGGGCTCGCCGCGCTGCAGATTGGCCTCGAATTCGTCGAAGTCCTTCTGATGGTCGTGCCCGGGTTCCTGTGAAAGATTCATCCAGACCAGGGGAAAGTTCGAGCTATTCATGGACATGGCCCACTCCCTTGCTTTTGAGATGGCGCCAGGTGGCCGCAATGGCGAACACACCGGGCAGGGTGATGAAGAACACTGCCGAGAAGGCAACATACCAACCGTCGCGCAACCCGTCGGAAACTCCCCCGAGCGTGTTCAGCACGACGAGCAGGCCGCCGAGGACGAGGGTGATCCACCGGGCCCTCCGGGTTCCGGCCAGCGCGAGAAGCACCGTGACGATCCAGCAACCATAGAAGGCGGGAAATATCCACAGCACGCCGGGCTCGAACGTGATCGCCGGTGTCGCTCCGTGGGCCCTCGCGAAGTCGTTGACGTAGAAGAACAACTGGAAGGCGACAAAAAGCACGGCACCCATGGCGGTCGTCAGCCAGGACAGGGCGACCTTGTCCGGGCGTTGCATGTCCAGGAGCGCGGCAGTGCGTGGCTGGGCGGGGGAATGGCGGGGCATAGAGGTTTTCTCCATCGTCAATACCTGTAGTCCAGCGTCACCATCACGTTGCGCGGCGCGCCATGGCTGACCGTGTCGAAGTCGCCCTTCTGCAGGGCGTACTTCCTGTCGAACACGTTGTTGATGTTCACCGCCACGTTGGTCTTTTCCGTGATGGCGTAACGTGCCACCAGGGAGACCAGGGCGTAGGAACGCTGCTCCCCGCCCAGCGAGCTGGTGCCGGCGTTCGGCGCCTCATAGATGCGGCTCTGCCATTTGGCGCCTCCGCCCAGAGTCAGCCTGCTCCACTCTCCCGGCAACCGGTAGGTGGTGAAGAACTGGGCCGTGGTGCGCGGCAGCTGCGAGTTCAGCCGGACGCCAGCGCCGTCTTTCGCCGTGAAATGGGCGATACCTGCATAGACGTTCCAGCCACGCGCCAACTCGCCTTGCAGGTCCAGCTCGATCCCGCGCGACTTCGTCCCGTCGGCGCCTTTGTAGGCCTGGGCTCCACCTGGCGTATAGGTGCCTGCGACGATCTGCGCCGCGTTGTCCAGCTCTGTCTCGAACACCGCGACCGACGCGTTCAGTCGCCTGTCGAGGTACTGGCCCTTCAGGCCGACTTCCCTGGTTTTTCCCTTGGACGGCGTGAGCACATTGCCGTTGCTGTCCCGGTAATCGGTCTGCGGATTGAAGATGCCCGTGTAGCTGGCGTAGGCGGAGTAGGTGCTGTCGATGTCGTAGACCAGGCCGGCATACGGGGTGAATTCACCGGTCTTCTTGTAATGCAGCGGGTTGCCACCGGCGCCGTCGTCGATTTCGTAGTTGCTGAAGCGGCCGCCGACGACGAGTTTCAGCTGGTCGGCCAGCGACAGCCGGGCAGCGCTGTAGATGCCGCTCTGCCGGATGCGGGTGTTGGTCGTCATCCAGGTCATGGCCCCGAAATCGGGCCGTGGATAGGCAGGGCGCAGGTCATAGACATTGACCGGCACGACGCCTGGATAGAAGGGCGCGATATCCTGCTGGCCGGCCGTGCGGCGCGAACTCGTCGCCCCCACCACCAGCTCATGCCGGCGGCCCAGCAGTTCGAAGGGGCCGCTCGCCATCGCGTCGAAGCTGTTCTGGCGGCTGCGGCCTTCCGACGCCAGCGCCACCGGATAGGCTCCATAGGGATAAGTGCCCAGCCCCGTGGATCGGTCGGGGCGGCCGATCAGGCCGAGCAGTTCGGCATCGTATGCGGTGCGGTATTGGTTCGCGACGGCCCGCAGGTTCCATCCGCCAGCGAAGCGGTGCTCGATTTCGGCAAACGACGTCTTGAGGGTGTTGTCCCAACGGCTCCAGTCCTGCGCGTAGGTGCTGGAGTGCGGATACTCCGCCTGCGTGCCGTCGCTGAACCACAGCGGCATGCCGCCCCAGGTGGCGCCTTTCGGCGTGATGTCCTGGTAGTCGTAGCCCAGGCTCACCTTCGTGTCCGGGGTCAGATCCGCCTCGACGATGCCGTAGAACGACTTCCTCTGCGGCCGGTACCCGTCGATGTAGGAGTGGCCGTCCTGGTACGTTCCCACCACGCGCGCGCGGATGCGGCCATCCTGGGTCAACGGTGTAGAAACGTCGGCCATTCCCCGGTAGGTGTCCCAGCTCCCCGCACCGATCGAGGCGGAGGCCGAGAATTCACGGGTCGGCCGCTTGCGCACCAGGTTGATGGCGGCGGAGGGATTGCCGGTACCGGTCAGCAAGCCGGAGGCGCCGCGTACGACCTCCACACGGTCGTAGAACGCCGTATCGAGAGAACCGATGCCGCTGCCGTTGACAATGTTGCCGACCACGGTAGGGATGCCGTCGTACTGCACGTTGTTGATCAGCAGGCCACGCGAATAGAAGCTCGTGCGCTCGCTGTCGGACTGGTACGAGGCGATGCCCGTGGTGTTTTCCAGCACGCCCTGCACCGAATTCAGTTGCTGGTCGTCCATGCGCTGGCGCGTGACCACCGTGACCGACTGCGGTGTTTCCCGCAGCGAAAGCGGCAGGCGCGTGGCCGCTGCCGTTTCGCCCGTCGTGTAGGAGCCTGTAGCTTCGGTCGTCGCCGGATCCTCACGGGCCGTGATATTGACGGCCGGCAGGGTCTTCGCGTCACGCGGCGCTGTTTCCTCGAACTCGTTTTGTCCCTGCACCGGTTCGGCGGCGGATACGCCCTGCGTGCTGACGAAGATGGCTGCCGCGACCGCCGAGCCGAGCACGCTGCGGCGAGCAGGCCTGTGCCCACGCGGCGAAGGAAGGACGGCAGCGCGCATACCGATTTGCCACTGGAGCTCTCCAGCATCCGTGAGATCGCACATCAAATAAAACTCATTGGCGTTTGGATGGGCTATTTCACAATGGACCGGGATTGGCTTGATGGCGAATTCAGGCCAGATTGTTATTCAATCAGGTCATTTGCATTGGCATGCCGGGTTTGGCCGTAATGAAAAATATCCTGACCTGATTTCGCAATGGGGTTGGAGGCGCCCCTGGGTAGGCTCCGCGTCGTGGTTTGCCATGTTTCGGGCCGAGCGTGCCTCGCCGGCCGGGCAAGCGCCGGTTCTTATCGAGGAAATCCCCCTATGTATTCACTTTGCCTCCGCGCGATGGTCCGGCACACCCGGCGGCGCGCATCCCTCACCCCGGTCGTGAAGGGACGCAGCGCATGAGCCCCACTGCCCACTTCCCGTACCCGGCCCATTGCCATCGGTGTCGTCGGCCTCGTCGTGGTCTGCGGCCTGCTGTATGCCTGGCGCACCGCCCGCAGCGGTGATGCGGGACACCATGCCATGCCGCCGCTGCCGGTTTCGACGATCCGCGCCGAACCTCGCAGCGTGGCAGAGGAACTGCAGGCCGTCGGCGATCTGCAAGCCGTGCGCGAAGTGTTGCTGGCCCCCGATACGCCGGGGCGGGTGACCGCGATCCATTTCGACGCCGGCCAGACCGTGAAGGAGGGTGCGGTGCTGGTAAAGCTCTATGACGCTCCCGAACAGGCGGATCGTGCTGCCGCGGTGGCCAGGGCCGATTTCGCCCAGGTCCAATTGCGGCGCTCGCAGGAACTGGCCCCCACCGGCGCCGAACCGCGCGAATTGTTCGAACAGCGCAAGGCGGAGGCCGCCCAGGCCGCGGCGGCCGTCCGGCAACTGGACGCCCGGATCCAGCAGAAAAGCATACGTGCGCCATTCTCCGGCCAGGTCGGCATACGGCGCATCAATCCCGGGCAGTACCTCAACGCCGGCGATGCGATCGCCACGCTGACCCAGCTCGATCCGCTCTATGTGAACTTCACGCTTCCCCAGCAGGACTTGCCCAGGCTGACGCCGGGCGCGCCGGTGCAGGTCAGCGTGGATGCCGCGCCCGGCAAGGTGTTCACCGGCAGGATCAGCAGCGTCGAACCACGCATCCATGGCGAGACCCGCAACGTGGCCGTGCAGGCGCTGTTGCCCAACGCGGGCCGGCTGTTGAAGTCGGGGATGTACGCGACGGCGCGGCTGGCGCTGCCTGCCACCGCCGATGCCATCGCGTTGCCGCTGACGGCGATCCAGACATCCGCTTCCGGCGACAGCGTGGTGCTGGTGCGGGATGCCGATGCACAGGGAGTTGGCAAGGCGGTCACCGTGCCGGTGGTCACCGGCCGCCGGCTCGGCGAAGAAGTTCTCGTGACGCAGGGCGTGAAGGCTGGCGACGTCGTGGTGACGGCCGGCCAGAACCGGCTGCCGCCCGGTGCCGTGGTGACGATCCGTGCGCCCGCGGCAGCTGCCGCGACGCCGCCCGCCGATCCGGCGGCCACCTCCGCCGCTGGCGCACGGTAGAGGAACACGCCGTGCATTTCACCGACATCTTCATCCGCCGGCCCATTCTGGCGCTGGTCGTAAGCCTGTTGATCCTTCTGCTGGGCGCTACCGCCGTCTTCATGCTGCCGGTGAGGCAGTACCCCTATCTGGAAAACGCCACCATCACGGTCAGTACCGCGCTTCCGGGTGCGACCCAGGACGTGATGCAGGGTTTCGTCACCACGCCCATCGCGCAGTCCATCGCCACGGCCAGCGGCATCGAATACCTCAGCTCGACGACCAAGCAGGGCAAGAGCGAGATCAAGGCGCGCCTGGTGCTCAACGCCAACGCCGATCGAGCGATGACGGAAGTCCTCGCCAAGGTGCAGCAAGTGAAGTACCAGTTGCCTGCGGGCGTCACCGATCCCGTCATCAGCAAGTCCACCGAAGGTGGAACCGCGGTGCAATTCGTCGCGTTCTACAGCAAGACCCTCTCGATCCCGCAGGTGACGGATTTCGCGTCCCGGGTGGCTCAGCCGCTCTTCACCGGCATTCCCGGCGTGGCTTCGGCCGACATTTACGGAGGCCAGTCGCTGGCCATGCGGATCTGGATCGACCCGGTTCGGCTGGCTGCGCATGGGTTGTCGGCAGGCGATATCGCGTCTGCACTGCGTGCCAACAATGTGCAGGCAGCGCCGGGCCAGCTCAAGAGTTCGCTCACGGTGACCAACATCAGTGCGGCCACCGATCTGCGCGGGGTCGAGGACTTCCGCCAGATGGTCGTCAAGTCCAGCCCCGGAGGCGGCGTGGTGCGGCTGTCGGAAGTCGCCACGATGGAGGTCGGTGGCCAGAACTACAACAACGTGTCATTTGCGACAGGCGTGCCTGCGATCTTTGTTGCCATCCAGCCGACGCCTGATGGAAATCCCCTGGAGATCGTCAGACAGGTCAACGAACTGTTGCCCAGGATCCGCGCGATGGCGCCGCCGGGGCTCACCGTGGCCCCCAACTACGACGTGGCACGGTTCGTCAACACCTCCATCGAGGAGGTGAAGCACACGCTGGTCGAAGCCGTCGCGATCGTGATCGTGGTGATCTTCCTGTTCCTCGGCACCTTCCGCGCCGTCATCATCCCGGTGGTCACCATTCCGCTGTCGCTGGTCGGCACGGCGGCGCTGATGCTGGCCTGCGGCTTCTCGATCAACCTGCTGACACTGCTGGCGATGGTGCTGGCGATCGGCCTGGTGGTGGACGACGCCATCGTCGTGGTGGAGAACATCCATCGCCACATCGAGGAAGGACTGACTCCCGTGCGTGCGGCACTGCTCGGCGCCCGTGAAATCGTCGGGCCGGTGATCGCCATGACCATCACGCTGGCCGCGGTCTACGCGCCCATCGGCATGATGGGCGGGCTGACCGGTGCGCTGTTCAAGGAGTTCGCCTTCACGCTGGCCGGTTCGGTGCTCGTCTCCGGGGTCGTCGCTCTGACGCTCTCGCCGGTGATGAGTTCGATGCTGCTCAGTTCCAGGCAGAGCGAGGGATGGCTGGCAAAGCGGGTCGAACACCATATGGGCAACCTGACCTCGCTCTACGGGCGCCTGGCCCACACCCTGGCCGCGCGCGGCGCGGTGCTGCTGGTCGGTGCGGTCGTGCTGGCCGCTATCGTGGTGCTGTTCAACGGTACCCGGCACGAACTGGCACCGACCGAAGACCAGGGGGCCATCATTGTCGTCACCAAGGCGCCGCAGTATGCCGACGCAGGCTACACCGCACGCTATGCCCAACAGATCGAGAAGCTGTTCGAGTCGATCCCGGAATTCGACAGCAGCTTCATGAACATCGGCGATGCATCCGGAGGCCAGAACATGATGTTCGGCGGCGCCATCTTGAAGGATTGGTCGCAACGCAAGCGATCGGCTACCGAAATCCAGGGCCAGATTCAGGCCGCTGGCGGCGCCATCGATGGCCAGACGCTGACGGCTGTGCAGTTGCCGCCGCTACCGGGGTCCTCCGGAGGCCTGCCGGTGCAGATGGTGCTGCGCTCGCCCGACGACTTCAAGACGCTGTACGAGACCGGCGAGAAGATCAAGATGGCGGCCTACGCCAGCGGTTTGTTCCTCTATGTGCAGAACAACCTGTCCTATGACAGCCAGCAGGCACAGGTCACCATCGACAACGCGAAGGCCGGCGAGATGGGGGTCACCATGCAGTCGATCGCCGACACCCTGGCCGTGCTGGTCGGGGAGAACTACGTCAACCGCTTCAACTTCCACGACCGATCCTACGACGTCATCCCGCAGGTGCGCGGCAGCGAACGCATGACGCCGGACGACCTCGGACGCTTCTACGTCAAGGCGACCTCCGGTGCGCTGGTACCGCTTTCGACCGTGACCCGCGTCGAGATGCGGCCACAGGCGAACCAGCTCACCCAGTTCGGCCAGATGAACTCGGCCACGCTGGAAATGCTGCCGGCGCCCGGCGTGAGCATGGGCGAAGTGGTCGCGTTCCTGCAATCGCAGCCACTGCCATCCGGCACCAGCGTGGACTGGCTCAGCGACAGCCGCCAGTTCGTGCAGGAGGGCAACCGCCTGCTGGTGTCGTTCTGCTTCGCGCTGGTGGTCATCTTCCTGGTGCTGGCTGCGCAGTTCGAGAGCCTGCGTGATCCGCTGGTGATCCTCGTGACGGTGCCGCTGGCGGTCTGCGGCGCGCTGGTTCCGCTGTGGCTGGGTTACGCGACGCTCAACATCTACACCCAGATCGGACTGGTCACGCTGATCGGGCTGATCTCCAAGCACGGCATCCTGATGGTCACTTTCGCCAACCATATCCAGCACCATGAAAACCTGAGCCGTATCGAGGCGATCGGGAAGGCGGCAGCGGTGCGCATGCGGCCCGTGCTGATGACGACGGCGGCGATGGTCGCGGGGCTGGTGCCCCTGCTGTTCGCGGACGGTGCGGGTTCGGCCAGCCGCTTCTCCATCGGCATCGTGGTGGTGATGGGCATGCTGGTCGGCACCTTCTTCACGCTGTTCGTGCTGCCCACCATCTACAGCTTCATCGCCAAGGACCACCGCGCAGCGTCGGAAAGTCCCCGCGCCCGTGAGCTCGCCACCGCGGAGGCCCCCGATGTCGCGCTGTGAACCGACCCCTGCCATGCCTGCTTTTTCGCGTGCACCCATGGCGTTGCCCGGCCGCGCGGCCTGGCTGGTACTCGTCGCCGCCATCGTCAGTGCAGGCTGCGCCAGCGGCCCTGACTACCATCCTCCGGCCACGCCCGAAGCCGCGGCAGGCGCCTTCGTCAGCCAGCCGGCCGATGCGGATGCTGCCGCACCGCTGCCACCGGACTGGTGGAAGCTGTACGACGATCCCGCGCTCGGCCCTCTGGTACGGGAAGCGCTGTCGGCGAATACCGATCTTCGCGTGGCGCTGGCCAACCTCGACCGTGCACGGGCCATCTACGCGGAGGCGCGCAGTGGCCTGCTCCCCTCGACCAGCCTGTCCGCCGGAGCGGGCTACGGCCGGGACCAGACCACGTGGACGGGAGCCGGCCGGGCGCCCGCGCAATGGAGCTACCGGGGCGGACTCGACATTGCGTATGAAGTCGACCTGTTCGGCCGGGTCGGCCGCGATATCGAGGCTGCGCGCGACGATGCCGGTGCCATCGCTGCCGCCCACGACGCCGCGAGGGTCGTCGTCGCCGCCGAGACGACGAGGGCCTATGTGGACGCCTGCAGCTACGGCGAATCCATCGACGTCGCGCGCTCGTCCGTTGAACTGGCCCGGCAGAGCCTGGACCTGGTCAGCCGGCAGGCACATGCCGGCTCGGCGTCGCGCCTGGACGTGGAGCGTGCCGGCGTCACGCTGGCCCGGGCCAGGGCCGCCTTGCCGCCGCTGCAGGGCCAGCGGGATGCCGCGTTGTTCGAGCTGGCCGCGCTGATGGGCCGCACACCCTCCCAGGTGCCCGAATCAGCGCGCACCTGCACCAGGGCGCCGGAGATCGCACAGGCGCTGCCGATCGGCGACGGCACCGCGCTGCTGCGTCGCCGCCCGGACGTGCGCCGGGCCGAGCGCCAACTGGCAGCGGACACCGCACGTGTCGGTGTGGCCGTGGCCGACCTCTATCCGCGCATCACGCTGGGTGCGTCGGGGAACTATCTGCGCAACGACTCGCTGAAAGGCAGTCGCGCCTGGTCGTTTTCCCTGGGGCCACTGATCTCCTGGAGCTTTCCCAACACGATGGCCGCACGCAGCCGTGTCACGCAGGCCAGGGCGCAAGCCGAAGCGTCGTTGGCCAGCTTCGATGGCGCGGTGCTGAATGCGCTGAAGGAGTCCGAGCAATCGCTGAGTGCCTACGGCGCTGCGATGCAGCAGCGCGGTGCGCTGATCGAGGCGCGCGACCGGTCCGAGAAAGCCTTCGAGCTGGCGAATCAGCGCTACCGTGCCGGGTCGATCAGCTATCTCGACGTGCTCGTGGCGCAAGCCAGCCTGATCGACGCGAAGTCCCAGGTGGCCGCAGCCGACCAGCGCGTGGGTTCCACGCGGGTCAGCGTGTTCAAGGCGCTGGGGGGCGGATGGGATCCGGCAGCGCAGGAATATGGATATGAAACCATGCGATGAACCCTCCCGGGACGTGGATGTGATCGCATCATTCGGCAGCAGCGGTCTGCCGGCAGGCAGACAGAAGATGAAGCACACTGCAGAACCCCCGACCGAGGCGGAAACGCCGGTGTCGTTCCAGGAACGGCGCCTGGCGGCGCACAAGCTGCGGCCGACGATCGCGCGTGCCGGTGTCTTGAACGTGCTGGACAAAGCGGCGCCGGGTTGCCTCGATGCCAACCACATGTATCGCGTGCTCTGCAGGCAGTTCGACAACCTCACGCCGGGAGCGATCTACAAGGCGCTGAATGACCTGTGGAACGCCGGTTTGCTGCTTCGCACGGAAGGGGCGCGGGGGCGCGCGCTCTATGCCCTCAAGCCGGACGCGCTGAGCGCCCGCCACGTCACGCTACGGTGCCAGTGCGGCGCGCGGCTGGTTTTCATCGAGGACCTCATGCTGCGTGAACACCTGGAGTCTGTGGCCTGCGAGGAGGGCTTCGCTCTCGGCGAGGAGCCTGCCTTCACCATCACCACGACATGCGCGAAATGCCGGCAGCTTCCCAGGGAAGCAAGGGAGGCGGTGCCCGGCCCGGTCACGGCGGGATTGCGTCGGAAAGCATGATGCCGGGCACGGAGGCCGGTTCCGCGCCGTTCCTGCGGTCCGAGAGATAACGTGCCGGAGGCTTGCCCACCGCCTTGCGGAACATGGTGACGAACCCGCTGGCGTTTTCGTACCCCAGCTCCCATGCCACCGTCTGCACGCTGTCGCCCCTGGTCAGGCGTTGAAGCGCCAGGATCACGTGCAGTTGCCGGCGCCAGCGCCCGAAGCCCATTCCAATTTCCTGCAGCAGCAGGCGGCTCATGCTCCGCTCGCTCATGCCGATGCGGATGGCCCATTCGGCCTTCGAGGTCTTGTCCGTGGGGTCGGCCAGCATCATCTCCGCGAGGCGGCGCAAGCGGGGATCGCGCGGCATGGGAAGGTGCAGGTCCTCCACCGGAGCTTCCACCAACTCGTCGAGCAACGCTGCGATCAGCCGATCCTCCCGGCCTCCCGGCGCGTACAGCTCAGGAAAGCCGGCCGCCTTCAAAAGCAGCTCGCGCAGCAATGGCGATACCGCAATCGTGCAGCAGGCCTTCGGAAGATCGGCCGCGGCGTCAGGTTCGACGAACAGGCAATGGCATTCCGTTTCACCCGACCCTCGCGCCGCGTGGGGCAGGTCTCCGGGAATCCATATGGCGCACTGCGGCGGCACGATCCAGACGCCGTCCTCGATTTCGCAATGGAGGATGCCGCGAACGGAGTAGATCAGCTGTGCCTTGCGGTGCCGATGCCTCGCGTTTTCCCAGTCCTTCGCCACCGACGTGGCGCTCAGGGCCACGACGGGGCGAGGGACGCTGTCGACATCCAGCGGCGCGGTCATGTCCGTGATGGCAAAGATCGACATGGCGCGTGGTGGGGAGCGGGTTGCAGTGGGAGTGTTGGCTTGCCTGAAAAATATTATGGGAAAACTTTGCAATCGAGTCCAGCCATTGCGTGGTGACCGGATGGGTGACCGGCCGAAAGCCGGTGCGGGATTCAAATATCCGTGAACACCACATCGGCCCCGAGCCGGGATTTCGGCAGCGACCTGTTGAAGTCGCCGTCGCCGCTGTAGCCGAGCGCGACCAGCACGATGCTGGTGAAGCCCTTCGCGCGCAGTCCGAGTTCCTCGTCGAGCACCTTCGCGTCGAAGCCTTCCATGGGGCAGGCATCCACATCGCATGTCGCAGCGCCGAGCAGCAGGGTCCCCAGTGCGAGATAGACCTGCTTTTCCA
This sequence comes from Paracidovorax avenae, assembly GCF_040892545.1. Lineage (NCBI taxonomy): Bacteria > Pseudomonadati > Pseudomonadota > Betaproteobacteria > Burkholderiales > Comamonadaceae > Paracidovorax > Paracidovorax avenae. The sequence continues at coordinate 2,181,391 of NZ_CP156079.1, forward strand.
TCCAATGCTGGGCATCCTTGAGCTCATAGCGGTGCGTATCGACGTATCCCTGGCGCGAGTTCCGCTGCGCGTTTCGCGCATCCGCGCTGACGAAGCGGCCGTCGCCGTCCTCCTGCGATAGCAGGGCGGCGAGGTGGCTGTCGTCGATGGACGTCCGCGCGCACAGGACGAACACATGCGAGGCCTTGAGGATCTTCGGCTCGTTGTAGGCGAACCGGCCTTGCGCCGCCCTGGCGATGCGGGCCCTGGCTGCGTCGCTGGACGCAACCACGAAGTGCCAGGGCTGGGAGTTGACCGAGGAGGGGCTGAAGCGGATCAGCTCGCGCAGTTCGGCGATGACCTCGTCAGGCACCTTGCGCGCGGGGTCGAATGCCTTCGTCGAGTAGCGTTTCCTGGCGTGGTTTGCAATGTTCATGGTGGTTTCCTTCAGTGCGTATCAAGGTACTGCCGTGCGCGATCGGGGGCATCAACTGCGGCCGGGCATCGGCGCGCCCACGGCTTCGCGGATGGCGGCGGGTGCCGTCGACCAGGAGCCCGCATGGAAGGGAGGCTTCGGGTCGTACTGGATCTTCAGCTGGGCCTTCATTGCTTCCGCCTCCCCGAGCAGATGGCCGATGAGCGCGAGCGTCATGTCCAGGCCTGCCGAGACGCCTGCGGAAGTCCAGTACTTGTCGTTGACCACCCAGCGCTCGTCGACATAGGTGGCGCCCTGGTCGCCCAGCATGTTCTGCAGCGCCCAGTGCGTGGTGGCCGGACGGCCGCGGAGGAGTCCGGCGCGCGCCAGGATGAGTGCGCCGGTGCAGACGCTCGCGGTGATCCGGGACGTGGCATCGATGCGCCGGACCCAGCCCATGACCTCGGCATCGTTGGAGACGTCGCGCACTCCCATGCCGCCGCCCGGGACGAGCAGGACGTCGGCCCTGTCGATGTCCCGGATCAGCGCATTCGCCTGGTAGACCACCATGCCGCTGTCGCTGCGGTAGAAATCCCGCGTCTTCGCCGCCAGCACCAGGTCGATGCCGGGCACCCGATGGAATAGCTCGTAGGGGCCGACCCAGTCGAGCATCGTGGTGCCCGGGTACAGAAGGATGACCACTTTCACCGGTGCCATCGTCTTCGCCGGCGCGGCGCCGCCCGGGACGGGCGTGGGGGACGCGTTCGTCCCGGCCGGCGCGGATGCCGCGGCGATCGCCAGGGGAGCGGCGAGCAACGCTCCAAGCCCGAACAGCCCGCGCCGGCGGACGTGATTTCGCATTGCATCGTGTTCCATGGCTTCTCCGGGCCGGCTCAGAATCCTTCGAGCACGATCTTGCCGCGCGCCCGGTTCGTCTCGAGCCATTCGTGCGCGCGCCGCAGGTTGGCCGCATTCACCGTGCCGAAATTTCCCGCGAGCGTGGTGCGCAGCACACCGGCATCGATCAGCGACGCCACGCGGGTCAGCAGTTCATGCTGGCGGACCTGGTCCGGCGTCGAGAACATCGAGCGCGTGAACATGAACTCCCAATGCAGCGACACGCTCTTGGTTTTGAGCTTGCGGAAGTCCAGGAGGCCGGGATCGTCGATGAGTGCGACATGGCCCTGCGGGTTGATCGACGCGACGATTTCATCGAAATGGTGGTCCGTCTGGTTCAGGCTCGCGATGTAGTCGACACCGGCGAAGCCGATGCGCCGGAGTTCTTCGGACAGCGGCCGGGTGTGGTCGATCACGTGGTGCGCGCCCAGGTCGCCGACCCATCGGGCGGTTTCGGGACGCGAGGCGGTGCCGATGACGGTGAGGCCCGTGAGCTGCCGCGCGAGTTGCACGAGGATCGAGCCCACGCCGCCGGCAGCGCCGACCACGAGCAGCGTGGCGCCCTGGGCTGTTTCGCCTTCCTGGATGCCGAGGCGATCGAACAGCAGCTCCCAGGCGGTGATGGTCGTCAGGGGCAGGGCGGCCGCCGCCGCGAAATCCAGGGTCTGCGGCATCCGCCCCGCAATGCGCTCATCGACGAGGTGCAGCTCGCTGTTGGTGCCGGGTCGCTTCAACGACCCGGCGTACCACACCCTGTGGCCGGGCTGGAAGAGCGTGACGCTCCTGCCTGCTGCGCGCACCACGCCCGCCGCGTCCCAGCCGATCACCTTGGGCTGGCCGGCTTCGGGCGCGACACCCGCCCGGATCTTCACATCGACCGGGTTGACCGATACCGCGCGCACTTCGACCAGCAGGTCGTGCTCGCCAGGGACAGGGTCGGGCAGTGTCAGATCGACCAGCGCGTCGGCATCGCTGATCGGCAAATTGCGGTAGTAGCCAATGGCTTTCATGGTTGCACTCCGGGCTCAGGACAGGATCGGATCGGCGCGCGGCCGCGGCGGTAAGTTGCGCTGCGGACCGGGCCCGACGGGTGCAATGATCGGTCCGCACGGCATCCTGTAAAAGACGCTGCGGGCAAATTCAGTTTCAAATTCTTGTTGAAAATCGGCCCTGGCTGCAGCCTCCGCCTCATGCGAGGTAGCCGCCGATCCGTTGCACGAGGAAATCGCGCAGCGCATTGACCGTCGGCGAGAGCATGGCCCTGTGGGCGCAGACCAGGTGAAGCGGCGCGCGCTCCCCTTCGAATTCCGGCAGGGCCGCCTCGAGGCGGCCTGCGCGCAGGTCGTCCAGTACATCCAGCCGGGACTTGTAGGCGACGCCGAGCCCTGCAACCGCCCAGCGCCGCACCAGCTCGCCGTCGTCGCTGCTGCGGTCGCCCTGCACGGCCACCACTTCCGGCCCGCCGCCGCCGAAGAAGGTCCAGCGGTCGTGCAGCGCATCGCTCAGCGCAAAGCGCAGGCAGTTGTGCCGGGCCAGGTCGGCCGGTGCCGCGGGACGGCCATGGCGCAGGAAATAGCCGGGTGCAGCGCACAGGACCCGCCGGTTGTCGGGCGCGAGCGGCAGCGCGACCAGCGAGGAATCCTCGGACACGCTGTAGCGGATCGCCACGCTGACGGGGGCGCGGATCATGTCGGTGATCTGGTCGCCGATGCGGATCTGCAGCGAGACGCTCGGGTACCGGGCCTGGAATTCGTCCAGCCATTGCAGCAGCACGTTGCGGCCCAGATCGGAAGGCACCGACAGCGAGACCGCGCCGCCGATCATCCTGCGGCCCTGCGCCACCGCGTTGCGTCCCGCCTCGACCTGCTCCAGCACATTCCGTGCGTACTGCAGGTAGCGTTCGCCGTCCGGCGTCAGCCGCAGGCTGCGTGTCGAGCGCGCGAGCAGGCGGGTGCCCAGTTCCGTCTCCAGCCGCTTCAGCCCCACGCTGGCGACCGCCGGCGTGAGATCCAGCTGGCGGGCCGCCGCCGACAGGCTGCCGTGGTCCGCCGCGGACACGAATATCCGCACATCTTCCAGTCTGATCATCCAGGCCTTTCCAGCAGGTTGTGGCGACGATTTTCAAAATTATCGCAAGACTGCTTGCCCCGGCCGGCGCTGTTTCCGGGCGGGCGGCCTCACCACAATCCGGCCGGAGTTCCATTCGCAACTTCCTGCTGGAGAAAACCGTGCCGTTGCCCTTCGCCAAACACCGATCCGTCCTTCTCGTCGCCGCAGTCCTCGCAGGCGCCGCTCCCATCGCCCATCCCGTCGCCGCATCGGCGGCGACGGCACATCCTGCGCAGCCCGTCGCCGTGCGCGAGAGCCGGCAAATGCCGTGGAATGCCGTGGCGATCGACGGGCGAGGGCGCTTCATCGTCAGCTCGCCACGCTGGACGGGCAACACCGGCCCCGCGGTGGCCATCGCGCAGGAGGACGGCTCGCTCGCACCCTACCCGGATGCCGGCTGGAACCGCTGGAAGCCGGGCAGCGCGGCGGCGCGCGCGTTCGTCAGCGTCAACGCGATCCACAAGGACGCGCGCGGCGACCTCTGGATCGTCGATACCGGCACGCCGGAGTTCGGTGGCACGCCGGTGGCCGGGGGCGCGAAGGTCGTCCATGTCGATCCCCGCAACGACACCGTCGTCCGCGTCTATACGTTCCCGAAAGACGTGATCCGCGAACACTCGTACGTCGATGACATCCGCATCAACGGCAGGCACGCGTACCTGACCGATGCCGGCGAAGGCGCGGTGATCGTGCTGGATCTGGACAGCGGCAGCGCGCGGCGCCGCTTCGATGGCGCACCGTTCGTGCGCGCCCGTGCCGGCGACAAGATCATCGTGAACGGCAAGGTGCTCGCCGGCAACGACGGCAAGCCGCTGCAGGTGAATGCCGATCCGCTGGAGCTGAGCCCGGACGGCCGCACCCTGTACTTCGGCCCGCTGGCCGGTCCGCTGTCGCAGGTGGAGACACGCCATCTGGACGACGACACCCTCAGCGACGAGGCACTCGCGCGGCATGTGAGCCCGTGGTTCGACAACCCGCCGATCGGCGGCACGGCGATGGGCGCCGATGGCAGCCTGTACTACACGCCGCTGGCCGACAACTCGCTGATGCGGCGTGCGCCGGACGGCACGGTGTCGCTCATCGCCCGCGACGGCAACCTGCGCTGGGTCGATGCGCCATTCCTGGATGGCCAGGGCCACATCTACCTGCCGGTCCCGCAGATCGATGGCGCGCCGGCATTCAACCAGGGAACATCGACCATCCGCTTCCCCGTGAAGCTCTACCGGGTCGATCTGCCGGCAGGCCAGCGCTAGCCGGGCCTTGCGCACCGCGGTCCTTCCTCCGTCAGCCGGGCGCCGCCGCGTGAACCGGCGGCCCCCATTTCGAGCGTCCAGTATCCATGGCCCACCATCCCTTGCAAGTCCGTCTCCTGACGATCGATCTCTCCTTTCATCGCGCGGCGTCCGGCGTGGTCCGTTCCATCCTGGCCCGCCATGGCGTGGAAGTGACGGAAACGGTCGCGCCCCACGAGCCTGATGGACCATCTGCCCGCCGAGGCGGCAGCCGCATTGCGCAGCACGTACCTGGGCAACGAAGAAGTATCCCGGCTGGATTACCTCGTTGCGCGGGACGGAGCGGAGCCTTTGGATGCCGCTCGTACCTGGCGTCCGGTGCGGGCCAATGAAAAGGAGAGTGCGCGGTAGCGTTCTGGGTGTCAGGCTCCGCGTGCGCTTGCCGGTGCCCGGCTTCGCGGGGCAGGCGTCGGGCAGCAGGCGGCCGGGGCCGCTTCTTCGAGCAGCCATCGCGCGAAGGCCTGGACGGGTTCCGCGCACAGCGTGACGGGGCCGGGCAGCACGAGGCAGAACGTCTTCGATACTGTCCTGCCCTCGGGCCAGGGTGCGACGAGGCGGCCCTGCGTGAGTTCGGCCTCGACATAGAGGCGCGGCACCAGGGCCACGCCCAGGCCCGCCAGCGCGGCCTCGATCAGCATGGCGTGCAGGTCGTAGCGGGCCCCGGTGGCCGGCCTGGCGATCGCCGTGCCGGTGTCTTGCGCATAGCGCTGCCAGGCCTCGGGATTCTGGCGCCGGTGCAGCCGCGGCAGCCGGTCCAGCGAGGGTGCCGGCCCCTGGCCGTCCAGCATCCGCGGATGGCACACGGGCACCAGCGTTTCCTGCAGCAGCGGGCAGGTGTGCGCGCCGCTCCATGCAGGGTGCTCGAAATGGATGCACGCATCAAAGCCGCTGCCGGCGAGCACGAACGGTTCCATCCGCTCGGACAGATGCACGGTGATGTGCGGGTGCCGGCGCTGGAAGCCGGCCAGCCGGGGAATCAGCCAGCGCGTCGCGAACGTGGGAAGGACGGCGATGTCGAGGCTGGCGCCGCCTTCCGGCTGGCCCATCAGGTACTGGCTCTCGCGGTCGAGCTGCTCCAGCATCTGCCGGACCTGGCTTGCATAACGCTCCCCGTTGGGCAGGAGCCGCACGCGGTTCCCGATGCGCTCGAACAGGGCGACGTCCAGGAAGGATTCCAGCCGCGCGATCTGCCGGCTGATCGCGCCCTCGGTCAGCGACAACTCGTCCGCCGCGCGGGCGAAGCTGCCATGGCGGGCCGCAGCCTCGAAGGCCTGGAGGGCGGAACTGCTCGGGATTTTCTTGCGCATGCGGTCAGCTTGATGTTTGATCAAGGAAGTGTGCCGAATAATCGTTTTACCCGCCACTTTTTCGCCAATACCATGCATGAACATCAACTTGCATGGGACTATCCATGATCTACACGGTGGAATGCAGCTTTACGGATCCTGGGGGCGAAGGCGCCTGGAATGAGTTCTACAGCCTGGACAAGTTGCCGGCCCTGATTTCGGTGCGAGGGTTCCACACCTCCCAGCGCTTCAAGGCCCTGCGCCCGGGATGCCCGACTTACCTGGCCCTGCACACGATCGACGGCATCGATGTGCTGCGGGGCGAGGAATACCGGAGGAAGGGCGGCGGCGATTTCGCCCGCTGGCAGGCGAACATCACCGATTGGCATCGCAATCTCTATGCAGGACCGGACCGTGCGCCGGCGATCGAAGGCGATGCCTGCCTGCTGCTGAGTTCGGACGGGCCCGATCCCCTCGTGCGTTGCGGCCCGGTTCCGCAGGCCCTGCAGGCGGTCGCGCTGGACCGGTCGCCGGAGCGCCGTTGGCTGGCGACGGCCCGGATGTCCGATGTGCTCGCCTGGACGGGGGCCGCTTCGTGGCCGGAAGGTGTCCACGCCTATGCACCCATGACTGCCCAGCTCACTCCCGCCCGTGCGGCCGTTGCGGCCAACTGACGGAGTGCCTCCATGCCGAACATCACGCTGTTCATTCCGGCTGCTGCGATGCCGTCGGACGAGGCCGTCGCGGACCTGTCCGATCGCTGCGCGTTGCTGTGCACGGGCTTGCTCCGGGCGGCCCTCGCCAATGTGCATGTGGCCTGCGTCGCGGTCCACCATGGGCGCGGGCATCCCGTCTTCGCCGATGTCCGCTACCGGCTGGAGCCGTTTCGTACGACCGCTGTCATGGAGGCGTTCATGCAAGGTCTGGAAGAAGCCATCCTGCACACCCTCCGGCTGATCCCCCGCATCCGCTGCTTCGGCTATGCGGCGCCGAACCTGCATGCGCGCAACTGACGTGGAGGCAGGACGCATGCCGGCGAACCCCGTGTTTCCCTGCCAGCAGGTGGGCGATTTTTCCATCACGGCCCTCGGTGACGGCTACCTGGCTGCCAGCCTGGACCTGCTCTCCGACATCGATCCGGCAGAGGCGGCCCGCATGCAGGCGGCGCGCCGGCAGGAACCGTCGGCGGTCCACATCAATACCTACCTGATCCGTGGCCGTGGCCGCACGCTGCTGATCGATGCCGGTGCGGGAGGATTCAAAGGATGGGGCGGCCAGTTGCCGCAGCGCCTGGCGCTGGCGGGCGTGGCGCCGTCGATGATCGACACCGTGCTCCTGACCCATGCGCATCCGGACCACGTCGGTGGCCTGGTCGACGCGTCCGGTGCCCCGGCATTCCCGAACGCGGAACTGGTGGTGCACCGGGCGGAGCTCGGCTTCTGGCAGGACGACGGCCACCTGAGCCGCGCCAGCGAGCGGGCGCGCGGCAACTTCCTTGTGGCGCGACGGGCCTTCGACGCCTACCGGGCTGCGCTGCGACCCATCGACGCCGGAGAAGTCCTTCCGGGAATAGAGGCCGTGCCATTGCCAGGCCATACCGCAGGGCATACCGGCTACCGGTTCGACTCCGGCGACCGCAGCCTGCTCGTGTGGGGCGACATCGTCCATTTCCCGCACATCCAGGTCGCCCGGCCGGAGGTGTCGATCGCGTTCGACCAGGATCCGGTACGTTCTGCCAGCACGCGCGCGCGCTTGCTGGATCTCGTCAGTGCAGAGCGGATGATGGTCGCCGGCATGCATCTGGGCGAGCCGGGCTTCGCGCGCATCGAGCGGACTGGCGCTGCCTACGAGATCGATTACCAACCTTGAGATGGCGGGCAACTTACATGGCCGAGCAGATGTTGCCGATCGCGCCGCTGCCGGCCCGCGCGAAGCGCTCCACGCAGCTGGCGAGCTTTCCGCCATGCTGCCGGGCCCGGCGGATCAGGGTTTCGAACGGCTGCTGCAGCGTGCGTCCCAGCGGGGTGATCGAATATTCCACCGCCACAGGTGAGGTTGCCATCACCTTCCGGTGGATCAGGCCGGCCCTGGGCCAGTAGCTCGCCCACGCTTCTTGAACTCCCAGCAATGCTGGCGGATCTGGTCCGGCGTCGAGTACATGTAGCGCGTGAACGGGCGGTTTCCCGGTGGGGCGGTGTCGATCATGGTGAGGCGTAACATCGCGTCATGGCCTCCCTGCACCGGCATCCCGCACCCGCATTGCGCAGCTTGGTGGCATCCGTCTGGGCGCACGATCCCACACCGGTGTTGGGGCGGTCGCACGCGCGCGAACATGTGCTGCCGACCGGTGCCACCCATCTTGCCGTGCGCATCGGTGGCGGACCGTTGAGGGTGTTCGACCATGCGGCCGACCTGCGCGGCCACTGCCTGGGCCATGCGGTGGTGGGCGGCGCACGCACGGCGTACCACGTGCGCGATATCGCACAACCCGCGATCTCGGTCGGCGCGATGCTGCGTCCTGGCGCTGCCGCCGTGCTGCTCGGTGCGCCCGAATCCGCGCTGGCCGGGCACCATACGCCGCTGGAACTGCTGCTGCCTGCCGGCGAGGTCGACGCGTTGCTGGCACTCCTGCATGCGTGCGCCGATGCGCCGGCGCGGCTGTCGGTGTTCGAGCGCTGGCTGGCCGACCGCGCTGCTGGCCGGCTGCCGCTGCTGCATCCGGCGCTGCGGGTGGTCCTTCAGCGGTCCTGGCACCCGGACGCGTGCGTGGAAGACATGGTGCGCGCCAGCGGGCTCAGCCACCGGCACTGCATCGCCGTGTTCCGGCAGGCGACCGGACTCGCGCCGAATGCGTGGTTGCGTTTGCAGCGCTTCTCGCATGCGCTGGAACTGGCCGGCGATCCGTCGCTGGGCTGGGCCGATATCGCGGCTGCCAGCGGTTTCGCGGACCAGGCGCATCTGGCCAATACCTTCCGCCACATGGCAGGCGTCACGCCGTCCGCATGGCGCCAGGCGGCCTACCCCGCCGCGCCGCGGCATGTGCCGCGCTGAGCGCAGCGCAGGTCAAATGCCTGCAAGACGGCGTGGGGAAGGGCATCCAGAATGGGCGCACACACCACATGAGGAACTGCCATGGCGATCCACGAACTCTATGCCTACCTGTGCGTGCGCGACGCCGCCGCAGCGATGGATTTCTACGCCCGCGCCTTCGGCGCGTGCGAACTGTTCCGCCTCACCGAGCCGGACGGACGCATCGGCCATGCCGAGGTGGATCTCGGCGGCCACACGCTGATGCTGTCGGAGGAGTATCCGGACATGGGAGTGCGCAGCCCGGAGCACCTCGGCGCCACACCGGTCACGCTGCACCTGCATGTGGACGATGCCGATGCGCTGGTGGCGCGCGCCGTCGCCGAGGGCGGCACGCTCGAGCGCGGCATGCAGGACCATTTCTACGGCGAGCGCTCCGGCACCGTCCGCGATCCGTTCGGCCATCGCTGGCTGATCGGCCATGCGATCGAGTCGGTGACTCCCCAGGAGATGCAGCGGCGTTACACGGCGTTGTTCGATGCGCCGAAGGCGTGAGGACGCGGCGCCCGGTGGACTAACGGTCCAGTTCCGCCAATCGCCTGGCCAGTTTTCTCTGCAGGGCCGGAACGCGGCGCATCAGGCCGAGCAGTGAACCGCGGGCCATGCGGCCCAGGGGCGAGGACACCGTGGCGATGCGTGTCATGGCGTCGGTCATGCGGACCACGCCGCGCGCTATCCTGTGGCGGTGCCGGGCCCAGGCGTCGAGCCCGCGGGTATCGTCGTCGCGCAGGGCCTGATGCAGGGGGGCTGCCAGGGCCACGGCGTCCTGGATGCCCGTGTTCATCCCCTGGCCCCCGGCAGGGCTGTGCACGTGGGCAGCGTCGCCACAGAGCAGCACGCGCCCGTGGCGGACCTGCGCGGCCACGCGGTGCTGCAGCTGGAAGCTGGAGCTCCAGGGCATTTCCTTCACGCGCCGGCCGGGCGACGGGAGGCCGCGTGCGGTGAGCAATGCCTCCACCACGTCCAGGGTGGGAGGGCTTGCCGGGCCGGCCACTGCCGCGACCACGCGATAGCGATCCTCCGGTTCTCCCTGCGCTGCCGGAAGCGGCGCCACCACCATCAGGCCTTCCGGGGAAAAGAACAGGCTGACTTCGGTGCGCTGCAGCGGCCACGCCATTCGCAGGTCGGCCAGCATGAAGGTCTCGGCATAGTTTCCGCCCACGAAATCGATGCCGGCCTGCTGCCTCACCACGCTGTCGGCTCCGTCGCACCCCACGATCCATCGCGCCTGCACCTGCTGCACGCTGCCATCCGGCCGGGCCAGTTCGGCGCTGACGCGATCGCCGGTCTCCGTGAACGACAGCAGCCGCGCGGGGCGCCACACGCTGCCGCGCCCATCGCCGATGCGGCCCGCCAGGATCGCTTCGGTGATGTTCTGCGGGCACATCAGGGCATAGGGGTAGCGGGATGGCAGGCCCTCGAAACCGATGTGGAGGAGCACCTTGTCGGCTTCGCGCACGCGGAAATCCGTGGCCTGCATGCCGGCAGAGAGCAGGTCAGGCACGACACCCAGGGGTTCGAGCACTTCCAGGGTGCGGGCGTGGATGACGGCCGCGCGCGAGGTGTTCAATCCCGCCGCATGCCGGTCGACCAGCAGCGAAGCGACTCCGAGCCGGTCCAGGGCCAGCCGCAATGCCATGCCCGTCGGACCAGCCCCCACGATGAGCACTTCCGTGACAACCGGTCCATCGGCTGCTGCTGCGTCCATGGCGATCTCCAAAGTAAACGGTTGTTTTCATTCTGCGCTTGATGGCCCCGGGGGTAAACTGGTGTTTACCAATCCCTGCTCCTGGAAGGCACGCCGTTGACCCGCTCGCAAGCCACGAAAGACCGCATCCTCGACGCCGCACGGACGCTGTTCGCGTCGCAAGGGTATGACGGCACCACGGTGCGCGAGGTCGCGGCGCTCGCGCAGTCCAACCCCGCGCTGGTCATCCGGTACTACGGCAGCAAGGAGGCGCTCTTCCTGGCGGCAGCCGAGTTCGACCTGCAGTTGCCGGACCTGGCTGGCGTTTCCAGGGACGGGCTGGGCGAGCGGCTCGCTGCGCACTTCTTCATGGTCTGGGAAGACAGCCCTTCGGGGCGCCAACTGGTCGCGCTGCTGAGGGCGGCTGCGACGCATGCGGATGCCAGGGCCCGGATGCAGGACATTTTCGAGCGGCAGTTGCGGGCGGCCGTACGCAGGCTGGCGGCGTCCGCTGCCGAGGCGGACGTGCGCGCGGCGCTCATCGCCTCCCAGATGCTCGGGTTCGCGCTCGTGCGTTATGTGCTGGAGTTTTCTGCCAGGGGGATGAGCCGGCAGAGGGCTGTGAGGGCACTGGGTGCGACCCTGCAGCGGTACCTGGTCGAGCCGATTTGAGAGTGCTGCCTGCCTACATTTGTAAACAAATTAACCCATCTGCAGGATATTCAACCCATTGTCCATGGGCCTATGATTTCGGCCGTTTCTGACTCGTCCGTGCAGCCGCTCATGGCGCGCGGCCATGCACCATGACACGCCGCGTCACCATACAGACGCCCCTGGGAGAGCAGCTGCAGTTCCGGCAGTTGCAGGGGCGAGAAGAACTGAGCCAGGTTTTCAGCCTGGACATCGACCTGCTGAGCGAGGACAAAAGCATCGACCCGAAGGCGCTGCTGGGCAAGAGCGCCACGGTGGTGGTGGAGACCGAAGGCGGCGGCCGGCGCTACCTCGACGGGATCGTCACGCGCTTCGGCACGCAGGGTCAGGACCACCGCTTCTATGCCTACCGCCTGCGGCTGCAGCCCTGGATTTGGCTGGCCTCGCGCAAGAGCGATTTCCGGATATTCCAGAACAAGAGCGTGCCGCAGATCATCGAAGAGGTGCTGGGCGCGTACGGATATCCGATGGAAAAGAAACTCAGCCGCAGCTACCGCACGTGGGAATACTGCGTGCAATATGACGAGAGCGACCTGCAGTTCGTCTCGCGGCTGATGGAGCACGAGGGCATCTATTACTACCACCAGCATGCGCAGGGCCAGCACACCCTGACGCTGGCCGACGACATCGTGGCCTCGCACCAGCCGCTGCCCGGGGCGGCCACGATTCCCTTCTATCCGCCGGAGAAGTCGGCCACGGCGGACCGCGAGAACATCCACGCGTGGGAGCTGCACGAGGAGATCCACTCGGGCCGCTTCTACAACGACGACTACGACTTCAAGAAACCCAAGGCGGACCTGGCGAACATGCGGCAGATGCCGCCGGGGCACAGCCACGACGCCTACGAGACCTACGAGTGGCCCGGGGGCTACACGGAGTTCGGCGACGGCGAAGCATATGCACGGGTGCGGCTGCAGGAAAACCTGAGCGGTCGCAGCACGGTGCGCGGCGAATCGCGCCACCGCTCCCTGGCCACGGGCTACCTCTTCACGCTGGAGAACTACCCGCGCGGGGACCAGAACCAGCAGTACCTGATCACCGGCCTGCAGTACCACTTCAAGGAGAACCCGCGGGTGAGCGCGGCGAACCCGGGGCAGAAAGGGACGGTGCAGGAAGAGGGCTCGTTCCAGCGGTTCACGCTGCAGGCGCAGCCCACGAGCCTGCCGTACACGCCTCCACGGGTGACGCCCAAGCCGAAGACCACGGGGCCGCAGACCGCGGTGGTGGTGGGCCCGCCGGGCGAGGAGATCTGGCCGGACCAGTACGGGCGGGTGAAGGTGCAGTTCCACTGGGACCGGCAGGGCAAGTTCGACGAGCAGTCCAGCTGCTGGATCCGGGTGTCGCACGGCTGGGCGGGGCAGAACTACGGGAGCATCTACCTGCCGCGCATCGGGCAGGAAGTGATCGTGGACTTTTTGTCCGGAGACCCGGACCAGCCGATCATCACGGGGCGGGTGTACAACGCGGACCAGATGCCGCCGTGGAAGCTGCCGGAGCACAAGACGCAGTCGGGCACGCTCACGCGCTGGAGCAAGGGAGGGGGCGGGGCGAGCATGCTGCGCTTCGAGGACCAGAAGGGGATAGAGCACCTGGAGCTGTCGAACACGTACGGCAACACGTACCTGAACATGGGGTACCTGATGCACCAGGGCACGGGGTCGCAGCGGGGGTATGGCTTCGAGCTGCGCACGGACCTGTGGGGGTCGATCCGGGCGGACAAGGGTTTGCTCATCACCACCTATCCGCAGGACTTCACGTCCATGGTGGCCAACTTCAACCCGGACGGCTTCGACCAGCTGGGCGCGGGCCTGTCCGGCACGGCATCGCTCATGCAGCAGGCCAGCCAGGCGGCGCAGGCGCTGGACGCGAACCTCGGTGCACTCAACTCGCTCAAGACCTCGCACATGATGGAACTGGGAGCGGGCATCGCGGCCATGACCGGCGCGCAGGCGGCATCGGCATCGCTGTCCAAGGCGGCTGCCGCGCTGTCGGCCTTCCAGGGCGGCGGTGGTGCGCCGGAAGCGGCCCTGCCGTCCGACACCGATCCGGCCATGCCCCAGTCGCAGGCGCTGCGCGAACTCTCGCGCGACATCACGCAGCCCATCGTCTCCATCGTGAGCCCGCAGGGCCACACGATGGTCAGCCCCAAGCCGATCGTCATCAGCTCGGGCCAGAGCGCGTCGATGCACGCCACGCAGCACATCACCGTCTCCAGCGGCGCGCAGCTCACGCAGCTCGCCAAGGCCGGCATGCTGACGCACGTCTCCGAAGGCGGGCAGCGCACCACGGTGGGCGCGGGCGACATCGCCACCGATGCGCAGACGGGCAACCTCAACCTCACCGCCCAGCAGAACGCGACCCTGGCCTCGCGCACGGACACTGCCACCGTCGTGGGCCAGCAGAACGTCAACCTGCAGGCCACCGAGGACTCGGTGCTCGTCAAGGCCGGCCAGCACATCCGCCTGCAGGCGGGCGCGACGATCACGCTCACCGCGGGCGAGGGCGCCTCCATCACCCTCACCAGCGACGGCAAGGTGGAGATCCGCGGCAAGAACGGGCTCATCGAGCTCAAGGACGTGCTCAGCGTGCTGGGCAAGCCCGTCAACATCAACTGACCCTCCCGCGGCCTTGGCCGCGGAACGATCCATGCAGTACCACATCCAGGAAGCCACCTTCGACCTGCCCGAGGGCAGCTTCATCGACCGCAGCGTGAACGTGCTGGTCTTCGGTGATCCCGCGCTGCCTTTCAGTGTGGTCATCACGCGCGACTATTTCGACGAGGGCGGAAGCGTCGAGCAACTGCTGCGCGAGCAGGTCAAGGCGCTGTCCACGTCGGGCAAGCAGTTCAAGGAGCTGGAATTCGGCACGACCCATCTGCCGTTGAATGCGCCGGCGGGCGCACCTTCTTCCGGCGGGGCGCACAACGCTGCTGGTGCCTACGTCACCTATACCAGGCAGGGCCACCCCATCCACCAGAAGGTGGTGCTCGCGGAGATGCCGGGACGCAAGGCACTGGTGGTGACCGGCACGTATGCCGGCCCCTGGAAGGAGGAGCACGTCGCCCACTGGGCCTCGGTCCTGCACAGCCTGCGCCTGCGCGCGTGAGGTCACTCGTTTCTTTCCCACCATCGCTTTGAACGCAACACGCCATGCCCAAGGCCGCCCGACTGCACGATCCGATCGCCCACACCTATGCACGCGAAGGGCACGCTGCCGGCGCGGCCGCAGCGGTCGGCATCGAATTCGGGGCCGCGGTGGCGATCGGCGCCGTGGTGGGGACAATCGCCTGTCCGGGCCTCGGCACGGCCGCCGGGATTGCGATCGGCTTGGGTGTTGCCGTGGCGTCGTTCGTCGTGGCGCATGCGTTCTCGCTGGTGGGCGACTTCGTTCAGTCGTTCGGCGAGGCCTTCGGGCGAAGTTTTACCTCCGACTGCGGCACGCTCACAGCGACCGGGTCGACCTCGGTTTTCATCAACGGCAAGCCGGCGATCCGGACCGGGCTGGATGTGGCCACATGCGACAAGCACAGCATGCCCACCAGCCTGGTCATCTTCGGCAGCGAGAACGTCTTCATCGACAGCTACCGCGCCGCGCGTGAAGGCGACTGCGTGGACTGCGAGGCCAAGATCAGCAAGGGCTCGGAGGACGTCTTCATCGGCGGCGAGTCCGTGCCTGTCGCGAATTTCCGCGAGCGCGAAGTGCCGGATTCGGACCGCGAATTCGCCAGCAAGGCACGATTCTGGGCGGGCATCCTCGGCGGCGCCGCCGGCGCGCTGAAGGCCGGCGTCAAGTGTTTCGGAATGGCCGTGCTCACCGGCGTGGTGGGTGCGAAGGTGATGGGCGAGATCCTGCCGTCCTTCGACGGTGGCCACTCTGCCGCGACCGGCGCTGGCGACAGTGCAGGCACAGCCCTCGGTAATTTCCTGCAAGGCAAGCCGGTGCACGTGGTGACCGGCGCCAAAGTGCTGCTGGGCGACGACGACACCGACTTCAGCCTGCCCGGAGCGCTGCCCATCGCATGGCGCCGCACCTATGCATCCTGCGATGCGCGAACGGGCGTGCTGGGCACGGGCTGGAGCCTGCCTTTCAGCGTGGAACTGGTCTTCGAGGGCGGCAAGGCGCACTTCATCGATGAGGCCGGCCGCGACATCCCCTTCGACGACCTGCCGCCCGGCGGCCAGATGTTCAGCGTGCCGGAAGGCGTGCAACTGAGCCGCGGGGAGGGCGGCGCCTACTTCATCGGCATGCCTGCGCTGGGCTGGATCTACTGCTTCGGCCAGCGCGCCGGCAGCAGCGATGGCGAACGCCTCGGATTGCAGCAATGGGCGGATTTCAACGGCAACACCATCGACTTCCATCGCGATGCCGATGGCGTGGTGCGGCATGTGACCGACAGCGCAGGCCACCGGCTCGCGCTGCGCTATGCGCAGGCCGGCGGGCTGCGCCTCGTGCGCGTGGACCTCACGGCGGGCGGCCCGGCCGGCACGCTGGTCGAATACCGCTACGACGCCCATGGCCAGCTCGCCCAGGTCATCGACCGCCTGGGCCGCTGCGTGCGGCGCTTCACCTGGGAGGGGGCCACCCTCGTCGCGCAGACCTTCGCGAGCGGGCTGGTGGCCCGCTACCGGTGGGACCGGCCCGCGCCCGAAGGCCGCGTGGTGCAGCACTGGCTGGAGGACGCAGCCCCGGGCATGCCCGCCACCGCCTGGACCTTCGAATACGACCTGCCCGGCGAACGGCCCGGCGATCGGCGCACGCGCGTCACGGACCACATCGGAAGGGTGCAGCTCTTCGACCACGATGCGGACCAGAACGTCACGCGCATCGAGGATCCGCTGGGGCAGGTGCAGCGCATGGAGTGGAACGACCTGTGGCAACTGCTGGCCTGGACGCGTGCGGACGGCAGCCGGTTCACCTTCACCTATGACCGCCTGGGCAACCTGACCGGTGCCACCGACCCGCTGGGGCTGACCGCCCGGCTGGACTGGCACGAACGCCTGCAGCGCGTGCGCGCGGCCACCGCCGTGGACGGCACCCGCTGGCACTACACCTACGACGACCGCGGCAACCGCACGGAAGTGCTGGGGCCGCCGCTGGACCCGGGTACGCCGCCGCACATCCCGGGTGATGAGGGCGAGACACGCTGGCGCGAAACCACGCTGCACGACCCCCGTGGCCTGCCCGTGGTCACCATCGACGCGAACGGTGGACGCCAGCAATGGGCCTGGGACGAGCGCGCCCTGCTGGTGCGCCACACCGATTGCTCGGGCAAGACCACGCGCTTCGAGTACGACGCCAACGGGTTCCTGAGAGCAAGCACGGATGCGCTGGGGCAGACCACGCGGTACGTGCATGACGCGCTCGGCCGGCTGCTGAGCATGACGCTGGCCGATGGGGCGGCACGCAGCTACACCTATGACGACGCGGACCGCCTGGTCGCTTCGGGGAATTCCAGCCACCACCTCGCGCGCTACCACTACGACATCCACGGCAAGCTGCTGGCGCTGCAGCGGCCCGATGGCAGCACGGTCCACCTGGGCTACGACGCAGCGCACCGCCTCGCGAGCCTTGTCGGCGAGAACGGCGCCACGTACCGCTTTGCCTACGACACGGCCAACCGGATGGTGCAGGAGTCGCGGCCGGACGGGAGCCGACGGTCATTCGAACACGATGCGTTGGGGCGCGTGGTGGCGCTGCGGGAAGACCCCGGCGAGGACGACGTGATCGAGCACGCGATACCGGGCCATGCGCCAGCTGCACCGATCCAGACGGTGTATGACCGTGATGCCATCGGCCGGCTCGTGGAAAAGCGTGTGCAGGCCGCGGCCCGGGAGGGCGTCGTGCAGCGCTTCGCTTACGACAGGATGGGGCGCGTGGTGCGGGCGCAAATGCTTGACGCCGCTGGCCAGTCAACCCACCACACGCTGACCTTCGGCTACAGCCTGCTGGGAGATCTCACCCTGGAGACTGCCGAGGATGCGGTCGCGGGTACGCACACCGTGCTGCGCCATACGCACGATCCGCTGGGCAACCGTCTCGCCACCGAGTTGCCGGACGGGCGCGTGCTGCGCCACCTGCACTACGGCAGCGGCCATGTCCACCAGATCAGCCTGGACGGCGTCGTGGTGGCCGACATCGAGCGTGACGACCTGCATCGCGAAGTGCTGCGCACGCAGGGACGCTGGGCGAGCCGCTGGGCCTACGACCCGCTGGGCCGCCGGCGGGCGCAGTGGACCCAGTCGGCGAGCCTGCGGGTGGGCGCGGGCTGGGCGGGACAGATGCCGGATGCATCGGCCGCGTCGGGCATGGGAGTGCCGTCGGACGGGCTGCGCAAGCAATGGGACTACGACGCCTCGGGCGAACTGGTGCGCGCGCGCCACAGCCGCAATGGAGAGACCCGCTACCGCTATGACCCGGCCGGCCACGTCCTGTCCGCCACGCTGCAGGCCGCAGGGGCCGTGGGCGGTGCGTCTCCGGCCCTGCAGCAGGCGCTGCACGAGGTCTTCCACTACGACCCGGCCGGCAACCGGCTCGATGCGCCCGTGCCTCAAGGCGCCGAGGGCAGCCGGGGCTGGGTGCGCCACAACCGGGTGAAGGTGCTGCAGGACAAGCGCTACGACTACGACGGTTTCGGCCGGCTGGTGCGCAAGCGCATCGGCGCGCACACCGAACTGCACTGCCGCTACGACGCGCTGCACCGCATGACCCATGCCTCGGTGATCCGCGCGGGCCGCGATGGCGAACCCATCCGGCAGGTCTTCCGCTACCGGTACGACGCCCTGGGCCGGCGGATCGCCAAGGAGGACGATTTCGGTGCAACGCGGTTCCTATGGGAAGGCCTGCGGCTGCTGCAGGAGAGCCGCGGCGCGCAGACCAGCACCTATGTGTACGAAGCGGCCAGCTACCGGCCGCTTGCGCGCATCGATGGTGTTGGTCCGTTGGAGCCGGAGCATCCGGTATCCGTGCTCGCGCTGGCGGGGGAGGACCCGCAAGGTGGTCCGGCCGCGGGCAAGGTCCGTTCCGTCCCGGTCACCAACGGGGACGCGAGCGACGCACACCATGCAATGGCCGGGCCGGTGGGGGCGACGGCGCGCTGGTTGGCGAAAGTGGAAGCGCGTGAACGTTCGACGCAGCGGATGGAACCGGGGCAGGAACCTCAGGAGGGTTCCAAGCCCGCGGATTCCGCTTCATCTCAGACCTCAGCTCGCATCTACTACTTCCACCTGCAGCCCAATGGACTGCCTGAGGAAATGAGCGATCGCAATGGCCATCTGGTGTGGCGGGCGCAATACCGCGTGTGGGGCAGCGCGGTTACCGAGGAATGGCAGGCGTTCGATGCAGCAGGTCGTCCCTTGGATGCGCCGATGGCGGAGGCGGGTATCCGGACGCAGGCGGGCGCGGTGCCCCTGCCGCAGAACCTGCGCATGCAGGGGCAGTATCTGGACCGGGAGACGGGTTTGCACTACAACACCTTCCGGTACTATGACGCGGATCTGGGAGCTTTCACCACGCCGGATCCGATCGGGTTGGCCGGCGGAGTGAATTTGCATCGCTACGCTCTAAATCCTTTTGCTTGGATTGACCCTTGGGGTTGGTGTACCAGTAGCGTTAAAAAGGCTCAAAGAGAACTGGATGCAGGAGCCGTCAAGGTAACTGTTAAATCACGAGCAGATGCAGAAATGCTGTTTATGGAGAGATATCTGGGTGATGGGTATTTAAACATGACGGGGGAAAGTGGGCCGTCTACAAAAAATCTTATGGACTGGCGTACCGGGAGATCGACAAAAGAGGGAACATATCATTGGGATACACAAATGGATCCAGCCAATCCTGGTAGGGTTCAGGGGCACGGGCCAACTAATCCCGATGGTGCTATGCCTCACTTGCAAGTGCATGAAATTGGTGGAAAAGTGATTCACATCTTCTTTCCTTGGTAGTATGAATACTATTGATAAAATTTTGCGTGGAAGAATAATGGTTTGTGAGGTTCCATCTGATTCTATTGATAAAAGGCGATGGCTCGAATTACAATTGCAGGATTCGTCGAGGGTGAGTTATCCTTTGAAAACTCCTCCTCATTCAGCGCTTGCATTTTCTTCCTTCTGGCCATCTGTTTCTATAAATGATGCTGAATTTAAATTAAGAATTTCGGATTTTGACACTGAAGATATAGAACGTGGGATGGATCCTTCGTATGAAAATGTTGGTGAATATATAAATATTAAAAACTATGATGATTTGATTTTATGGCTTGATGCACATGGGGTTCGTTTGAGTGACTTTGTGGATTCGGCCGAAACAGATTATCCATTGTGAGATAAGTAGAGCCGGTGAAATTCCCTGACGTATGACCTGCTGTTTTGGCGCAATAAATGGCTCTTTTGTATCGTATTTGCCATCGCAGGGATTGGTAAAATGATGAATGACTCGCTGGAAAAAATTGGAAAATATTATAATTTTGTTGATGAGATGTTTGAATGCATTAGGAGTCATCACGCTGGAGACGGTGCAAAAGATGTGGAGATGGTTTTTTATGCCAGAGATCACTCGGTCTCGGGTGACGTTTGGAGGAATGTGCTGCTGCGTTTGAAGGGCGTGCGGGAGGTTTTTTACTCTGCCAAAGGAGGTCAAAGTAGTGTGATGGTATCAGGAGTTCGCTTGCTGAGCTTCGATGAATTATTGTGCATTGAAGTCGATGGGGTTTATGAGCACGACAAGGAACCGCAGACTATTGAAGAAATTAGAAAATATGGAACTTGATATGCCATCGGGGATAGTGTGGAGATAGTTGAGATGTGATATGTTTTATTTTGAATATGACGGAATTTGAGGTGCAAACCTGAACCCCAGGTAAATTGCGCAGTAGAATGGTGATATAGGAAATTGCAGTTTGAAAAGATGTTGGCCCACGAATCGGCGGGGCCCGCCTCAACTGCCGTGCAGAGGACGCTGCATGAAGCATTCCATTAAGGCCCCTCGGAAGCTGTTTGGTCGCGACCGCGCAGTCCAAGAAGGCAGCCCCGTGCTTGTAATAGATGAGGCTCTCAAGAAAACTTGAAATTTTAAATTGCACTGATTTTTGTTTATTTTCAGAGAAAACAAGAAACCAAATATTTCAAGGTTAAATAATCGAATCTTCATTTATTTGAAAAAATCTTTTCTGCCCTGCAAATGGCACGCGCGTATTTTTTGATCTATATGGGAAGTGCAGAATTTTTGCCCGCGCTGACTATGCGCGGATAGCGTGGTCGGAGACATCTGCGAGCTTGGCCAAAGGCCTCTAAAACTAGGCGGTAGCCGGCCTGTTCTTCAGGCCGCAGCGCTCCCGGCATGCGCCACCCACCCCTTGAAGGTGAACGCGCCATAGAACAGCTCGATGTCCACGAATCCCGCCTCACGGAGCAGATCGGCGTCCTGCTGCGGGGACAGCACCGGCAGTCGTTGCCTGAATGCCGCAATGCCGCCTTCGGCCTGTGTTGCGGGCACGCCGGATGCCGCAGCGAATGCCGCATTGCGTGCGAGCCAGCGATCCCCTGCAGGAATTTCGCTGTCAAAGCTGTGGTGCGCGACGACCAGGGGCGCTCCGGGCTTCGGCCGTGCGCGCAGTTGCTGCAAGGTCCGCAGGCGCTCGGCTGCCGGCAGGAAATGGAGCGTCAGCAGGCAGGTCGCGCCGTCGAAAGGGCCTGCCGGCGCACTGTCGATATAGCCTTCGTGCAGGTGCACGCGCGGCGCGAGCGGGCCGAGGGTCGTGCGGGCAAGGCCAAGCATCTCGGCGGAGGGATCGACACCGTCGAAGCGCCACGCCGGCTGCATCTCGGCGAAGGCCTTCAGTTCCAATCCGCCGCCTGCGCCGAGCACCAGGATGCGGGCGCCGACGCCGCCGCACGATCGGAGAACGGGATCATCGCGTGCGGTATTACGCCGGCTGCGCTGCGAGGGTCTCGGGCCACACCAGCGAACGATGGACCTGTGCGCCTGCCATGGCGCCATGGCCCACGGCCAGGGACAGCGAATGGGGGATTCTCGCCACGTCGCCGCAGGCGAACACCCCGGCCACCGAGGTCTTGTTCTCGGCATCGGTGCGGATTTGCATGCCCATCGGTGTCTCTTCCAGCGCGCAGCCCATGGCTTCGGCGAGCGGACTGGAAGGGGCCGTGCGCGTCGCCGTGAACAGTCCGGCGAAGCGCAGCTGCCGTCCGTCGGCCATTACCACGTCGGCATGTCCTTCGATCCTGTCGATGCGGGCTTCCTCGATGGCCACGCCGCGTCGGGCGAGGGCGGAGCGGGACGCGCCGGTCAGGTCCAGTGCGCGGTTGACAAGCAGGGTCACGTCGCCCCAGCCGGTGAGCAGTTCGGCCTGGTGGACGGACATCGGGCTGGCGCCGACGATGCCGATGCGGCCCTGGCCGAGTTCGTAGCCATGGCAGTACGGGCAATGGAAGACGGCCGTGCCCCAGCGTTCGGCAAGGCCTGCGACGGCGGGAAGCTGGTCGGCCACGCCGGTGGCCAGCAGGATGCGGCGAGCATGGTGCGAGCCGCCGTCGGACGTGGTGACCGCGAATGCATCTGCGGACCCCGTGACGGCCGCGGCTTGCCCTTCCAGCCAGCTCAGTGATGGATAGGCGGCGAGCTGGCGGCGCGCATTCGCCGCGATGTCCTCCGGGGGAACGCCGTCCTGGCCCAGGAATCCGTGCGAATGGCTGGCGAAGCGGTTGCGGCGCTGGCCCGCGTCGATCACCAGCACGGATCGGCGCGCCCGTACCAGTTGCAGGGCGGCAGCCATCCCTGCATAGCTTCCGCCGACGATGATGGCGTCATATCGCATGGTCAACTCCTGGTGCGCCGTGCTGCCGCATGCCGGCGCGCGAAGTCGGCGGCCAGGTCGGCGAGGGTGATTTCCGAAAACCGCTTCAGCAGCAGCGCCTCGGCTTCCGCGAACGTGCTTTCCAGCGCCGCGTTCACCGCTTGCTCCACCAGGCATTCCGGCGATTCGTTGCGGTTGCCGATGGCGAACATGGCGGGCTCGCCCAGCGCTTCGTGCAGTTGGCGCAAGGTGACGGTGCCCAGGTCCGCATGGATGCGCCAGCCGCCCGCGTGGCCTTTGTCCGACGTGACGATGCCCGCCTCCCGCAGGTACCCCATGGTGCGCCGGACGACGACGGGGTTGGTGCCCAGGCATTGGGCGAGGGCGTCGGAGGTCATGCGGCCCTCGTGCTCGGCCATGTGCAGCAGCGCATGCAGGACGGAGGACAGGCGGCTGTCGCGTTTCATGTAACTAATGATATTGCATTACGGGCGACATGTCAAGGCGGGGTGCCGAGCCCGCGCTCGTCCCGGCCTGCCTTCTACGCCGGCCGGGTCAGAAGCATCAGGATATCCGCGTACCAGGCGCAATTGAGCCCGAGCGACTCGTCCCTGGCCAGGTCGCGGGTGAGCATGTCCATGCGCGTGGAATGCACTCCAAGCAACTGCCAGTTCGCCAGCGAGGCTCCGTCTGCCCGTCCGCCGCTCCTGCGCCGCAGGACAGGCGCGCCGCTGCTGCCACTGTGCGTCCTGGCGTCGGTCAGAAAGCAGCCTTGTTGCTGGAAGCGCACGCCATAGGCCGAGGCGATCGATGCGCCGCGGGCCACGGCGAGGTGGTGAACGGTGTCGTGAAACCCCAAAGGAAATCCGACGATCGCCAGGTTGTCTCCCATGGCCACTTCCTCGCCTGCGGGGTCCAGGTGGGATGGGTCGAAGGCTTGCAGCACCGCGTCTCCCGGAAGGCGGCCGGTGTGGATTTCTATGGCGGCGATGTCCACCGGCCCGCCCGTGTCGGTGGCCTGCCGCCACAGCGCGATACCGTGGCCATAGAGCGGTATCGAGAAGGTCGCGTGCAGGGTCAGATTGCGTGCGTCGGTATGCAATCCGATTTCGATGCGGTCCGGGAAGTGGCTGCTGGGCTCGTCGAAAAAGACATGCCGGTTCGTTACCAGGAACAGCAGGCCGTCGCGGCGGAAGAAGAAGCCGCTGGCACCCGTCAGCAACCGGGTTCCGGAGTACGTGCGGATGTGTGTCGTGGCCAGAAGAATGGCTTCGACGGCCTGGCGGGGCGGAATGCTTGCCGCGGTCGTTGCGGCCGACGCAAGCATGGCATGCGTTCTGGCGATGTCCCGTTCGAAGGCGGCCAGCACGTGGTCCGACACAGGGGTGTTCAGAATGACGGTCCGTGCAGCTTCGGCACGCGCCTCGAAAGACCGCGCCAACGTGCCGAGGGTGGCGGGGGGCAGTGCATCCGCGAACGACGGAAGCAACGCGTCCAATGCGATCAGGCTCCCCTTGAGTTCGCAGATGCGCTCGGTGGCCTCCTGCAGATTCTTCATGGCGATGATGCCTTCCAGAAAGGAAAAAGCGCGGACGAGCCGCGCTTTTGAATGGGATGGCCTGAAAGCAGGTTGGCCGGGCCTGGTCGGCCCATGGCCTTTCAGCTCACGACCCGGATGTTGGAGGCTTGCGGACCCTTGGCACCCTGGGTGACTTCGAACTGCACATGCTGGTTCTCGGCCAGCGTCTTGAAGCCGCCGCCCTGGATTTCACGGAAGTGGGCAAAGAGATCCTTGCTGCCGTCGTCGGGGGCGATGAAGCCGAAGCCCTTGCCTTCGTTGAACCATTTCACGATGCCGGTTTGTGTGGTCATGTCGATTTCCTTTCGAGATTGCCGGAAGCCAAAAACGCATCCGGCGAAGAGACGCCAAGAAAATCACCAAGGGAGGTTCGACACAGCCGCCGGAAAAACCGGGAGAAGCGGAAAAAAACCGATGCAATGAAGGCCTTGCACATATCAACGAGCCCATGGTACGCCCATTGCCGACCGCGTGCCGGTTTCTCGAATTTATATTTTCCGGGCCGGGTTGTCCGCTGGCGCCCGGTGCTTGCAGGCAGGGCCCGCGTGCCGGCGCACAGGCCGTGGCCTGGCGCCCATGCGCGGCGAGGGCGACCGGCCATCCCGCTCAGTCGGGATCGCCGCCACGTCCTGCCTGGGGAAAGAGGTGCAGCGCGGCGTACTGCAGCAGCATGATCGTCTTGCCGTCGCGTATCGACCCGGATTCGATCATGGCCAGCGCGTCGGCGATGCCGATCTCCAGCACGGCGATGTCCTCGCCTTCGGCCGCGATGCCGCCGCCCGATGATTGCCGGTCTCCGGGCTGGTATTCACCGACGAAGAAATGCAGGCGCTCGGTCACCGATCCGGGGCTCATGAACGCATCGAACACCTGGCGCACCTCGCGCACGCGGAAACCCGTTTCCTCTTCCACTTCGGCGCGGATGCGGTCTTCGGGCGCGGCGTCGTCGAGCAGGCCCGCAGGCGTTTCGATCAGCAGGTCGTCGTGGCCGTTCACGAACGCGGGATAGCGGAACTGCCGGGTGAGGATGACGGTGCGGCGCTGCAGGTCGTAGAGGAGGATCGTCGCCCCGTTGCCCCGGTCGTAGGTTTCGCGCGACTGGCGCTGCCAGCTGCCGTCGCTGCGCTGGAAGGAGAACGTGGTCTTCTTCAGGACGTACCAGTCGTCCGAGAGGGTGGTGACATCTTCGATGCGGATACGGTGGGCGATGCTCAACGGGGTCTCCTGCCGCCTGGCGAGGCGGTGTCCCGGCAGTCTATCCACTGGCCGCGGATGCCCGCCGGGACGGTGCCGGGCAGGAGCACGGCCCCTGCCCATGGCGGCGCGCGGCTAGGCGCCCGGCTGCCGGCCGGGCCCGTGTCCCGAGGCCCGCTGCACGGCCTGGTCATCCATGAGTTCGTACCACATCGCGTTCAGCACGGCGAAGGCGGCGGCCAGGAGCAGGCCGAGTATCCAGGCGAAGTACCACATGGTGTTGTCCTTTCAGCATTCAGTCATTGATGGATCGGTTCGTTCATCCGGGGAGGGCGGGGCGGTCAGTAGGCGTGGTCGCCGTGGGTGATGTCGTGCGCGCGCACCTTGCCCCACATCACGCGGTACACCCAGCTGGTGTAGGCCAGGATCAGCGGGACGAAGATGACCGCGCACACCAGCATGATGAAGAGCGTCAGGTGGCTGGACGAGGCGTCCCACACCATGAGCGACGAGCGCGGGTCCAGCGAGGACGGCACGATGAACGGGAACATCGAGGCGCCGACGCTCAGCACGATGCCGGCCACGGACAGGCCGCTGAAGACGATCGTGATGCCCTCCCACCGGGCGCGCAGGCCGGCGAGTGCCAGGAACGCGCCGGCGAAGCCCAGCGCGGGTGCCAGCATCGTCCACGGATGGCGCGCGTAGTTGGCGAACCAGCCGCCGGCCACGCCCGAGGCCACGGTCTTGGCCAGGGGATTGGAAGGGCCGTCGGCCACGTGGGCGCTGGTGAGCTGGTAGCCACCCACCAGCTTCCACAGCAGCACGCCGGCCAGCGCGTAGAGCGCGATGGTGGCGATGGCGGCCGCGGTGGCGAAGCGGCGCGAGCGATCAGCCACGGGGCCTTCGGTCTTGAGCGCCAGCCAGGCGCCGCCGTGCATGGCCAGCATGGCCACGGAGACCAGCCCTGCCAGCAGCGCGAACGGGTTCAGCAGGCCGGGGAAGCTGCCTTCATAGACCATGCGCATGTCCCCCGTGAAGCGGAAGGGCACGCCCTGCAGCACGTTGCCCAGGGCCACGCCGAAGATCAGCGCGGGCACGAAGCCGCCGATGAACAGCGCCCAGTCCCAGGTCCCGCGCCATGCGGCGCCCTCGCGCTTGCTGCGGTACTTGAAACCCACGGGCCGCAGGATCAGCGCGAACAGGGTGGCGAACATCGCCAGGTAGAAGCCCGAGAACGACATCGCGTAAATGTGCGGCCAGGCGGCGAAGATGGCGCCGCCGCCCAGGATCAGCCAGACCTGGTTGCCTTCCCACACGGGGCCGACGGTGTTGATGACCACGCGGCGCTCCAGGTCGGTGCGCGCCACGAAGGGCAGCAGCGTGCCCACGCCCAGGTCGAAGCCGTCGGTGACGGCGAAGCCCACCAGCAGCACGCCCAGCAGCAGCCACCAGATGACGCGCAGGGTGTCGTAGTCGAGAAGGGTATGAAGAATCATGCTGCGTCTCCGGCGGGTTCGAAGGTGGTGGGTTGCGACGTGCCGGGGGGCACGGCGCCGATCAGCGGCGCGGCGGCGCCGTGCGAGAGGGGCGTTTCTGGTTCCGGCCCCTTGCGGATGGCCTTGAGCATGAGCTTCATCTCCACCACGATCAGCACCGTGTAGATGGCGGCGAAGCCCAGCAGCGTGAACAGCACGGTGCCCGCGCCCAGTTCGGACACGGCCACGGCCGTGGGCAGCACGCCTTCCACGGCCCAGGGCTGGCGGCCCAGCTCGGCCACGATCCAGCCGCACTCGGCGGCGATCCAGGGCAGGGGGATGGACCACACGGCCAGCTTCAGCAGCCAGGGATGGGCATCGAGCCGGCGACGGGCCGAGAGCCAGAAGAAGACGGCGTTGAGCACGATGAAGAACATGCCCAGTCCCACCATCACCCGGAACGACCAGTAGAGCGGCGCGACCTGCGGCACCGTGTCCCAGGCGGCCTGGGCGATCTGCGCCTCGGTGGCCCGGCGCGGGTCGTCCACGTAGCGCTTGAGGAGCAGGGCGTAGCCCAGCCGGCGGCCGTGCAGCTCGAACACCATGCGGGCATGGTTCGGGATGGCCGCGTCCGAGCCGGCGGCGCGGATCTGCTGCAGCGCGTCGTAGGCCTGGATGCCGTCGCGGATGTTGCCCTCGGCCTGCTTGACCAGATTGTTGATGCCGGGGATCTGCGTATCCAGCGATCGCGTGCCGATGAGACCCATCACCCAGGGGATGTGCACCGCGTAGTGTGTCTTGCGCGCTTCCTGGTCGGGCCAGCCGATGGCGGTGAACGATGCCGGCGCGGGCTCGGTGTCCCACATGGCCTCGACCGCCGCGAGCTTCATCTTCTGGTGTTCGCTGGTGGCATAGCCGCTCTCGTCGCCCAGCACCACCACCGACAAAGAGGCTGCCAGGCCGAACGAGGCGGCCACGGTCATCGAGCGCCTGGCCAGCTCGACGTGCCGGCCCCGGCGCAGGTACCAGGCCGAAACGCCCAGCACGAAGAGCGCCGCGATCGTGTAGCCCGCCGATACGGTGTGCACGAACTTGGCCTGCGCCACCGGGTTGAACACCACGTCGTAGAAGCTGTCCACTTCCATGCGCAGGGTCTGCGGGTTGAGCTTCGCACCCACGGGGTTCTGCATCCAGCCATTGGCGATCAGGATCCACAGGGCCGAGAAGTTGGTGCCCAGTGCGACCAGCCAGGTCACCACGCAATGCGCCACCTTGGACATGCGCTCCCAGCCGAAGAAGAACATGCCGACGAAGGTCGCCTCCAGGAAGAAGGCCATCAGCCCTTCGATGGCCAGCGGCGCGCCGAAGACGTCGCCCACGTAGTGGCTGTAGTAGCTCCAGTTCATGCCGAACTGGAACTCCATGACGATCCCGGTGGACACGCCCAGCGCGAAGTTGATGCCGAACAGCACGCCCCAGAACTTGGTCATCTGGCGCCAGACGGTGCGGCCGGTCATCACGTAGACCGTCTCCATGATGGCCAGCAGCACGGCCAGCCCGATCGTGAGCGGCACGAAAAGAAAGTGGTAGAGCGCGGTCATCGCGAACTGCAGTCGCGACAGGCCGACGACGTCGAGGTCCATGGTGGAAATCCTTTCTTGGAGGGAAAACAGCGTTGAATCAGTGGGCGCGCAATGCCCGCAGCGCGGCGTCGAACGACGGCGTGCCGCGCTGGTGCTGCGCGGCGATGCGTCCGTGCTCGATCACCACGAGCCGGTCGGCGAGGCAGGCTTCGCGGCGCAGGTGCGTGGCGATCAGGAGGGTCTTTTGCGCGGCATGCCGGTCCAGCCGGGCGAGCACGTCGCAGGCCGTCGGGCCGTCCAGGCCTTCGGTGGGTTCGTCCAGCAGCCAGAAGCCGGACGGATGCAGCAGCAGCCGCGCCAGTGCGAGGCGGCGCGCCTGCCCGCCCGACAGGCCCAGCCCGCCTTCGCCGAGGCGGGTGTCCAGGCCGTGTTCCAGCTGCTGGACGTCGCCGGCCAGGCCGCTGGCCTGCAGCGCCGTCCAGAGCCGGTCGTCGGTGGCAGCGGGGTCGGCCAGCCGCAGGTTGTCGCGGATGCTGTCCTGGAACAGTTCGGTCCTCTGGGTGAGCCAGGTGCAGGGTCGTGCCTGCACGGTGCCCGCGCGCGCGGGCAGTTCGCCCGCGACCAGCGACAGCAGCGTGGATTTGCCTGCGCCGCTCGCACCCACCACGGCCACCCGTTCGCCGGGGGCCAGGCGCAGGTCGATGCCGCGCAATACCGGCGCGCCGGTGGCCGCGCCGCCGGCCTCGACGCCCGCGAGGCAGGCGGCGGCTTCGAGGCCGGAGGCCGCATGGCGGGGACGCGGCGCGCGCTGCTCCGTGGCCGGCCCGGCCCATCGGGGAGCCAGGCGGCGCGCGGCCAGCATGCTGCGGCCGGCCTCCAGTGCGCCCCGGCGCAATGCCTGGAAGGGCTCCAGCGCGGCGAGCGCCGTCAGCAGGGCCAGCGCCGCGAGCGGTGCGCCCAGCGCTCCTGCCCCCGCCAGAGCGCCGGCCGCGAGCAGGACGCCGGCCACGCCCAGGTGCCCGGACACGGCATGGAACCATCCGCAGCGGGTGTCGATGCGATGGAGTTCGTCGTCGGCGCCTGCGAGGCGGGCGTCGGTCCGTGCGATGTCCTGGCACTGCGCCGGCAACTGCCCGGTCATGGCCAGTTCGGTCTGGCCTGCGACGAGGTCGATGGCCTGCGCGCGCAGCCGCTCCATGCCCAGGGCGCGGCGCAGCGCGGCGGCTCGCGCCCGGCGGGCCGCGAGGAGGGCCGCGCCGCCGCCGCACCCCATCAGCCAGGCGAACGCTGCGGCGCCCAGGCGTGCATCCAGGGCGCCCAGTACGCCGGCCGCCAGCAGCGCCGCGCCGAAGGCGGCGGCGGCGGGCACCAGCACGCGCAGGTAGATGGATTCCAGCGCGTCGATGTCCTGTGTGAGCCGAAAGAGCAGGCGCGCCGGACGGCGCAGCAGCGCCTGCGCAGCCTGCGGGCGGGCCCAGCCCCGCAGCAGGCGCTCGCGCAGCGCGGCCAGCACGGCCAGGGTGGCATCGTGGGTCACGATGCGTTCGGCGTACCGGCCCGCGGTGCGCCCCAGCGCCAGCAGGCGGATGCCGGCGCTGGGCATGAACACATTGAATGCCGCGGCGGCACCGCTGGCCAGGCCGGCGAGCGCGGTCGCCGTGATGAACCAGCCGGAGAGGCCGAGCAGGGCCATGCCCGCCAGCACCGTGGCGCACGACAGCGCCGCACCGAGCAGCATCCGGCGGCCGCCTGCTTCCATGAAAAGGCGCAGCACCGCGGCCAGCGCATGGCGGGACCGGGCGTGGGCGTTCATGCGGCCCTCCGGTGCGTGCACGCGGTGTCGATGCATCCGATGTCGATGACGCGGCCGATGCGGGCCGCCAGAGCCCTGTCGTGCGTCGCGACGATGAGCGTGCGGCCGTGTGCCATGTGCGCCAGGGAGTCGGCCACGGCCAGGGCGGTCCCGTGGTCCAGGTGCGCGGTCGGCTCGTCGAGAAGCCACAGGTCGGCCTGCGGCGTCGCGGCAGCGCGGGCCAGAGCCAGCCGGACTGTTTCTCCACCGGACAGCCCCGCTCCGCCTTCCCCCAGCGGGGTTTCCGGCGGCAGGGGGGCTCCCCGCTCCAGGCCGGCACGGCGCAGTGCGGCGGCGACATCGCTGCGCGAGATGTCCTGCCGGTGCAACGCGACGTTGTCATGCAGGGAGCCCGCGAAGACGTGCGGCTTCTGCCCCACCCAGGCCATGCGCCGGCGCAGGGCGGCGGCACTGCCGCCGTCCAGCGGGATGCCATCGATGCGCACCGTCCCGCCGCCCGCCGGGACCAGCCCGGCGATGAGCGACAGCAGGGTGGACTTGCCTGCCCCGCTGGCACCGACGAGCGCCACGTGCTCACCCGCGCCGATGTGCAGGTGCGCTGCTTCGAAGACGGTATTGCCGCCGGGATGCGCGAAGCCCAGCCCTTCGATGTCCACGGCCGGCGGAGGCGGCGCCGCGCTGCCCGGTGCTGCGGCGCAAGCATCCAGTGCGCCGGGCAGGGGCAGGCGCGCGCCGCGCAGTGCGGCGAGCGCCTGCAGCGCGGCCCGGCCAGCGGCCCGGTCGTGCCAGGCGGCCGACAGGTCGCGCAGCGGTTCGAAAAATGCCGGTGCCAGCAGCAGGATGAACAGCCCCTGTCCCAGTCCCAGCGGCCGGCCCCAGGTGCCCACGCCGATCTGGCCCAGCAGGTGGAAGCCGACATACACCGCCACGAAGGCCACCGCGAGCGCCGAGAACAACTCCAGCGAGGCCGAAGACAGGAACGCGATGCGCAGCACACGCATGGTGCGCCGCCGGAGGTCCTCGGCCGAGGCGCGCAGGCGCAGGGCCGTGGCATCCACCGCGCCCAGCGCGCGCAGGGTGCTCAGGCCGCGCAGGCGATCGAGCAGGAAGCCGTTCATTCCTCCGAGCGCCTGCAGCTGTTCCGCGCTGGCCGCCTGGGCACGCCAGCCGATCAGCGCCATGGCTGCCGGAATCAGCGGTGCGGCGGCGACCAGGATCAGTGCGGCAGCCCAGGACACGCCCGCGACGGCCAATGCGATCGCGGCCGGCACGGCCATCACGCGCCAGCGCGCGGGCTCGTAGCGCAGCAGCCACGGCAGCAGGGTGTCGGCCTGCTCGGCGACGGCGCTGGCGGCCAGGCCGGAGGCGGGCCGCCCGCGGTCCAGCGGCGAACTGCCGGCCAGCGCGGCACAGGCCTGACCGCGCAACTGGCTGATGTAGCGCCGCGACGCAGCGAAGATTCTCCGGGCACCCCAGGCTTCGCTGGTGGCGCGCGCGGCACCCAGTGCCGCGTAGGCCGCCGCAGGCCAGGCCACGTCGTGCCAGCCGCCGCCGGTGGCCAGGCGATGCACGGCCCAGGCCAGCAGGGCCGCCTGGGGCAGCCACAGCAGGGACGCCGCGGCGATGCAGGCTGCGCCGGCCCGGTATCCGGGGGGCGGATCGAAGCGTGGAGGCGGCGGCTCCGCGGGCGCTTCGGCCGTGGGCGTGCCTGCCGCTGCAGGATGGGGCATGGAAACTCTCCAGAAAGGCAATCGCGGAGGGCGGCGCGCAGGCCGGCCTGCCCGTTGCCGGTGGCGGCGGGCAGCGGCTGGCGGACCGCGGAGGAGGGGGCGTCAGTAAAGGCGCGGGGGCGCGCGGCTGGGGTGCGCGGACCAGACCGCCACCAGCCGGGGCGGCAACGGCAGGCACGTCGCAGGCATGCCACGCGCGGCGGTGCCGGCAACGACCGGCGTGCCGGGCGCGCACGCGATGGCGGGCACGTCCTGCGGCAGCCGGCAGAAGGGACAATCCATGCCCGAAGGCAGTGCGTGGTCGGCGGGCAGGCCTTGCGTGTCCGCCGCCATCAGGCGGGGGCCCTGCGAGGTGCAGACCTCGATCCAGGTCTTTCCGGCCGGGGCGGCCAGCATGCTGCTCCACGCCGGCATGAGGCTCCCCCACAGGATGGCCACGATGGCCAGCCAGAGGAAAAGGGAGCGCGGACGGTGCCGGGACATACGGGTGGGGCGTCGGCTTCGCAGCTGTGCTGCAAAGGGTTCCAAAAATTCAGAAATCTCTGAAATTCTAGGTGCCGCTGCGAGCCGCGTCACTGGAAAGTCTTGATCCCGGGCAAGAACAGGGCTTACGTTTGATGCAGGACAAGAGTCCGTGTGATAATGAAACTTTCTGAATTTTCGAAAATTTCAATAAATTGACGCCACTCGTTCATACCTTCGTCAGCCACTTCGGCGAAATGGGCAGCCGCTGGGGCATCAATCGCACGGTGGGGCAGATCTACGCCCTGTTGTTCGTCACGGAACGGCAGCTCCACGCGGACGACATCGGCGAGCAACTCGGCATTTCCCGCTCGAACGTCAGCATCGGGCTCAAGGAGCTGCAGTCGTGGGGACTGGTGCGGCAGAGCCGCATTCCGGGAGACCGGCGCGAATATTTCTCCTCCCTGGGCGATGTGTGGGAGATCTTCCGCGTCGTGGCGGCCGAGCGCCGCCGCCGCGAGATCGCGCCCACGCTGTCCGTGCTGCGCGAATCACTCATGGCCGGCACGACATCGCCCGAGGATGCCTTCGCGCAGCAGCGCATGCGCGAAATGCACGACCTGGTGGACCTGGCCAACAACTGGTTCGACGACCTGCAGCGGCTGTCGCCCGAGTCCATGGCGCAGTTGATGAAGATGGGCTCCAAGGTCCAGAAGCTGCTCAAGGCGAAGGACCGGCTGCTGGGGCCGTCCAAGGGCCGCGACGGCTGACGGGCTTCAGTGGAAAACGAAACCCTGGTTGGTGATTTCGATGGTCAGGCTCCCTCCGTTGTCTCCGGAGATGGCGAAATCTTTGGACAGACCGGCCATGCCGCTACCGCCGGCGCAGCCGGGCGCCCGCATGGCGATCATGGTGTACATGCCGTTGGTGTTGGTGAAGATATCCGGCCCGAGAACCGATTGTCCCAGCAGCAAAGAGTAGCAACCGCTTAATTTGGGCCCCCGCACCAAGAGGGACTTGGCCGCCGGGACGCGGTTGATGAGGTTTGTATGCAGTACCTGCTGTGCGTTTGCCGGGGCAGGGACTGCCGCTGCGAGGGAGAGCATGGAGTACGCCAGGATGGCGCAGATTTTTCCGAGGCGGGGAGAGTTTTTCATCGATTCAGATCCTACGGGGGGAGGGTGGACAAAGCGGGGTGGCGATAGCCTTGCTTTGAGGCGCCCGATATTGCAATAACTGCGCTTCGAAAATTACGTTCCGGCAGCTATTGGAAATTTATGTGTTTCATAAATTTTGGATTGCATATAGAGACAGAGCGGCTGCTTGCACCGTATTTGTCCGCGTTGCGCAGCCCGCAAGCCGGCCGGCCTCAACCGCTACAAACGTCCGCAGGCTGGCGTGCCTGCTGGCTTTGCACCGGCGGCGACGTATCCATGGTGCGTTTCAGCGAGAAAAAATGCCCTGATCGGTGATCGCGATCATCGCGGGCTTCCTGATGGTGACATCTGCGTACCGGCCGACCATGCCAGTACCTCCGGCACAGTGGGGCGAGTGCATGGCGCTGAACGTGTAATGCGGTGTAGCCGCACTCCGCCTTCCACAGGGCGTGCGTGCGGTATCGTGAACACAACCAATCACGACCGGAGGGAGAAAACACCATGTCCGATAGCGTTTCATTCGGCTGCGCCTGCTGCAGCCCCCGCATGCTGCCTGCGTACCGGCACGACCATGCGGAATGGCAATCCCTGCTCGCGGATGCCGCTGCGCAGGATGGGGCACGCGGGGCGCCGCAGGCCGTGATCTTCCATGGCGGGCACATCCATCCGGACCCGGAGCATCCCGACAGGAAGGTCGAGGCGATCGGCATCGCCGACGGCAAGGTCATCGTGAGCGGCAGGCTGCACGACGTGCGCAAGGCGATGACCGTGTTCGAGCCGCTGGAGCGGCCGCTGTCGGGCGAGCAGACGCTGCTGCCCGGCCTGATCGACGCGCATGCCCACACGCTGACCAGCGCGCTCATCATCGACTGGACGGACCTGTCGCCGTTCGACGGGCAGGACCTGGACACGCACTACGACATCCAGCTGATCGAGAAGCGGCTGCGTGCCGCGGTGAAGGATGCGCAGCAGGCGACGCCGCCGAAGCCCTGGGTGATGGGCTTCGGCGTGGACCCGTCGCTGATGAAGGTCTGGACGGACATCGATGCGAAGTTCCTCGACGGCATCAGCACCGAGGTCAAGATGTTCCTGCTCAATGCATCGGGCCACATCAGCTATGCGAACACGCCCGCGCTGCAGGCGGCGAAGCTCGACAAGGATTTTCCGGACGGCGTGCTCACGGAGCAGCAGTCCGCCGCGATGCTGGTGGCCATGCCGCAGCCGGGCGCGGAGCAGATGCTCGATGGCCTGAAGCGCGTCTTCCAGCAGGCGAACCAGCGCGGCATCACGACGGTGTTCGAGGCGAGCGTCGGGCTGTTGAACGGGCCGAAGGAAGTGACCATGCTCAAGGCCCTGGCGCAGACACCGGCCATGACCGTGCGCATGGGCGGTGCGCTGTACGGCAACAGCAACGACCTGATGACCTGGGTGAACTGCTACCAGCCGGAGCTGTCGAGCGACGGCAACAGCCTGTTCACGATACGCGCGCTGAAGCTGATTTCCGACGGCTCCAACCAGGGCCTGACCGGATTCCAGAGCCGGCCTTACCAGTGCTGCAACGAGCATTCGGTGCCCGGCGTCGGTGCCTGGGGCCTGTTCAATTTCGATCCGGCGCGCAAGCTGGCGGACGTGATGGCCGTGGTGGCCGCCGCGGGCTGGCCCATCCTCACGCACGCCAACGGCGACGAGGCCATCACCAATGTGCTGGCCGCCTACCAGATGGCCCTGAGCAAGGTGCCGCCCCCGGCGCCGACCGAGGTGCCCGCGGCGTCCCTGCCGCAGGCGCCGTCCTGGGCACGGCAGCGGCACCGCATCGAGCATGCCTCGCTGCTGCACGACGACACCATCGGCCTGATGCGGCGCATGGAAATCTCGCCGAGCTTCCTGATCGGCCACGTGGGCTACTGGGGCAAGGCCTTCCAGGACACGATCCTCGGCAAGGACCGCTCCCTGCTGCTGGACCGCTGCGCCTCCGCCCTGCAGGCCGGCCTGCGGATCAGCCTGCACAGCGACCATTTCGTGACGCCGCTGGGACCCCTGCGCTGCATGGAGCAGGCGGTCGGCCGCGTGATGGAGGCCACCGTGAAGCACCCGGCCCACGGGGCTCCGGCGCATGGCGAAGGCAAGGTGCTGAATGCGCCGGAGTGCCTGGACGTGGCCCAGGCGCTGCGCGCCGTGACCATCGACGCCGCCTGGCAGTGCCACCTTGACCACCAGGTCGGCTCGCTGCTGCCGGGCAAGCAGGCGGACCTCGTCATCCTGGCGAAGAACCCGCTGCAGTGGTCGGCACCCCACGCCGCCGGCATGCGCGACATCGGGGTGCTGGAGACCTGGGTGAACGGCAGCAGGGTGTTCGCCGCCGGGCACTGACGCCTGGAGCCTGCGGCCCGCGCCGATGGATGGTCGGGCGGCAGTGCTCTGTCGGGCGCTCTCAGGGCGTCTTGAAGAGGTGGGGGTAGCTCATGCCGTAGTTGGCGGCGATGCCGGGCGTGGCGTTGGGGTTGCTCAGCTTCATGAACGATGCGCCGATGATCGGCAGGCCCTGGGCATCTGGCACCAGGATGCTGGCCCATCCGCTGGTGAAATCGCCGTATATGTATTGCTGGTTGATCGAAGACGCCAGTGCGCTCTTTTGACCGAAGCTCAATACCGAGACGGCGCCGCAGCTTTCGTACTGGACGTTCGTTGGAGGTACAGAGTGGTCGGCCATTATCGATAGGCGGCTGAAAGCCAACATGCCCCAGCTCCTGGACAGGCTGCAGACGCCCTGGCCGACCTGGGTGTTGCCCGCATGGAAATATTGGGGCCCCGAACCGACGGGCGGAACGACGGAATACACCCGCTGACTTGCCGTATCCGACTGGCTGTAATCCTTTGCGACGCTGTATCGCTTGGTGGGGGTGGCCACTACCCAGTCCGTGAGCGCCGAAATCGATGGGTCGAGGACGAATTGGTTCCTGACCTCGCGCGCCGCCATCAGCCGGGAGAGATCGCCGGCAGTCCAGCGCGCGTTCTCTGCGGAAGCCGGCAGGTACATGGGGGTGGAGAGGTCTGGCAGGTCGTTGAACCG
This sequence comes from Paracidovorax avenae, assembly GCF_040892545.1. NCBI lineage: Bacteria > Pseudomonadati > Pseudomonadota > Betaproteobacteria > Burkholderiales > Comamonadaceae > Paracidovorax > Paracidovorax avenae. The sequence goes on from NZ_CP156079.1 coordinate 2,217,721, forward strand.
GGCTGCCAGCACGGGTGCGGCCGTGGGCTGTGCGGTACTGCCCTGGGCATCCTTGTAGCGGTAGGCCAGCCCCGCGGACACGAGCAGCGGGTCGGCTGTATAGAGCTCGGGCTGTCCCACCACCCCGTCCGTGGGCGGGAACAGCATGTAGTTGCCGCGCGCGGGCTGGCCGGCGATGTCGATGGCCTGGATGGCGGTGGCCGTGCCGGAGAACGTGGTGGAGCCCGGCACGTCGATGATGTACCACGTGGCCGAGACCTGTCCCGTCGGGGTGGCGAGCCCGCGGGAGGCGGCGGCGGCTTCGCCGCTGATGTCGTCCAGCAGGAGCGTGTTGAGGGTTCCGTAGCGCTCGGTGCAGGGCTGGACACCATTCACTGCTTTGATCAACGTGAACAGGGTCGAGTTGCTGGCCCCGTCGTCGCCATACGCGCGGGCTCCAGGGACGTCGGCCATCACGATGGCTTCGATGGCACCTTCCCGGGTCTGGGCGGCCTTGGTGGATCCGCTCCCCGCGGGGTCCAGGCGGTCCGTGGAGAAGGGCTGAGGCACGTTCCGGGACAGTTGGGGCAACGTGCAGGTGGTGTCGTCCGTGGTCAGTTGCGCTGTGCCGTCGGCACCGGCTGTCACCGCCCCTGTCCAGATGTCGCCGGGCCCCAGCAGCACATGCATGCTCAGCAGCCGGTCGCCGTTGTTGGCGCCGCGGAAGCGCACGTTCACTACCTTGCCGTTGTCCCGGTCCATGTTCACCAGGTGCAGCACGGACATCTGGCCGTTCTGCGCGGTGAAGTAGGGCACCAGCAGGGCATGGCCCGTCTTGCCTTCCACCACCCGGGTGGCGACGGCATTGGTATAGCCCAGCTGCGCGCCGGAGGGCGTGGCGCCGGTTCCGGCGATGACGCCCGCATGGGCTGCGCCGGCGACGGCCAGCGTGCCCAGCAGGGCAGCGGCAGCCCTGGAAACGGGACGGATTCTTTTCATGGTTTCTCCTTGCATGGGTGGTGCCTCCGGGCAGCGGCGTGCCGGCGCAGGCCTGTGGCCTGGCATGCAGCATGTAATGGCTGCCGCGGACGGGCGGGCAAAAATGGCCGAGGTGGCAGGACGCTGAAAGCGCACCTGCATGGGCTTGATGGGGCCTTCTCCCTGGTGCCTGGCTGTTTGTATCTCCGGGCGAGGCCGTGGCAGTCCCCCCCCTGGGTCGGTCTAGCGTAACACCTGGTTTCGTTTCTCCGCGCAATCAGCCCAGGTTGTTTACTTTCCGTTGCATGCGACGAATGCCGAGGTGCGAAGCTTTCCGCTCCACAGAACCCAAGGAGATTCCAATGAACAATACCGATATGCAATGCCGGATGACCAAGGCACCTTCACAGCACGCAGCACTGGCTTGTCGGAGCGCCGTGGTGGCTGCCTGCATGCTTCTGGCATGGCCCGCAATGGCGGCGGATTCGTGCTGCCCTTCGGGCGGCAATGGCCAGCCCGCGTCTGGCGAGCCGGGCGGTGGGGCGCCGCAGGCCATCGGGTCTGCCAGCAGCGGGCAGGAGATCTAGGTCATCTCGCAAGCCATCCCGCCGCGCCAACTGCTCCAGTCCGGCGCCGGGGAGCCGCCGGCGCATGCGCGAAGGCCCCGCGGCTATCATCCACCGCATGGCCGAGCTCACCGATGACCGAACGACGAGTGCGTCCTTGCTCGAATTGAACGCCCGGCTCGCGCTCTATTCGATCGACGCCATCGCCGACATGATCATCTGGACCGACCGCGACGGCCGGTACGTCACGGTCAACCGGGCGGCGCAGCAACTGCTCGGGTACACGCCCGAGGAGTTCCGCGGCCTCCGTGTGTGCGACGTGGATCCCCTGTTCAGCGAGGAGCGCTGGCGCAGCCATTGGGCGGACCTGGAGCGCCTGGGGTCGGTGACGCTCGAGACGGTCAATACCCGCAAGGACGGCACCAGCGTCCCCATCGAGGTCACCGCCAGCCTGGTGGTTTTCGATGGCGCCCTGCTCAATTGCTCGGTGGTGCGCGACATTACGGAGCGCCGCCGCAGCGAGGCGGAGCGCCAGGCGCTCAGCGAGCGCATCTACCAGTTGAGCATCACCGACAGCCTGACGGGCATCGCGAACCGGCGCCGGTTCGACGAAATGCTGGGCAGCGAATGCGCGCGCCATGTCCGCAGCGGCGAGCCGCTGTGCGTCGTCCTGATCGACATCGACCACTTCAAGGCCTTCAACGACCATTACGGCCATCCGAGCGGGGACAGTTGCCTGCAGCGCGTCGCCGCCGCGATCGATACCCGCATGCGGTGGCCCTCCGATCTGGCGGCGCGCTATGGCGGGGAGGAGTTCGCCTGCATCCTGCCCGGCACCGGCCTGGACGAAGCATCGGAGATGGCCGAGGGCCTGCGCCGCGCGATCGAGGCGCTGGCCGTTCCCCACGCCGTGGCGGCGTCCGGCCGAGTGACGGCCAGCGTGGGCGCGGTGTGCAGCCGGCATGCCGCGCAGCAGATGCCGGATCGCCTGCTCGAGGCGGCGGACGCCTTGCTCTACCGCGCGAAGCGGGAAGGGCGCAACCGGATCGCGGTCGCGTACCTCTGAGTGATGCTGCAGGCGTGCTCCTGCGATCCGCGCCCGTCCTCCGGCCATCCGCGCTTCGCTAACATGCGGGTCTGGTCGTCGCATTCGAGGGAGGCACAGTTTCATGGCGCAGACAGCGGGGCGCACGTCGCCGCAGGAAAGGGGCCGCCACAAGGGCAGAAGCGTGAGCGCCAGGACGGATGCCGTACCGCCGGCTGCCGGCCGTGTTCGCAGGCCAGCCGTGGCGGAGTCCGTCACCGGGCCCGAAGAGGTGGCCGACGGCGGCACGGGATCGGACGGCGCAGTGCGCTCTTCCGAGTCGAGCCTGTCGCGCCTGCTCGCGACGCTGGGGCTGTTCTCCACGGCCAGGCCGTCGATGATGGCCGACGAGATCGCCGCCGAGCTGGGTGTGCCCAAGAGCACGGCCTACCGGTACATCCAGGAGCTCACGAAGGTCGGGCTGCTGGTGCGGCTGGACCGCAGCATCACGCTCGGCCCCCGCATCATCGAACTGGACCGCTGCATCCGGGAGTCCGATCCGGTGATCCGCGCCGCGGTGCCCCCGATGCGGGAACTGGCGGAGCAGACCGGGCTGGATGTTTTCCTGTCCAAGCTGTATGGCCATTCCATCATCACGGTACACACGGAATCCCACGATCCGCAGCCGCGGCTGCGCTATGGGCGGGGCCGCCCGGTTCCCGTGATGCAGGGGGCCAGTTCCAAGGCGCTGGTGGCGTTCCTGCCGGCCGCGCGGCTGCGCCGGCTGCACCAGGAACTGGCCGGCGAATCCGGCGAGGTGCCCTCCTGGGAGGTGTTCTACGAAATGGCGCAGCGCATACGGCGCGACGGCTACTGCCGCACGTCGGGCGAACTGAACGAAGGCCGGACCGGGGTGTCGGCACCGGTCTTCGGGCGAGGGCGGCTGGTGGTGGCGAGCGTCACGGCGCTGGGCAGCGATGCGCGGATGGCGCTTTTCAAGGAGGAGGCGATCGCCGAGCTGGTGCAGCGCACGGCCCACAGGGTCAGCGTGCGCCTTTCGGCCGACGGGCACCTGTAGCAGGAGGCGTCCAGCGGCCGATCACAGGACGATGTTCGCGCGCCGGACGATCGGAGCGGCGCGCGACAGCGAGCGGCGCCAGATCCCTGCCGCCTCCTCCGGCGTGCTCAGCACCGGCTCCAGTCCCAGCGCCACCATGCGGGCCTGCACCTCGGGCTGGGCGACGATGTCGCGCAGCGCCTTCGCGAGCGCCGTGATCGCCGGCGCGGGCGTGCCGTTGGCGGCGAACACCGCGAACCAGCCGGCATTGCCCATGTCGCGCACCCCCAGTTCCTCGAAGGTGGGTACCGATGGCAGCGAGCGCACGCGCCGCTCCCCCGTGACGGCCAGCGGACGCACCGCGCCGGAAGCCACCATGCCCTCGATGGCGGCCACGGTGAGGAACACTGCGTCCACCTGTCCGCCCAGCAGGTCCGTCAGGGCCGGGGCAGAGCCCTTGTAGGGAACGTGCAGCAGTTCCACGCCCGCCGACTCCGCCAGGGTCTCCCCCATCACATGGGCGGACGAGCCGGCACCGAAGCTGCCGTAGCTCAGGCGGCCCGCTTTCGCGCGGCGCAGGAAGTCCGGCAGGTCCTGCGCCGCGCTGGCGGCGCGCACGGCCAGTACCAGCGGTGCGTTGGCGAGCACGCTCACGATGGAGAAACTGTCCTGCATCGACTTGCCCGGCGCCACGGGCTGACGGGATGCCAGGGCCGCGATCACGTGGGTGGAGTTGCTGCCGAACATGAGGGTATGGCCGTCCGCGGGTTGCTGGAGCACGCTGCGCGCGGCGATCAGACCGTTCGCCCCTGGCCGGTTGTCGATGACCACGGCAACACCCAGCGGGGCCTGGAGCTTCTGCGCGATCAGCCGGGCAATGGTGTCGGTGCCGCCACCCGCGGCGAAGGGCACGACGAGGCTGACCGGCCGGTCCGGCCATGGCGCAGCCCGCGCGGGGACTCCGTGCGCGGTGACCAGGGCGGCCAGGATGCCGAGGGTTCCGCGGCGGGAAAGGCGGGAGGAAGGAGATGGCATGGGGGATTCCGGCGGGTGAAGGGTCATTCGGGACGGATCTGCCGTTCCCTGACGATGCGGGCATAGGTGGCGCGGCCATCTGCGATCCGCGCGGTCATTTCGCCGGGCATGCTGTAGGCCGGGGTGAAGCCCAGCGGGCCGAACGCCCGTGCCACGGGGCCGGACGCCAGCGCGGCGCGTATGGCCGTGTTGAGGCGGGCCACGATGTCCGGTGGTGTTCCGGCCGGCGCCAGCAGGCCGAAGAAGCCCAGGATCGTCAGTTCGGGCAGGCCGGCCTCGGCGGCGATGGGGGTATCGGGCAGTGCCGGATCGTGCTGGTCGCCGGTGGTGAAGAGCGGGACGAACTGCCCGGCGCGCAGGGCGGCCGTGAGGCTGCTGCCGCTGCCCCACAGCAGGGTGTAGCCGTCCGGCCGGACCTGCGCCGCGGCCTTGGTTCCGATGCGTCCGCCTGCGCCGGAGCGGTTTTCGACGATCACGGGCTGCCCGAGCTGTGCGCCCAGCGCCTGGGCCACCGCCCGGGCCGATACGTCGGTGGACCCTCCGGGCTCGAGGGACACGACGGCAGAGCGCACGGCGGGAAAGAGTCGGCGGATCATGGCGGTGCCTCGGGTGGTGTATCAGTCCAGCGACAGGCTGGCCTGGCGGGCCACGCGCCGCCATTTCTCCAGTTCCGCCTGCAACTTGCGGGTGAATTGCGCGCCGTCGGCGGCGGTCACGGCCACGCCGCGCGCATCCAGCCGGGCCTGCATGTCGGGCGCGTGGATCACCTTGTCCAGCGCCGAGGCCAGTGTCTTCACGATGTCGGCAGGGGTGCCCGCGGGAGCGAACACGCCCATCCATCCCTCGGCGGCCACCGTGCCGTAGCCCAGTTCCTGGAGTGTGGGCAGATCGGGCAGGGACGCCAGCCGCCGGGGGGATGGCGTGGCCAGCGCGCGGAGCTTGCCGGCCTTCAGCTGGAGCAGCACCACGGCGGCGGTATCGAAGGTGAAGTCCACGTCGCCCGCCAGCAGCGAAGCCATCGCCTGCTGGCTGCCCTGGAACGGCACGTGGGTGGCCTGCGCGCCGGTCGCATGGAGGAACAGCTCTCCTACCAGGTGGTTGGTCGATCCCATGCCGAAGGAGGCGTAATTGAGCTGGCCGGGCCGTGCCTTTGCCGCAGCCACGAGATCGGGCAGAGTCCGGATCGCCGATGTCGCCGGCACGGCGAGCACGAACCCCACGCTGCCCACCTCGGCGATCGGCTCGAAATCCCGCAGCAGCTCGTAGGGCGCCGTCTTGCGGGTGACGGGGTTGATCAGCAGTTCGGCGCCGGTGCCGAAGAGCAGGGTATAGCCGTCCGGCCTGGCGCGGGCCACCGACTGCGCTCCGATCACGCCGCCGGCGCCCGCCCGGTTTTCGACGACCACGGCCTGGCCCAGTTCCACCGACAGTCTCTCTGCAATGAGCCGCGCCGCTCCGTCGGTGCCCCCGCCCGGTGGGAATGCCACCACCATCCGGATCGTGGTGTCGGGGTACCCGCCGGCCAGGGTGGGCGCAGGGGTCGCGGCGGCCAGGCAGGCGAGAAGCAGCAAGCGGCGGAGCGGGCGCATGGTGTCGGTCCTGTGGATCAAGGGGGCCAGGTGTATGCGGAGCGGTGGTTCAGCGTGCAGCCGCCGCCCGTTCCCGTTCGCCCTGGGCCGCTGCTGCGGCCTCGGCCGCCATGACGGCGGGCCGGCCTCCGCAGCGGGCCAGGTAGGCCTCCAGGCGGGGCCAGCCGCCGGTGTCGATGGCGTGGGCTCGCGTCCACATCGCGATCGTGTAGCAATGCGCATCGGCCAGAGTGAAGGTGCTGCCGGTGAGGTAGTCGTGCCCGTCGAGCTGGCTGTCCAGCCACCCCAGTCTGGCCTGCAGATAGCCGCGCGCGATTGCCTGGTATTCCGGCGGCGTCACGGCCTTGAACAGCGGCATGAAGCCGCCCTTGTGCAGGTCCGCGGCGACAAAGCTCATCCACTCCAGCACCCGGTAGCGCGCCAGCCCGGCCGCGGGCAGCAGCGTATTGCCGGGGCACTGGTCCGCCAGGTACTGCGTGATGACGCAGCCCTCGCTCAGGTGCTGGCCGTCGGGCAGTTCAAGCGCAGGCACCGTGCCCTTGGAGTTGATGCGCAGGTAGTCGGTGCCGTCCTGCAGCCGCTTCGTCTTCATGTTCACCCACTCCAGATCGAGTGGCAGCTGGAGCTCGCGCGCGACGATGTCCACTGCGAGCGAGCACCCCCTCACTTCGTGATAAAGCTTCATGGCAGGCAACCCTTTTGGTAGATTAAAAATTGCTGAATTACTGCTATGCGATAAATGTGCCAATCAATGGATGCGAAGAATACTGGTGTAAACACCGAAGAAATGGACGATACGCACGGTGAAGGTGCATGCAGGCACGCTGGGCATGCCGTGCAGCGGGCCTCGCGGCTGATCGCTCCAAGGTGGTGATTTTTCTGTATTGCGGGAAAAGACGGCTCGCCAGCGCCGCGCGGGCAGGCAGGGCCCTGCGGATTCAGCGCCGCTGGCGGCCCACGGCCAGGCCGTGCCGCCGGGCGCGGTACAGCAGCGTCGCCCGTGTGATGCCGAGCAGCCGCGCCGCAGCTGCGGCATTGCCTCCGGTCCTCCGCAGGGCATCGGACATGAGCGCGGCCTCGGCGGCGTCCAGCGTGCCGGCGGCGGACGTGGCGTCCGGCTCCCCGACGGCCTTCCATCCTTCGGCCAGCCGGCTGCCGTCCCCGAGGGACAGCACGCCCGTGGGCAGCGTCTCCCCGCCCCGGAAGAGGTGGTGCACGTCGATGGCCTCGCCGTCGTTCACCATGATGACGGCGCGCTCGACCAGGTTCTGCAGTTCGCGGATGTTGCCGGGGTAGCCGTAGTGGAGCAGGGCCTTCACCGCGCGTTGAGTGAAGCCGGGCGCATCGCGTCCGTGGCGCTCGCGGTAATGGGCGAGGAAGTGCTGCATCAGCAGCGGAATGTCGTCGCGCCGCTCGCGCAGCGGCGGCAGGTGGATGGGAAACACGTTGAGCCGGTAGAACAGGTCGGCGCGGAACTGCCCCGCGCGCACGGCCTCGCGCAGATCCACGTTGGTGGCTGCGGCGACGCGCACGTCCACCTTCAGCGTGCGGGTGCCGCCCACGCGCTCGATCTCGCCCTCCTGCAGCGCGCGCAGCAGCTTGCCCTGGGCCGCCAGCCCCAGGGTGCCGATCTCGTCCAGGAACAGGGTGCCGCCATCCGCCCGCTCGAAGCGCCCGGGCCGCGAGGCGCCCGCGCCCGTGTACGCGCCGCGCTCCACGCCGAAAAGCTCGGCCTCGACCAGCGTGTCCGGAATGGCGGCGCAGTTCAGGGCCACGAACGGGCGCTGCGCACGGCCGCCTTCGCGGTGCAGGGCCCGCGCGAACATCTCCTTGCCGACGCCGGATTCGCCGGTGAACAGCACGGTGGCCTGGGTGGGGGCCACGCGGCGCACCATGTGGAAGGCCGCATTGAAGGCGGAGGAGGCCCCGATCAGGGTACCGCCCCCAGGCCCCGCGTGTGCCGCCGCAGCGCTGGCGGGCGGACGCCACGCCGGGGCAGGCGCGCCCGGTGCCGTCGGCGCGGCGCCGCCCAGTTGCAGGTGGCGCAGGTCGTCCTGCACGTCGCCGCCCCAGCGCTCGAGCGTGCGGCCCACCACGCGGCAATGGGCATCGCCCGCCGAGCGGCACTGGATCTCCCGGAACAGGATCAGCCGGCCGAACAGCGTGCTGACGTAGCCGGTCGCATAACCGGTCTGCATCCAGCAGGCCGGCGAGCCGGTGACGCCGTAGGCCGCGATGTGCTCGTCGTCCTCGCTGGCGTTGTGCCAGAGGAATTCGCCGTCGTAATCGCCGGTGTCCGCGTCGTAGCGCACATGCACCACCTCCACCTGGACCACACCCTCCAGCGAATGCAGGCGCGTGCCTGCGACCGCGGCCACCGCCGGATCGGCATCCGGCCACTGACGCCGCACCAGTTCGGCATCGCGCACGCCCGAAAGGTAGCCGGTGCGCGTGAGCAGGCCCCTGGCCGCGTCCAGGCCGATGCTCTCGATGAGTTCCCGCCGCAGCGATCCCAGCGCCTGGGCATGCATCAGCACCATGCGCTGGTCCTGCAGCCAGATGCGGCCGTCGCCGGGCGAGAAGAACAGGCACTCGCTCAGGTCGGCCACGGTGGGATGGCTGTCGGCATCGACCTCGCGCAGATCGAAGCGCCAGCCACCGGAGGTGGACCGCCGGCCGGCCGTTCCGGCCAGTTCCGCGAGCGAGATGCGGGCGGGGCGGGGCATCTTTTTTTGTCTGTCTGCATTCATTTTCGACATCCGGAAATGCGTGCCAGCATAACTTTGGAGATGCCAAAAGGTGCATCGACCGATGCCGGCCATGCATCAGGGAAACCACCGAGATTCCCTCGCGGCCGATGCCGCCGCCCACCCCGCCCACGCTTGCGGCGGGCGGCGCTGGTATGCGCATTGCGCTGTCGGTGGCGGCGCGGGCGGTTCCGCCGCGCGCCTTTTTCCATCTTCAGAGGAGACAGACATGGGTTCATCCGAACACGCGCACCTGGCCTGGGCCCGGCCGGAGTGCTGGGACGGCGCGGCCTTCGACGGCGGCTGGTCCACCCGGCTCGCCGGGCGCCAGGAGGTCATCGAGCCGGCCACCGGCCGGCCGCTGTGGGGGACGGGGATCGCGGACGCCGCCGACATGCAGGCCGCGATCGGCCGCGCCCACGCCGCGCAGCCGGCCTGGGCCGCCACCGGGCCGCGCGAACGCGCCGCCATCCTCTTCGCCGCCGTCGGCCTGTTCGAGCGGCACCTCGATGAACTGGCCCTGGCCGTGGCCCGCGAAACCGGCGGCATCCTGCCCAAGGGCCAGCTCGAGGCGCGCGAGGCGGCCACCCTGTGCCGGATCGCCGGAGGCATGCCCCTGCAGGCGCAGGGGCAGGTGCTGCCGTCCACGCCCGGCCGGCTGTCGATCGCGCGGCGCGTGCCGCACGGCGTGGTGGGCGTGATCTCGCCTTTCAACTTCCCGCTGGTGCTGGGGCTGCGGTCGGTGGCGCCGGCGCTGGCGCTGGGCAATGCGGTGGTCCTCAAGCCCGACCCGCGCACCCCGGCCGCCGGCGGCTACCTGCTGGCCCGCGTGTTCGAGGAAGCGGGCCTGCCCGCCGGTCTGCTGCAGGTGCTGCCCGGGCATGCCGAAGCCGGTGAGGCACTGGTGGCCGATCCGCGCGTGCCCATGATCGCCTTCACCGGCTCGCCTTCGGTGGGCCGGCGCATCGGCGAACTGGCGGGGCGCCATCTCAAGAAGGTGTCGCTGGAGCTGGGCGGGGCGAACAACCTGGTGATCCTGGAGGATGCGGACCTGGACGCCGCCGCGAGCGCGGCAGCCTTCGGTGCCTGGTTCCACCAGGGCCAGATCTGCATGGCCGCCAATCGCGTGCTGGTGCACGCCTCGATCGCGCCGGCCATCCGGGAGCGCCTCGTGGCCAAGGCCCGGCACCTGCCGGTGGGCGACGGCGCCGGTGGGCAGGTGGCTCTCGGGCCGATGATCGACGCCCGGCAACTGGCGCGATTCGATGCCATCGTGCAGGACACCGTGCGGCAGGGCGCCACGCTGGAGGCTGGCGGCACGCACGACGGCCTGTGCTATCGCCCCACGGTGCTCTCGGGTGTGCGGCCCGGCATGCGCAGCTTCGACGAAGAACCCTTCGGGCCGCTGGTGAACCTCGTCACCTTCCAGACCGACGACGAGGCCGTGGCCCTGGCCAACCACAGCGAAGGCGGCCTGGCCGCGGCGGTGATCGGCCGCGACGTGGCGCGCGCCATGGCGCTGGCCCAGCGGCTCCATGCCGGCATGGTGCACGTCAACGACCAGACGGTGAATGACGAATGCACCAATCCCTTCGGCGGCCCGGGCCTGGGCGGCAACGGCAGTTCGGTCGGCGGGCCCGCGGACATCGACGAATACACCCGCTGGCAGTGGATGACCGTGAAGGCCGCGCCGCCGGCCTTCCCGTTCTGAAGACAACGACAACCACCAGGAGACAGACACCATGCAATTCCACGGCAAGACCATCGTCATCACGGGCGTGAGTTCCGGCATCGGCAGCGACACCGCCAAGCTGCTGCGCGGGCAAGGTGCCCGCGTCATCGGCATCGACCGCAACGATCCGGCGCTCACGCTGGACGGGTTCGTGAAGGCCGACCTGTCGGCGCCGGAGGCCATCGACGCCGCCGTGGCACGGCTGCCCGGCCGCATCGATGCGCTGTGCAACATCGCGGGGGTGCCGGGCACCGCACCCGCGGACCTCGTGGCGCGGATCAACTACCTGGGGCTGCGGCACCTCACGCAGGCGCTGCTGCCCCGCATGCCCGAGGGCGGCAGCGTGGTGAACGTGGCCTCCATCCTGGGGGCCGAGTGGCCGCAGCGGCTGGAGCCGCACCGTGCGCTCGCGGCCACCCCGGACTTCGCTGCGGGGCAGGCCTGGCTGGCGGAGCACCCCGTGCCCCAGGAAACCTGCTACCAGTACTTCAAGGAGGCGCTGATCGTCTGGACGCTGACGCAATCGCAGGCCATCTTCATGGGGCGCGGCGTGCGCATGAACTGCGTGGCGCCCGGCCCGGTGATGACGCCCATCCTGGGCGACTTCGTGCGGATGCTCGGCGACGAGCGTGTGCGCAAGGATGCCCACCGCATGAAGCGGCCCGCCTTCAGCGACGAAGTGGCGGCCGTGATCGGTTTCCTGTGCAGCGACGCGGCGCGCTGGGTGAGCGGCGTCACGCTGCCAGTGGACGGCGGGCTGGCATCGACCTACGTCTGACGCCGCGCGAGCAGGGCATTATTTTTGTTAATGCAACACGATTGCGTTAACATCGGCGACAGCGGCACCATGGTGCGTGCCCGCGCGTCGCCGACAATATTCCATGCCTCTCTCTTCCGTCTCCGGGCCCCGCGCGTGGGCTGTCCTGCTGGGTACCGTGCCCGTGGCTGCCATGGCGCAGTCGTCCGCTTCCGGGCCGTCGCCCACCCAGTTGCCGCCGGTGGAGGTGCGCGAGCGCGCAGAAACGCCGCGCCTCGCCCAGCCTGCCGCCGCGGCGTCGCGCCTGGGGCTGACCGTGCGCGAGACGCCGGCCTCCATCGACGTGGTGCCCCGCGAGATGCTCGCCGAGCGCGGGCTGCGCACGGTGTCCGAGGCCGCGCAGGCGGCCGTGGGCGTGCTGGCGGGGGATTTCCCTGCGGAGCCAGCCGCGTTCTCCATGCGCGGCTTCGCCAACAGCCAGATCAACACCCTCTACAACGGCATCAAGATCGGTCCGCCGAACATGACCTCGCGCGTCATGGGCACGGCGAATCTCGAGCGCGTGGAGTTCCTGAAGGGGCCCGCGTCGCTGATGTCGGGCGAGGGCGCGGCCGGCGGCGCGGTGAACTTCGTCACGCGCGCCCCGCACCGCGGCCCGGTCGAGACCGAGGTGACCGCCGCGGCGGGATCCTTCGGCGAGCGGCGCCTGTCCTTCGGCACCGGCGGCACCACTGCCTGGAAGGACGTGGACTTCCGCCTCGACGCGAGCGGTTCCGACAACGACGGCTACGTGAGGGACACGGGCCAGCGCCTGTGGCACCTGTCGGGCGGCCTGGACTGGTACCTGCAGCCGGGGCTCAAGCTGTTCGTCGCGGCGGAAGTGCAGCGCGACCGCGGCCATCCGTACTGGGGCACGCCGCTGGTCTCCGCGGCTGCGCCGGGCATCCAGCCGCAGCGGGGCGTCGTGTCCGGGACCTACACCTCGGGTTTCAACGGCAGCGTGCTCTCGCCGGTGGCCATCGACGGCCGCACGCTGCGCACCAACTACAACGTGCTGGACAATCGCAACGAAGCGCGCGAGACCTGGCTGCGCACGGGCGTGGACTGGCGCATCGACGCCGCGTGGACGCTGCGCAGCCAGTTCTACCGCTACACCGCCACGCGCTCGTGGCTGAACAACGAGGTGCTCGCGTTCAATACCGGCACCGGCCTGGTGGACCGCGAGCGTTTCTTCGTGGCGCAGGACCAGACCACGACCGGCAACAAGACCGAGCTGCAGTGGGACGGTCGCCTGGCCGGCCGGGAGAACCGCTTCGTCGCCGCGCTGGAGCTGAGCGATACCGACCTGGACCGGCCCGGCGCCGCCAACTTTCCCGGCGACAGCGTGTCGCTGCTGTCGCCCGACCGCGGCTTCTACGGTCCGCTGGTGCAGCAGCGGCAGACCACGCAGTTGCGCAATGCGGCGATCGCGCTGGAGGACCGGCTGCGCATCACGCCCGCCGTGGCCCTCATGGGAGGCCTGCGGCACGAATCCATCGAACTCGATCGCACCTCCACCGACGCGGCGGGCGCAGCGCGCCGCGGCTTTCCCTACGGCAAGACCTGGCACCCGACCACCGGCCGGCTGGGCCTGACCTGGGAGCCCGCGGCGGGCACCATGCTCTATGCCCAGGCCGCGACCGGCGCCGACGTGGCCGCCAACAACATCTTCCTGCTCGGACCCGCCCAGCCGCTGGAGCTCACCCGGGCGCGCAACGCCGAGGTGGGGATCAAGCAGGGCTTCTGGCAGGACCGCGGCGAATGGACGCTGGCCCTCTACGACGCCGAGCGCCGCAATGTCTATGCGGGGCAGGGCGGCCAGTTGCTGGCGCGCGCCGGTGCGCTGCATTCCCGCGGCGCGGAGCTCTCCCTGGCCCTGCGGCCCGCGGCCGCCTGGAGCGTCTGGACGCAGCTGGCCTTCAACCGCGCGCGCTACGATGATTTCGTGCTGGCCAACGGCACGTCCTTCTCCGGCAACACCCCGCCCAACACGCCGAAGGTGATGGCCAGCGTGGGCGCGGCCTACCGCTTCACCGCGGGCCTGCCGATGCAGGTCTCGGCCTCGCTGCGTCACGTGGGCGAGCGCTTCCACAGCGACGCCAACACGGTCCGCCTGTCGGCCTACCGCGTGATCGATGCCGCCTGGAGCGTGGACGTGGCCCCGGGCACCCAGCTCACCCTGCGGGGCCGCAACCTGGCCAACAAGGTCTATGCCGCCTGGGCGGATCCGTTCTACCCGGACCAGATCCTGCTCGGCGCGCCGCGCAGTTTCGAGCTGTCCCTGCGCTGGACGCTCTGATCGCGGGCAATGGACATGGTCGTGGCATTGCAGGCCGAAGGCCTCGGATGGAAATCGCCTCGCGGCGACTGGCTGCTGCAGGACGTGGGCCTGGAAGCCGGGCGTGGCGAGTGCGTGGCGCTGGTCGGGCCCAACGGCGCGGGCAAGAGCACGCTCATGAAGCTGCTCGCAGGCCGCATGGCGCCCTCCGCGGGGACGGTGCGCTGGGGTGGCCGGGACATGGCCGGCTGGCCGGCGGGCGAACGGGCGCGCAGCGTGGCGGTGCTGGGCCAGGACGATGTGGCGCAGGGCAGGCTCCGGGCCCGGGACTACGTGGCGCTCGGCCGCCTGCCGCACGAAGGCCGCATGGCGGCCGCCGATCATGCCCGCGCCGTGGACGATGCGATGCGCACCTGCGGCGTGCAGTCCCTGGCGGAGCGCCCGCTGGGCAGCCTGTCGGGCGGGGAGCGCCAGCGCATGCACCTGGCCCGCGCGCTGGCCCAGGCCCCGGAACTCCTGCTGCTCGACGAACCCACCAACCACCTCGATCTGGCGGCGCGCGCGGACGTGCTGTCGCTGGTCCGCGGCCTCGGCATCACCGTGGTGGCCGTGCTGCATGAACTGGCACTGGTGCCGGCGTTCGCCGACCGGACCTGGGTGCTGCAGGCCGGCCGCCTCGTCGCCGAGGGGCCGCCCGCCCGGGCACTGGGCGCGGAATGCGTGGCGAAGGTGTTCGGGATGGAACTGGTGCACACGCAGCACCCCCGGCATGGCGGCACGCTGTGGTCGTTCGAACGCGAGGCCGCATGACCGTCCGGGGGCGAAGAATCGCTGCCCTGGCGCTCTCCATGGCGCTGATGCAAGTGGCCGCGGCGGCGGATGCTCCCCCGCCGGATGCCGGCTCCGCATTCCCCGTGACGGTGTCCAACTGCCGGGAGCCGCTGCGCATCGAAAGGCCTCCGCGCCGGCTGGTCGTGCACGACATCAACATGACCGAAATGGCGCTCGCCCTCGGCCTGCGCCCGGCGCTGGTCGGCGTGACGGGCATCACCGGCTGGTACAAGCAGCCCGGCGAGGCGCTGCTGCGCACGCTGGACGGAGTGCCCGAACTGGCGCCCAAGTACCCCACGATGGAGACGCTGGTGGCGGCGCGGCCGGACCTGTTTTTCGCGGGCTGGTACTACGGCATGCAGCCCGGCGGCGAAGTGACCCCCGCCACGCTCGCGCGGCGCGGCATCCAGACGCTGGTGCTCACCGAAAGCTGCGCGCAGAACCAGGCGGACAAGCCCCGTGCGACCATGGACCTGCTCTATGGCGACGTTCTGCGCCTGGGCCAGGTGTTCGGCCGCACCGCGCAGGCGCAGCGCCTCGTGGAAGGCTGGCGCGCGCGCGTGGCCGCGGCCAACCGTCCCGCGCTGGGGCGCCGGCCCGGCGTCTTCGTCTATGACTCCGGCGAGGACAAGCCCTTCACCGCCGGCCGCGCCGCCATGCCCACCGCGCTCATCGATGCCGCGGGCGGGCGCAACGTGCTGGACGACCTGCCCATGAGCTGGGGCAGCGCCGCCTGGGAGGCCGTGGCGCAGCGCAACCCGCAGTTCGTGATCCTGCTGGACTACCAGAACGGGCAGGGGCCGGACCATCTGGAACGCGTGCTGCGGGAGCATCCCGCCATGCGCCTCACGGATGCCGTGCGGGAAGGGCGCTTCATCGTGCTGCGCTATGCCGAGCTCACGCCCGGGCCGGCCAACATCGGGGCGATCGAAAAGATCGCGCGGGTACTGCGGGGCGTGCGGTGAACGCGCCGGGAACCGCGCATCCGGCGCGCTGGCGGCGCTGGATGCCCGGCCTGCTGGGGCTGGCGCTCGCGGCGCTGGCCCTGCTGTCGCTCAAGTCCGGCGGGGTGGATGTCGGCTGGCAGGACGTGTTTTCCGCGCTGGGCGCCAGCGCGGCTGACGGCACGGGCGCCATGGCGCAGGCCATCGTGCGGGATCTGCGCCTGCCGCGCGTGCTGCTCTCCATGGCCGTGGGCGCGGCGCTCGCCCTCGTGGGCAGCCTGCTGCAGACGACGACGCGCAACGACCTGGCCGACCCGTTCCTCTTCGGGCTGTCGTCCGGGGCATCTGCCGGCGCCGTCGCCGTCATCACCCTGGCCGGGAGCGCGCTGGGCATGTGGACGCTGCCGCTGGCCACCTTCGCGGGGGCCCTGGTCGCCGCCGGGGCCGTGCTGCTGATCGTGCAGGGTGGCCAGGGCCAGGGGCCCGCGCGGATCGTGCTGGCCGGTGTGTCGGTGTCGTTTCTCTTCGGGGCACTGACCCACGCGCTGATTTTCGCGGGAGACCAGCGCGCAGCCCATTCCGTCGTGTTCTGGTCTCTGGGCGGGCTGGGCCTCGCCCGCTGGGACAACCTCTGGCTGGCCGGTGCGGGACTGCTGGCCCCGGCACTGTTCATCGCTCGGCGCCACCGGGCGCTCGATGCGCTGCTGGCGGGGGACGACACCGCCCACAGCCTGGGTGTGGAACCGCAGCGGCTGCGCCGCCAGGCCTTCGTGGTGGCGGCCTTCGCCACCGCCTGCTGCGTGGCGCTCACGGGCCTCATCGGATTCGTCGGACTCATGGTGCCCCATCTGGCACGCCGCATGGCCGGGCCGCTGCACCGCGCATCCTCCATGGCGGCCGCGGCGCTGGGCGCCGCGCTGCTGCTGGCCAGCGACCTTGTCGCCCGGTCGCTGCTGGGCGCGCAGGAACTGCCCGTGGGCATCGTGACTTCGGGGCTGGGGGCGTGTTTCGTGATCGTGCTGCTGCGGCGCGGCAGCAGCACCATGTGAGCCTCGACAGGGCATCGCAAAAAAAGCCTGGCTACGCGGGCAAACCGTTGGCTGGCAAAAACGACCCTTGGGACCTGGTGAAGGTCCGGAGTCGCCCCACGATGAAACCTGTCTGGGCGGCTGCCACACAGTGCGGTGGGGCAGCGATTGACGGCAGTGTAGCATTAAATGAGAATGCTTATCAATACATTCTTTTGCCGGATGGTCATTGCCATGGCCTCCGGCCATGCCTTCTGGAGGGACGTTGCATGGAAGGTTTTCCTGGACCGGTGCTGGATGAGCATCGAGCGCTGCTGGCGGAGTACGGGCGGGCGCAGCAGCGCTGCAGCCGGGACCTGGCGGAGCAGGCGCGGCAGATCGAGGCACTGCAGGCCGAAGTGGTGAGGCTGCGTGCGCGCGCGCTCGTGGCGGAAACCGCGCTGGCGTATGCCCAGGAGGATCGGCGATGCCAGGAGGACGCACTGCCGGGCCTGGGCCGCCGCCGGGCCCTGGCCCGGCAGGTGGAGGGACTCACGCAGCGGCTGCAGGGCCTGATGCGGGAAGTGCTGCACTGGCAGTGGCGCGCGGCCGCGCGGGCCGGTGCGACCCATGCCGCCGGAGCGGGGAAGGGCGCGGCCTTGCGGTCGGTACCGGACGGCCCGGCTCCGCAGGCCGTGGTGTGCATTGCGCGCGGGCCCGGTGGAGCGCTGGTGGCCCAGCCTTTCGGCCCGGGGCAGTCTCCCGCCCCGGGCGATGCCGGAGAGGCCGTCACGGCTTCCTGCCTGCCCGGCGATGCGGCGGCCTTCGAGGCCAGCCTGCGGGCCGCGGATTTCGTGATCTGCCAGACGGGCTGCGTGGGCCACGATGATTACTGGCGCGTTCAGGACCACTGCCGCCGCACCGGCAAGCCCTGCGTGCTGGTGGACCAGCCGCAGGTGGTGCATGTCATGAGGGGCCTGTCGCGGCCGGCTCCGGCCGTGGCCGAAGGCTGAGACCGCCCGGGGCCGGCCGCCGGCTCACTCCATGGTCATGAGGCTGGCATTGCCGCCGGCCGCCGCGGTGTTGATGCTGACCGCGCGCTCCAGGACCAGGCGTTCGAGCGGCACGGCGGCATCGCCGGGCACATGGCCCGCGACGCCCACGATCGGCCCCGGCCGCGCGGCCATGGCCTGGCACACCTCCCGCAGCGATGCCTCGGTGCCATGGTGCAGCACGGCATCCACGGCCACCGCGGGCGCACGCCAGTCCGCCACGAGCACGATGCGTTCCTGCACCATGGCCGGCAGGCCGGCGCGCAGCGTGGCTGCGGCCGACGGCCAGACGGCGTGCCCGTCCACGGCCAGCACGGCGGCCAGCTGCACCAGCCGGTCCGCATCTGCATCGGCCAGGCAAAGAACGCGCTCACGCGGTGCCACGCCGTACTGATTGCGTTCCCCCGTGGGGCCGGGCAGCGTGCGCAGGCTGCCGGCCGGCGTGTTCTGCGCGAACTGGCGGCAGGCCGACTCCAGCGCGTCCTGCCCGGCGCCGCGCGCCCAGTCCTCCAGTGCCCGCAGCGGCGCGGGAGCTGCGGGTGCAGCGCTTTCACCGGTGCCCGGGGCGGCCGTCGCGTCGATGGCTGCACGCGCAGCGCCGCCGGGCGCCTGGGCCACCAGCCGGAGCAGGTACAGCGGGCCGCCCGCCTTCGGCCCCGTGCCCGACAGGCCTTCGCCGCCGAAGGGCTGCACGCCGACCACCGCGCCCACCATGTTCCGGTTCACGTAGAGATTGCCCGCGCGGGCGCGGCGCAGCACGCGTTCCACCGTTTCGTCGATGCGCGTGTGCAGGCCCTGGGTGAGGCCGTAGCCGGTTCCCGCGATGCGGTCCAGCAGCGTGTCCAGTCCGCTGCGCGGATAGCGCACCACGTGCAGGACCGGGCCGAAGACCTCGCGCTCCAGCTCCGACAGGTCCTGCAACTCGATCAGCGTGGGCGGCACGTAGGTGCCCTCGGCTGCGGCCTGCGGTGGCATCGGCACCTGGTGCACTGCGCGCCCACGCTCGCGCAGGGCCGCCACGTGGCGCAGGATGCCGTCACGCGCTTCGGCGTCGATCACGGGGCCCACGTCCGTGGCGAGCTGGTCCGGCCGGCCGATGCGCAGTTCCGCCATGGCGCCGCGCAGCATCTCCAGCACGCGGTCTGCCACGTCGTCCTGCAGGCACAGCACGCGCAGCGCGGAGCAGCGCTGGCCGGCGCTGTCGAAGGCCGAGGCGACGGAATCGGCCACCACCTGCTCTGCCAGGGCAGAGGAGTCCACGATCATCGCGTTCTGGCCGCCTGTCTCGGCGATCAGCGGCACCGGCCTGCCGGTGGCGTCCAGCCGGCCCGCCACGCTGCGCTGCAGGATGCGGGCCACGTCGGTGGAGCCGGTGAACAGCACGCCCATCACGCGCTCGTCGCCCACCAGCCGGGCACCCACGGTCTCGCCCTGGCCGGGCAGCAACTGCACGGCCGCGCGCGGCACGCCGGCGCCGTGCAGGATGCGCACCGCCTCGGCCGCCACCAGCGGCGTCTGCTCGGCGGGCTTGGCCAGCACCACGTTGCCGGCGGCGAGTGCGGCCGCCACCTGCCCCATGAAGATGGCGAGCGGGAAGTTCCAGGGGCTGATGCACACCACGGGGCCGAGCGGCGTCCATGCGTCTTTGCCAGTTTCCTTGCCGAACAGCGTTTCCACCTGGGCCGCATAGAAGCGCAGGAAGTCCACCGCCTCGCGCACCTCCGCCACGGCGTTCGCGCAGGTCTTGCCCGCCTCGCGCGCCAGCAGCGACAGCAGGGCGGGCGTGCGCTGCTCCAGCGCGTCGGCGGCGCGGCGCAGCGCGGCGGCACGTTCCACGGGAGGCGTCGCGGCCCAGGCGGGGGCCGCTGCCTGCGCCCACTGCAGCGCCTGGTCCACGTCGCCTGCGCCCGCCTCCTGCACCATGCCCACCACGTCCGCGTGCCAGGCAGGGTTGCGCACCGGCAGGCGAGGGCCTTCCTGCACCGGCCCGGCGAGCAGCGGCACCGCCTCCCAGTCCTGGTGGGCATGGCGCTGCAGGGCATCGGACAGTGGCGCGAGGACCGCTTCGCTCGCGAGGTCCAGCCCTGCGGAATTGCGGCGCGCAGGGCCATACAGCGCGGGCGGCAGCGGAATGCGCGGGTTCACCTGGCCCGGGACAGGTTCCGCAGCCACCGCCGCCGGGTCGGCCACCAGGGTGTCCAGCGGCAGGGTGGCGTCGGCCACGCGGTTCACGAACGAGGTGTTGGCGCCGTTTTCCAGCAGCCGGCGCACCAGGTAGGCCAGCAGCGTCTCGTGCGTGCCGACGGGAGCATAGACCCGGCAGGGGCGGCCCAGCCCCGCAGCGCCCACGACCTGCTCGTACAGCGGCTCGCCCATCCCGTGCAGGCACTGGAATTCGTACTGGCCCGGCGTGTAGCGCTCGGGGCCGGCCAGCTCGTGGATCGCGGCCAGCGTGTGCGCGTTGTGCGTGGCGAATTGCGGATAGACGGCGTCCGGCGCCGCGAGCAGCCGGCGCGCGCAGGCGATGTAGGACACGTCGGTGTGCACCTTGCGCGTATAGACCGGGTAGTCCTCCAGCCCGTCCACCTGGGCCCGCTTGATCTCGCTGTCCCAGTAGGCGCCCTTGACCAGCCGCACCATCAGGCGGTGGCCGGTGCGGCGTGCGAGATCGATCACGTGGTCGATCACGAACGGGCAGCGCTTCTGGTAGGCCTGGATCACGAAACCGATCCCGTTCCAGCCGGCAAGCGATGGCGCCGCGCACAGCGCTTCGAGCAGGTCCAGCGAAATCTCCAGCCGGTCGGCTTCCTCGGCATCGATGTTCAGCCCGATGTCGTAGCCGCGTGCCAGTTCCGCCAGACCCAGCACGCGGGGGAGCAGTTCCTGCATCACCCGGCCGTGCTGGGCCCGGCTGTAGCGCGGATGCAGGGCCGACAGCTTGATGGAAATGCCGGGACCCTCGTACACGCCGCGGCCCGCGGACGCCTTGCCGATGGCATGGATCGCGTCCACGTACGACTGCAGGTAACGCTCGGCATCGGCCGCGGTGAGCGCGGCTTCGCCCAGCATGTCGTAGGAGTAGCGGAAGCCCTGGGCCTCACGCGGTCGGGCGTTGGCCAGCGCCTGGGCGATGGTCTCGCCCGTCACGAACTGCTCGCCCATCATGCGCATGGCCACATCCACGCCCTTGCGCACCAGGGGTTCGCCGCCGCGCGCCGTGATGCGGCGCAGCGCTGCGCCCAGCCCCTGCTCGCTGTGCGTGGCCACGAGCCTGCCGGTGAGCAGCAGGCCCCATGTGGCCGCGTTCACGAACAGCGAAGGGCTCTTGCCCAGGTGCGACTCCCAGTCGCCGCCACCGATCTTGTCGCGGATCAGCGCGTCGCGCGTGGCGCTGTCGGGAATGCGCAGCAGGGCTTCGGCCAGGCACATCAGCGCCACGCCCTCCTGCGAGGAGAGCGCGAACTCCTGCAGCAGGCCCTGCACCCAGCCGGCCCGGCCGCCCGCGCCCTTGCGCTCGCGCAGGCCTCCGGCCAGCCGCAGTGCCAGGGCATGCACGCGCTGCGCCGCGGCACCTTCGATGCGCGCTTCTTCCAGCAACGGCGCGACGGCCTCCGGCTCGGGAATGCGGCAGGCCGCGGTGATGGCATCGCGCAGCGGCGCGGACCCGGCAGCGGGCCGCGGCGCGAAGGCCGCGAAAGGCTGGGTATGCAGGGAAGGATGCGGGGCGTTCATGGCGGAATGGTCCGAGGGCGGGACAACGGTGGTGGAATGCCTGCGATCATCTCGCCGAGACGATTGAATTAATGCGCAAAAATACCGATCATCAACGAATGTTTCACTAAGGATGGGGTGTGGTGTGGATGAAATCGACAGGGTGGATCGCAGGATCCTGGCAATCCTGCAGGACGATGGCCGCATCTCCAACCTCAAGCTCGCCGAGCGGGTCGCCCTGTCGCCCACGGCCGTGCTCGCACGGGTGCAGCGGCTCACGCGCGAGGGCTACATCCTCGGCTACGAGGCCCGGCTCAACCCGCAGAAGCTCGGCGCAGGCATGCTCGTGTTCGTCGAGGTGCTGCTGGACCGCACCACGCCCAATGTGTTCGACCAGTTCAAGGCCGCCGTGCAGGTCCATCCCGCCATCATGGAGTGCCACATGGTGGCGGGTGGCTTCGACTACCTGCTCAAGACCCGGCAGGCCGACATGAACGCCTACCGCCAATTTGCCGGAGAGGTGCTGTGGCAATTGCCGGGCGTGCGCGAAACGCGCACCTATGCGGTGATGGAGGAGGTCAAGCACTCCTTCCATCTCGCGCTGGACGAACGCGCCGTGCGCTCCTGACCCGGCGGGCGGAGCATGCATGCCGCAAAGTCCGCAATAATCGGCTCCGCGCCACCCGGTTCCGGCCCGTCCCGCCATACCCATCCAGGAGCTTCGCCGATGCCCGCCTGCCGTTCCGCCCTGTTCGCCGCCGCCGCGCTGTCCGCGGGCCTGTGGAGTGCCTCGGCCTCTGCCGCGTGCTACGTGGTCTATTCCTCCAGCCAGCAGGTGATCTACCGGTCGCAAACGCCCCCGGTGGACCTGGCGCAGCAGATCCACCAGACCCTGCCGCGTGTCGCGCCGGGGTCCACCCTGGTCTTCTCGCTGGACAGCAGCGATTGCCAGATCGAGTTCAACCGCCTTCCCGCCAGTGCCTCGGTGCCCGGCTCGCGCGTGGGCCTGCCGCCGTCCGATCCCGTGCCGCGGCTGGTGCGCCCCGCTCGCAGCTGACTGCCGGGCGTCCACGTCCCCTTCTTTGGTCGCGGTCCACGAAGGAGCGCCCGATGCTTCCCAAGCCTTCCGCTTTCGCCGGCCTGCTTTGCGCCGTGGTCTTCCTGGGCGCTGCGCACGCGGCTCCCGCGCCGAATGGCGCACAGGAAGGCGCCGCGTGCAGCAGGGCCCTCCGGCAGGCTTTCTCGGCGCAGGACCAGGCCGCCACGCTTCCCGCCCCATGCCGGCGCCTCGGCCCGGTGGCGCTGGGCATGCGCCAGCAGGACGTGGTGGCCGCGCTCGGAAAGCCGGACGCCACCCGGCACGGTGCGGCCCGGCCGGATACCGTCGCCGTGTACCTGTACCCACGTGGACTGAACGAGCGACTCGCCAGCCATCCACTGCCCGCCGGCTCGCTGGAGCATGGAGAACTGGCCATCCGTTTCCGCGATGGCCGCGCGGTCAACATCATTGCCTTCGGGCCGCACGGGGAGCTGTCCGGTTTCGGCCTTCCAGGACTGGCATTGGGGGAGGATGCGGGCGCGATGCTCCAGGCGGTCGGAGGACATCCGCAGTGGAATGCCAGCCGCGACTATGTCCAGTTCGCTGCGATGCCGCTGGGCCTGGAGGTGGATCCGGACACGTCCGCGGTGGTCGGGCTCGACATCGCGGCCACGAAACAGGACCTGGAGCATTTTGCGCTGCCGCCACTGCGCCTGGACAAGGACGGGCGCAGCGGCCTGGTCAGCGGCATCCACTGAGCGGGCGCGCCGCCGCCCGCACCATGGCCGCGGGCGTGGACCGGAGCAAGGCAGGGCGCGGCCGGCCTGAGACAATCGGGGGATGAGCGACCCCACAGAACATCCCGCGACCCCCCAGGACCCTTCCTCTTCCGCGCCGCCCCCGGGGCGAACCGACCTCCCGCCCGGCTGGCTGGAAGTCACCTCCATGGACATGGACGCCCAGGGCGTGGCCCGCAGGCCCGACGGCAAGGTCGTCTTCATCGACGGTGCACTGCCCTTCGAATGGGTGAGCGCCAACACCCACCGCAAGAAGAACAACTGGGAGCAGGCGAGCCTTACCGCCATCCACCGCGAGTCCCCGCAGCGCGTGCGCCCGGGCTGTCCCCATTTCGGGCTGCATGCCGGCGCCTGCGGTGGCTGCAAGATGCAGCACCTGCACGTCGGCGCCCAGGTGGCCGTCAAGCAGCGCGTGCTGGAAGACAACCTCTGGCACCTGGGCAAGGTGAAGGCGGAAACCGTGCTGCGGCCCATCGAGGGACCCGCCTGGGGCTACCGCTACCGCGCGCGCCTGGCCGTGCGGCACGTCGCCAAGAAGGGCAAGGTGCTGGTGGGCTTCCACGAGCGCAAGAGCCGCTACATCGCCGACATGGAAGTCTGCCCCGTGCTGCCGCCCCATGTGAGTGCCCTGCTGGTGCCCATGCGCGCACTGATCGCATCCATGGACGCGCGCGACACCTGCCCGCAGATCGAACTGGCCTGCGGCGATGACGTCACCGCGCTGGTGCTGCGCCACCTGGAGCCGCTGTCCGAGGCCGACATGGGCCGGCTGCGTGCCTTCTCCGCCGCGCATGGCGTGCAATGGTGGCTGCAGCCCAAGGGCCCGGACACCGTGCACCTGCTGGACGAGGGCGGCCCGCAGCTGAACTACGCGCTGCCGGACTTCGGCATCACCATGCCTTTCAAGCCCACGGATTTCACGCAGGTCAACCCGCACATCAACCGCGTGCTGGTCACGCGCGCCCTGCGCCTGCTGGATGCGGGACGTGCCGACCGGGTGATCGACTGGTTCTGCGGCCTGGGCAACTTCACGCTGCCCATTGCCACGCAGGCCCGCGAGGTCGTCGGCATCGAGGGCAGCGAGGCGCTCGTCGCCCGCTCGCGGGAGAACTACCGCAAGAACCAGGACGGCCGGCCGCAGGGGCAGGCGCTGGCCTCCACCACCTTCGTGGCGCGCAACCTGTTCGAGATGACGCCCGACATGCTCATCGCCGACGGCGTGGCCGACAAGTGGCTGGTCGATCCGCCGCGCGAGGGGGCCTTCGCGCTCGCCAAGGCCCTGGCCGACATCCACCAGGCGCGCATCGGTGCGGAAGAGGCCCCGCCGCTGCCCGCTTCGGCCGAGGGCTGGACGCCGCCACAGCGCATCGTCTATGTGAGCTGCAACCCGGCCACGCTGGCCCGCGACGCGGGCCTGCTGGTGCACCAGGCGGGTTATCGCTGCGTGGCGGCCGGCGTGGTGAACATGTTTCCCCACACGGCGCACGTCGAGAGCATGGCGGTGTTCGAACGCGCCTGACATCGGCAAGGGGTTCCGGAAGCCGGGCCGCCGTTGCCTGAACGACCCGCGGGCCCGGGCCTGCGGGCTGGCGGAGCAGGCCCGTCGGCCTGCAGGGTGAAGCCGGCTTCAGCTCCGGCTGCGGCCCGATCCGCCTTCGCGGGTTTCGTCGGCGCGGCCTTCCTCGGCGCGGCGGGCCGGGGTGGCCGGGGGCTTTTCCAGGTTGCCCAGTACCGAGGGTGCGCCCTCCAGCTTGTTCTCGCGCATGTACTGGTCCATTTCCTTCCAGCCGGCGAACACCTGGGCCTTCGGGGCCTTGGGGTTGAGGGTGAAGCAGTCCTCCAGGCCCCGCAGGGCGTGGCGGCAGGCGCCGCCGATGGCCTTGGCCTCGGCTTCCTTCTGCACCGCGCGTGGATCAGGCCCCAGCCCGGGAATGTCGCAGGCCGACAGCAGCAGCGGCGCCGCCGCGCACGCCACGAGCCAGGAGAGCCGGCGGCCAGGCGAGCGACGGGCGGAGGGGAGGGCTGTGCAGCGGTGTGGCATCTTCCTGTCATTATCGGCCGCTGCGCCGGATCATTGAGACCTGTGTGCGCCCACCCTGAGGAAAAGCAAAAGGCCTCCGTTGAGGAGGCCTTTTTTTGTCGGAAGCGGGGCAGCCTGCCCCGGTGAGCGTCAGTCGCGCTCGCCGCCCATGATGCCCAGCAGGGCCAGCAGGCTCTGGAACACGTTGAACAGGTCCAGGTACAGCGCCAGCGTGGCGCTGATGTAGTTGGTCTCTCCGCCGTCGATGATCTGCTTCAGGTCATACAGCATGTAGGCGCTGAAGATGCCGATGGCCGCCACCGAGATGGCCATCATGCCGGCCGAGGACCCCACGAACACGTTGATGACCGAGCCCACCAGCAGGACCATGGCGCCCACGAAGAGCCACTTGCCCATGCCGGAGAGGTCGCGCTTGATCACGGTGGCCAGGCTGGCCATG
The DNA here is from genome assembly GCF_040892545.1 of Paracidovorax avenae. Classification (NCBI taxonomy): domain Bacteria; kingdom Pseudomonadati; phylum Pseudomonadota; class Betaproteobacteria; order Burkholderiales; family Comamonadaceae; genus Paracidovorax; species Paracidovorax avenae. Next base: position 2,243,363 of record NZ_CP156079.1, read on the forward strand.
ACCAGGAAGACGCCCGCCGTGCCGGCGAAGGCCGTCATGACCAGGTCGGTGCCGTTCTTGAAGCCCAGCACCATGCCGATCAGGCGCGAGAGCATGAGGCCCATGAAGAACGTGAAGCCCAGCAGCACCGGCACGCCGGCCGCCGAGTTCTTGGTCTTCTCGATGGCGAACATGAAGCCGAAGGCGCCGCCCAGGAAGACGATCAGGCCCACGCCGCCCCGCAGGGACTGTGTGATGCCGGTGGCCACGCCCAGCCAGGCGCCCAGCACCGTGGGCACCATGCTCAGTGCGAGCAGCCAGTAGGTATTGCGCAGCACGCGCTGCCGCTGCTCCTGCGAGACGCCGTAGCCCGCAGAGCCCAGAACGGTGACTTGATCATTCATCTTCTCTTGCTCCCTTTGCCTGTTGAGGCCTGCGAAGTGCAGACCGGCAAATTCTAGGTGGTGGCTTTCAACCCGCTTTCAAATAACCTTTGCCACTCCCGACCTTTTGGGATGCAGTGTTTTGCCGTGGACAGCCCGGTGGCGGCCGGTGCGGGCGATATCCTCGGCACGTTCCGTACCGGCCGGACGCGGCTGCGGCCTGCCGTTCCTCCATCCGTTTTCCATTCCACTGGATCCCATGAAGACCAAACCCGAGCTCGAATTCGCCGACGTCAAGAAAATCGCTGCCGCCGCGGAGGCCGAAGCCCTGCGCAACGGCTGGGCAGTGACCATCGCCATCGTGGACGACGGCGGCCACCTGCTGTCGCTGCAGCGCCTGGACGGCGCCGCGCCCCTGTCTTCCCACATCGCCCCCGGCAAGGCCCGCACGGCCGCGCTGGGCCGCCGCGAGAGCAAGGTGTACGAGGACATCATCAACGGCGGCCGCACCGCCTTCCTGACGGCCCCGTTCATCGACGGCATGCTCGAGGGCGGCGTGCCGATCCTGAAGGACGGCCAGTGCCTGGGCGCCGTGGGCGTGAGCGGCGTCAAATCCAGCGAGGATGCGCAGATCGCCCGCGCCGGCATCGCGGCCATCGGTCTCTGATCGGGCCTGTGCCGGCGCCTGCATCGCCAGGGTGCAGGCCGCGGGCAAAGAAAAACCGGCCTCGGGAGGCCGGTTTTTTCTTTGGGAGGCGCAGTGGGAAAAAAAGCCTGGCTACGCGGGCGAACCGTTGGCTGGCGAATACGACCCGGCGGACCGGCAGGCGGTCCGGGAGTCGCCCCACGATGAAACCTATTTGGTGAGGATCAGCTTGCCGAGCTTGGTGGCCTGCAGGCGGTAGATGGAGCCGTTGTGGAAGATCGCCACGGTTTTCTGCCCCTTGAGCAGTTCGCTGCTGTCCACCGCGGGGGCCGAAGACGCCGTGCGCCCGTGGGCCTCGGCCTGCCGGTCGGAGCCCGGGGCGCCGAAGAAGGCTGCGGAAGGGGACAGGGCGGTCAGGCTGGCGTGCATGGGGTGGATCCTCGGTGCGTTGGCAATGAATTAATGATAACCATTCTCAATTGAGCGTCAAGGCCAGGCCCGGCTTTATTGCAAGTATTTGTTGCCTCACTGCGGATCGGTGACGAAGCCGATCTTGCGCACGCCTGCGCGCTGCGCCGCCGCCATGGCCTGCGCCACGCGCTCGTAGCGCACGCTCTTGTCGCCGCGGATGTGCAGGTCGGGCTGCGGATCCTTGGCGGCCTCGGCCTTCAGGCGCGGCTCCAGTTCGTCGTCGCTGATGTCGGTCTCGTTCCAGTGGTACTTCCCGTCGGCGGTGACGCTCAGGCGGATGGTTTCGGGCTTGACGTTCTCGCGCTCGGCAGAGGCGCGCGGCAGGTCCACGGGCACGGCATGCTTCATGACCGGCACGGTGATGATGAAGATGATGAGCAGCACCAGCATGACGTCCACCAGGGGCGTCATGTTGATCTCGTTCATCACCTCGTCGGCGTCGTCCTGGGTTCCGAATGCCATGGCGCGTCAGCCTTTCTTGATGGGCAGGACCTTGCCCTGATCGGAAGGGGCGCTGACGCGGGCGCCGGTCACGAAGTAGGCATGCAGGTCGTGCGCGAAACTGTTGAGGCCGTTCAGGATGGACTTGTTGCCCCGCACCAGCGCGTTGTAGCCCAGCACCGCGGGAATGGCGACCGCCAGGCCCAGCGCGGTCATGATGAGCGCTTCGCCGATCGGGCCGGCCACCTTGTCGATGGTGGACTGGCCCGAGGTGCCGATCGCCACGAGGGCGTGGTAGATGCCCCAGACGGTGCCGAACAGGCCGATGAACGGCGCCGTGGAGCCGACCGATGCCAGGATGGCGAGGCCCGACTGCAGGCGGGCGGTGAATTCGTCGATGCAGTTGCGCAGGCTGCGCGTGATCCAGTCGCTGACATCCAGGCTGTCGTGCAGGTGCGCCTTGGTGTTGCGGTGGTGGGCGGTGGCTTCGCGGCCCTCGAGCGCGAGGTGCCGGAACGGGTTCGACGGATCGTTGCCCAGCTTGTCCATGCCGGCGGCGAAGTCTTCGCTGTGCCAGAAGTCGCGTGCCGCGCGGGCGTGTTTCTTGAACTTGATGATGTCCAGCGCCTTGATGAGGATGACGATCCACGAGGCGAGCGACATGCCGAGCAGCAGCACGGCGACGGCCCGGGTGACGAAATCACCCTGGATCCAGACGTTGGCAATGCCGAAATGCGATTCCATGAGAACTCCTGAAGCTGAAAGAGATATTCGAGACGTTTAATCGAGGACGAAATTGAACGGAACCAGGTTCCACATGGTTTCGGGGACACCGTTGCGCTTGCCGGGCACGAACTTGTAGCGCATCACCGTTTCCATTGCCAACCGGTCCAGCCGGTCGTAACCGCTGGATTTGTTGAGCTCCACTTTTTGCGGAAGGCCGTCCGTGCCGATCAATACGCGCACGACCACCTTGCCCTGCTCGCCGAGCCGGCGGCTGATCGCCGGGTAGGACGGCTTGGGGTTGTTCAGGTAGGCCGCATCGCTGGACGGCAGGTCGATCTTCGGGGGCGCGGGCGGTGCCGGCGGGGCCGGCGGCGGTGCGGGCGGCGCCTGGGGCGCCGCGATCGGCGGCGCAGGCGGCTGCGGCTCGGTGATGCCGACCGGAGCACTCGGCGCCGGCGTGGGGTCCGGGATGGCCACGGGCATGGGCGCGGTACGCGGGGCCGGCGTGCGCGGCGCGGGCTTGGGTGGGGGAGGGGCCGGCTTCGGGGGCGGAGGGGCCGGTGGCGTCGGAGGTGCGGGGGGCGTGATGAACTCGCTCAGCACTTCCGCGGGAACGATGATCTCGGCCGCCTTGCGCACCAGGCCGGATTGCAGGGCCCAGAGGCCCGCGACATGGAGCAATACGACCGAACCTGCGATCACCGCATTGCGGCTCACGCCCCCGGGGGAGCCATAGCGATCAAACTGGGACATAGGAAAGGGTATTTGCCTGCGCAGTGAAGGAAAGGCCGGTGCGGGCGCACCGTGCAGGGCAGAGGCAAAGAGGAGGAGTTGCTTACTTGCGGAAGATCCACCACATGGATCCCACGACGAGGATCAGGCTGCCAGCGAGGATGAAGAGGAGGTCCATGCCTTGCTTTCCAGAATGGAGGAGCCGAGCTGGATGGTCTGCGGCGCGATCTCTTCCTTGTGCAGGGCCGCCACCGAATGCTTGGTGCCGCAACGGGCGACGACGTCGCGTGCGCAGGACTCGCAGCGGCCGCACTGGGTGGCCACGCCGAGTTCGAACTGGATCTCGTCGAAGCTCAACCCCGCATGCGCGTGGCGTGCGATTTCCCGGTCAGAAACCCGGCGGCATACACAAACGATCATGGGGCTGCAGTCTTGGCTGGTGTGGACGACGAATGCATTATAAATGCGAATTCATCGCATTTGCAATCATTCGAGTCCGGCGCCGCGAGAATGTTCCCGATCCGTGCCGCAGCCTCAGGCCTCGCTGCGGGCGGGCAAAAAAAAGCCCGGCGGGCGCCGGGCTTTGAAATGGACCCAGGAACGTGGCGTTCGAGAGGATCCAAGGAGACAACGGGTAGGCCAGCGGCTCAGCGCTTGCGCATGGCGGCCGAGGTGGCTGCTGCTGCGGCGTTGGTAGCGTTGGTGGCATTGGCGGTGGCCGTGTTGGTCACTGCGTTGAAGTTGGCTTCTGCCGCGTCGCTGGCCTGCTTGACGGCCTTCTGGACGGTTTCGAAAGCATTGTTGGCGGCGGACACGGCGCTCTTGAACACGGCCACACCGGTTTCGGTGCCGGCGGGGGCATTGCGGGCGGCGGTGTCCACCAGGTTGCTGAAGTTGCGCTGGATCTCGGCGGCCTGGGCTTCGAAGGCACGGCCGAATTCGGCGGTGGTGCCGGAAGCGATTTCGTACAGGTGGCGGTTGTAGGCGGCGGTCTTCTCGGCCAGGGGCTGGAAGAAGGCGGCTTGCAGCGAGAGGAGTTCCTGGGCGTCCTTGACCGACAGCAGGGCCTGCGTGTGGGTGGCGGCTTCGCTCAGGGTGGCGCGCGAGGCGGTCACGTTCAGTTCGACCAGCTTCTCGACGCCTTCGAAGGCCTTGTTCGTGAGACCGAACAGGGTGTCCAGGTGGGCCTTCTGGGAAGCGATGAGTTGCTCGGGGGTCAGCGACATGTGTATCTCCTCTGAAAACAGTCCGGGTTCGGACATAAGCCAAGTGGATGGAACCGCGCTACGCCAAGTTCATGTTGCAGTGCAGCATGGGACGAATTCTAGAGGCTTTGCCCCGCGGCGCAAGCCTTTTTGCTGCACTGCAGCATGTTTAGAGTCGTTCCTCCAAAACCTGCAGGTCCATGCCGCGTGGCCGGGAAACCGCGGCTGGGGAAAGCGGCTGGCAGAATGGGCCGCCATGACCACTGCCAAGCCTTCGGCCGCCCCGCCGGCGCCGCGGCGCGCGCCCGAAGTGCGCGACCGCTATCCCGTGTTCCGCAGCATCACCACGCGCTGGGCGGACAACGACATTTACGGGCACGTCAACAACGTCGTCTATTACAGCTGGTTCGACACCGCCGTGAACGCCTACCTGATCGAACAGGGTGCGCTCGACATCCATGGGGGGGACACCATCGGGCTGGTGGTGGAGACGCAGTGCAATTACTTCGCGCCGCTGGCGTTCCCGCAGACCATCGAGGCGGGTATTCGTGTCGCGCGCCTGGGATCGAGCAGCGTGCGGTACGAGGTGGGGCTGTTCGCCCGTGGCGAGCCGCTCTCGGCCGCCGCGGGCCACTTCGTGCATGTGTATGTGGGCCGGGAGGACCGCCGGCCGCGGACGCTGCCGGAGGCGCTGCGCCGGGCGCTGGAGCCGCTGAGCCAGGACACCGGCGCGGCCCGCTGAGGCGAACTGCGCCGGCGGTCGCTGCATCCGGCACCGGCATCGCCGGCACCGGATGCCGGTGCGTCAGGGCTTGAAGGTGTCGCCCAGCACCACGCCTTCGCGCCGCGGATCGGCGCCGCCCTGGAGCACGCTGGCGCCGTTGCGGTTCACCCGCAGGATCGTGGCCGTGCCGCTCGACTGGGCCGAGGTCGAGACCGTATGGCCCAGCGCGCGCAGGCCGGTGACCAGGGGATCATCGTTGCCGTTGTTCGCCGTGTTGACGTTGGGGTGCTCGCCGCCCACCGAGGTGGTGGCGCTGTTGCTGGCGCCGAAGTCCACGAGCGAGGTGGCCTGCTGGGCATCCAGGCCCCAGTCGAGCGCGCCGACCACGGTCTTCACCACGTACTGGATGATGGTGCCGCCGCCGGGCGAGCCCGTGCCCATCACGAAGTCGCCCATGCTGCCGTCGGCCGCCTTGCGGAACACCAGGGTCGGCGCCATCGAACTGCGCGGGCGCTTGCCGGGCTCCACGCGGTTGGCGACCGGCGCGCCGGAAGCATCGGTGGGCGTGGCGGCGAAGTCCGTGAGCTGGTTGTTGAGCAGGAAGCCCTGGGTCATGTGGAAGGAGCCCATGCTGGCCTCGACCGTGGTGGTCATGACCACGGCGTTGCCGTCCTTGTCCACGATGGTGAAGTGCGTGGTGCCCCGTTCCTCGAGCGGCACGACGCCGGCCGCGCCGGTACCGAAGTCGCCCGCCGTGGCGGTACCCATGCTGCGGGTGGTGCTGATCAGGCCGGCGCGCGTGCGCAGGTACGACTTGTCGAGCATGCGCGAGGGAGAGCCGCCCGGCAGGGGCACGAAGTCGGTGTCCGCCACGTACTTGTCGCGGTCGGCATAGGCCAGGCGTTCGGCCTCGCTGACCAGGTGCACGCCCATCACCGAGGGCTTGCCGCCTTCGAGGTCGATGGCCGTGGGCTTGTACTGCGAGAGATCGAAGTTCTCCAGGATGCCGAGCGCGGAGGCCACGGCGATGCCGCCGGAGGAGGGGGGCGACATGCCGCACACCCAGTAGTCGCGGTAGGTGGTGCAGACCGGGTCGCGGCGCTTGGCGCGGTAGTCCGCCAGGTCGCTCAGCTGCGTCAGGCCCGGCGTGATGGCGACAGCCGGCGAGCCGCCGCTGGTGGCCTGGATCTTCGCGACGATGCCCTGGGCGATCGGGCCCGTGTAGAAGGCATCGGCGCCGTTGCGGGCGATGGCGGACAGCGTGTCGGCGTAGGCGGTGTTCTTCAGCACCGTGCCGAGCGCCTTGGGCGTTCCGTCGGCATTGAAGAAGTAGGCCACGGCTTCCGCGTCGCGTGCCAGGCCGGAGGCGGAGCCGGAGATGGCCGCGGCCATGCGGCCGCCGATGGGGAAGCCGCCTCGCGCCAGTTGCTCTGCCGGCTGGAACAGGTCGCCCCAGGCGAGACGCCCGTGGTCGCGGTGGGCCAGTTCGAGCATGCGGACTGCGCCGGGCGTGCCGATGGAGCGTCCGCTGGCGCGCGCACCGCCCGGCTGCGGCGCGGTGCGGTCGGCGTCGCTGACCCAGCGCAGGTAGTTGGCGGTCGCGGCCGCTGGCGCGGTCTCGCGGCCATCGTAGGCCTGGACCTTTTTCTGGGCCGCGTCGTAGTGCAGCATGAAGGCGCCGCCTCCGAGGCCGGAGGATTGCGGCTCCACCAGCCCGAGCACCATCTGCACGGCGACGGCGGCGTCCACGGCCGAACCGCCTTTCTTCAGCACTTCACACCCGGCACGCGATGCATACGGATTGGCCGTGGTCACCATGTACTGCTTCGCATAGACGGCGGTCTTGCCGACGCGGTAGCCGGAGGCCGGCTCGGGAGCGGCCGGATCGCCCGGCAGGCCCGAACCGACCGTGACCAGGCCGTTGTCGCTCGTCACGGCGCAGGCATTGTCCTGGCTGGGCACGAGGGCCGTTCCGCCGTTGCCGCTGCCGCCGCAGCCCGAGAGGGCCAGCAGCGCAGCGGCCAGCGCCGCGGTAAGGCCCCGGGCGGAGGGCGGGGAAGATGGTGAGTGAGGCTTGCCGAGGCTGTGCATCCGGAATCGCTTTCTTGTTGGTGGAGGATGTGGAAGAGGTGCGCGGAAAGCCGGGAGTCTCCCCCTCCCGGGGCGCCCCGCAAGCATAGGCGGTTCGTGTGGGTTGCGGGAGCTCGAAGGCCGCCGGCCCGCATCGTGGAACTGCACAGCCGGCGCGGGCGGGCAGGGCCGGGCCTCGGTGCCGGGGCGCGCACGCGACGGCGCGCTTGGTGACACAATGCACGGCGCGCCTGCAGCTTTCCCTTCCGCGCCCCGGCCCCCCTGCCGGGCCGCGCGCCGATGCCTCTTCCATGATCATCACCAGCCTGCTCGATACCGACCTGTACAAGTTCACCATGATGCAGGTGGTGCTGCACCAGTTTCCGGGAGCGCAGGTGGAATACCGCTTCCGGTGCCGCAACCCCGGCGTGCAGCTCGCGCCCTATGCGGCCGAGATCCGCGACGAGATCCGCTCGCTCTGCAGCCTGCAGTTCCAGGACGCGGAGTTGATGTACCTGCGCTCGCTGCGCTTCGTGAAAAGCGATTTCGTGGACTTCCTGGGGCTGTTCCGCCTCAACGAGAAATACATCACCGTCACGCCGCTGGCCTCGGGGGAGATCGATATCCGGATCGCCGGACCGTGGCTGCACACCATCCTGTTCGAGATCCCGGTGCTGGCGATCGTGAACGAGGTGTACTTCCGCAATACGCAGAAGGTGCCGGATTTCCCCGAGGGTCGCCGGCGGCTGGACACGAAGATCACCCAGCTGCAGGCGGACGGGCTGGGGCCACTGAAGATCGCTGACTACGGCACCCGGCGGCGCTTCAGCCGCGCGTGGCACGAGGAAGTGCTGCGCGTGCTGCTGGCTCGCCTGGGCACGGGTGACTGCCGCACCGATGGGCGGGCAGGGCCCGGGCAGTTCGCGGGCACGAGCAACGTGCTCTATGCGATGAAGCTCGGGGTCACGCCGCTCGGCACCATGGCGCACGAATACCTGCAGGCCTGCCAGGCGCTGGGCCCGCGGCTGCGCGACAGCCAGATCTACGGCTTCGAGATGTGGGCGCGCGAATACCGCGGCGACCTGGGCATCGCGCTGTCCGACGTCTACGGCATGAGCGCCTTCCTGCGCGACTTCGACCTGTATTTCTGCAAGCTGTTCGATGGCGCGCGGCACGACAGCGGCGACCCGTTCGCCTGGGGCGAGCGGCTGCTGGAGCACTATCGCCGCAACCGCGTCGATCCGCTCACCAAGACGCTGATCTTCAGCGATGCGCTCACGGTGCCGCGCACGATCGAGCTGTTCCGGCAATTCCACGGCCGCTGCCAGCTGGCCTTCGGGATCGGCACCAACCTGACCAACGACCTGGGCTGCGAGCCGCTGCAGATCGTCATCAAGATGACGCGCTGCAACGGGCAGCCCGTCGCCAAGCTGTCCGACACGCCCGGCAAGGGCATGTGCGACGACGAGAAATACCTCGCCTATCTGCGCCAGGTGTTCGAGATTCCCGCTCCGGCCTGAAATCGCACGGCGCGCGTCGCCCGCCGCAGGCGTTTCGGCCTTGTCCTTTTTTCACCAGGAACCCACGCTCCATGACACGACCCCGCATCCTCGTCGCCCGCGCCATCTTCCCGGACGTGGTGGACCGCCTCGCCCGGCATTTCGACGTCGAGGCCAATCCCGAGGATGCGATCTGGAGCCCCGAGGAACTGGCCCGGCGCCTGGCCGACAAGGATGGCGCGCTGACCACCGGCAGCCAGCGCATCGACGCGGCCCTCGTCGCAGCCTGCCCGCGCCTGCGCATCGTGGCCAACATGGCCGTGGGCTACAACAACTTCGACGTGGATGCGCTCACCGCCGCGGGCGTGCAGGCCACGAACACGCCCGACGTGCTGACGGAAACCACGGCGGATTTCGGCTTCGCGCTGCTGATGGCCACGGCCCGGCGCGTGACCGAGAGCGAGATATACCTGCGCGAAGGCCGCTGGAGCAAGTGGAGCTACGACATGTTCGCGGGCTCGGACGTGCACGGCTCCACGCTGGGCATCCTGGGCATGGGGCGCATCGGACAGGGCATCGCGCGGCGCGGCGCACACGGCTTCGGCATGAACGTGATCTACCACAACCGCTCGCGCCTCTCGCCGGAACTCGAAGCCGATTGCAAGGCCCGGTATGTGTCCAAGGAGGAGCTGCTGCGCGAGGCGGACCACCTCGTGCTCGTGCTGCCCTACACGCCCGAATCGCACCATGCCATCGGCGCGGCCGAACTCGCGCAGATGAAGCCCACGGCCAACCTCGTCAACATCGCGCGCGGCGGCATCGTGGATGACGCCGCGCTGGCGCTGGCGCTGCGCGAGCGGCGCATCGCCGCCGCAGGCCTGGACGTGTTCGAGGGCGAGCCGAAGGTGCACCCGGACCTGCTGACGGTGCCCAACGTGGTGCTCACCCCGCACATCGCCAGCGCCACGGTGCCCACCCGGCGTGCCATGGCCAACCTCGCGGCGGACAACCTGATCGCGTTCTTCGATGGGCGTGGTGCGCTCACGCCCGTGAACACGCCCCGACCCCGCTGAGGGGCCGCCCCGCCGGTCCCCGGGGCCGGCAGTTGACAACGAAACGTCTGGATTGGCATGTCGATTGAATGGCTGGTGGTGTTCGCGTTGCTCGCGCTCATCACCGTGCTCCTGGGAGTGCTGCTGCTGCGCAGTCCCCGGCCCGAGCTTCCCCCCGAATGGGCCATGCGCCTGCAGCGCCTGGAGCAGGTGGCCCAGGCCACCCAGCTGGCCGTGGCGAAGAACGATGGCGCGCTGGAAGGCATGGCCCAGCAGCTGCGCGGCTTCACCCAGGCGACGCACACGCACCTGGAGGGCCAGCGGGAGGTGCTGGACGAACGGCTCGCACAGGCGGTGCACGATGCCCGCTCGGGGCGCACGGAACTGCGCGAGGGCTTCGACGCCTTCGATGCCCGGCTGGGGCAGCGGATGGCCCAGGCGCAGGCCGATGCCGCCGTGGCCCGCCGCGAACTGGCGGAAGCCCTGGGCGCCTTCCGCGCCGAGCTGACGCAGACGTCGGAGTCGCTGCGCGCCGCGCTGCACGAGCGCCTCGCCGCCATCCAGTCGGACAACGCGGCCCGCCTGGAGGAGATGCGCCGCACCGTGGACGAGAAGCTGCACGCCACGCTGGAGCAGCGGCTGGGCGAGTCGTTCAGGATGGTGAGCGACCGGCTCGAGCAGGTGCACCGCGGCCTCGGGGAGATGCAGACGCTGGCCGCCAGCGTGGGTGATCTCAAGCGCGTGATGACCAATGTGAAGACGCGCGGCACCTGGGGCGAACTGCAGCTGGGGGCGATCATCGAGAACGTGCTGGCGCCGGAGCAGTACGCACGCAATGTGAAGACGGTGCCGGGCAGCGACGAACTGGTGGAGTTCGCCATCCGCCTGCCGGGGCGCGGGCAGGAGGAGCCGGTCTGGCTGCCCATCGATGCCAAGTTCCCGGTGGAGTCCTACCAGCGCCTGCTGGACGCGCACGACGCGGCGGACAAGGCGGCCGTCGTCGCGGCGGGCAACGCGCTGGAGGCCGCGGTGCGCTTCGAGGCGCGCAAGATCGCCGCCAAGTACGTGTCGCCGCCGCACACCACGGATTTCGCGGTGCTGTACCTGCCCACCGAAGGGCTGTTCGCCGAGGTGGTCCGCCGGCCGGGCCTGGTGGAGGCGCTGCAGGGCGAATGCCGCGTGATGGTGGCCGGGCCGGCGAACCTCGCGGCGATGCTCAGCAGCCTGCAGATGGGTTTCAAGACGCTGGCGATCGAGAAGCGGTCTTCCGAGGTGTGGGGGCTGCTGGGCGCGGTGAAGACGGAGTTCGCCAAGTTCGGCGACGTGGTGGAGGCCACGCGCAAGTCGATCGACGCCGCGGCCAAGCGCTTCGACGAGGTGGGCGTGCGCACGCGCGCCATCCAGCGGCGGCTGCGGGACGTGCAGGAGCTGCCCGCTGGCGAGGCCGGTGCCGCTCCGGCCGTGGAAGCGCCGGCCGGCGATCGCCCGGAGGCGCCGGCCTGAGATGGACACCGCGCTCGCACGGCTGATCGCCGGACAGATATGCATCCATGCCAGCATGACGGGCATGCGCCTGGCGGCCCCGCTGCTGGCCCTGCGCGAGGGCTACAGCGCCGCGGCGGTCGGAGCCCTGCTGGCGCTGTTCGCGCTCACCCAGGTGTTCCTGTCGCTGCCCGCGGGCCGGTATGCCGACCGCCACGGCCTGAAGCGGCCGGTGGGTTGGGCGGTGAGCGTGGCCAGCACGGGCGCGGCCGGCGCGCTCGTCTGGCCGTCCTTTCCCATGCTCTGCCTGGCCGCGCTGCTGACCGGTGGCGCTTCCGGCGCGGCCATGATCGCGCTGCAACGCCATGTCGGGCGCGCCGCGCACGGTTCCGAGCAATTGCGGCGTGTGTTCAGCTGGCTGGCCATCGGCCCTGCCGTGTCCAACTTCGTGGGGCCGTTCTTCACCGGCCTGCTGATCGACCATGCAGGGCCGGTGCCGGGCAGCACGGAGGGCTATCGCGCGGCCTTCGCGCTCACGGCGCTGCTGCCGGTGGCGACATGGTTCTGGGTCCGTGCGACGGTGGAGCTGCCGCCCATCCCCGCGGCGGAAGGCGGCCCGCGCCGCCGTGCGTGGGACCTGCTGGGCGACGCGGGCTTCCGCCGCCTGCTGCTGGTGAACTGGCTGCTGTCGTCCTGCTGGGACGTGCATACCTTCGTGGTGCCGCTGCTGGGGCACGAGCGGGGGCTGTCCGCGTCGGTCATCGGCTCCATCCTGGGCGCGTTCGCCATTGCCGCGGCGGCCATCCGCGTGCTCATGCCGCTCGTGGCAGCACGCCTGAAGGAGGCCACCGTGGTGATGTGGGCCATGGTGACGACAGCCTGCCTCTTCGCCGTCTATCCGCTGCTGCCCACCGCATGGGCGCTCGGCCTGTGCTCGGTGCTGCTGGGCTTCGCGCTGGGCTCCGTGCAGCCCATGATCATGAGCATGCTGCACCAGATCACGCCCCATCACCGCCATGGTGAGGCGCTGGGCCTGCGCCTGATGGCGATCAACGCATCCAGCGTGGCGATGCCCGTGCTGTTCGGTTCGGCCGGTGCGCTGATCGGCGTGGCCGGGCTGTTCTGGGTGGTGGGGGGCGTCGTGGGGCTGGGGTCGAGGGTGGCTGCCCGTCTGGAGCGCAGGGCCTGATCCCGCATACCGGCAGAGGCGCGATTTGCCACGGGCTTCGCATGAAAGTGTTTGCTTTCGCGCGGCAGGCCGGCCCTGGATGCCGGGATGGCTAGATTGGCGGACTCGCATACATGCAAGGAAACCACCATGGTCGGCCCTGTCTCGGTACAAGGAGCGGATCGGAGGCGTACGTCCAGCCGTGAACCGGCCGGAGAACGCAACCAGCTCGCGCGAGCGAACAACTCTTCGACGCACTCCGGGCGAGATGCTCGCTTCGGCTCTCTGCCTGCCCGGTCCCCCGGCGCAAACGCGGGACGGGCTTCAACCGCGGGAAGCATGGCACCTCGGCGCGGCCCGCCAGACGCCGTCGTGGATCCGAACGAGCTTCCGGCGCAGAATCCACCCAGTTCACTGGCCGCCCGGGTGGCAGGCGTGGCCGTCGGTACGTTGAAACAGTCCTGGAAGGCCTATGTGGGAGTGGCCGCAGTCGCTGCAGGCTATGGCGCATGGAGGCAATCTGCGGGTACCATGCAGCAACAGGCCCAGCCCTATCCCGTGGTGGATCTGCCCACCGTTCTACAGGCCAGGCAGGAGGTACTTCAAAAGCATGGTGCGTACATACCGTCCAGCAGTGCGTGCCATGCCATCGAGCCACGCGTCACCCTGGACCTGCCGCCGGGTTATCGCGGACTGACCCAACGCAGGGCGGGAAAATCTGCCGAAGTGCGCATAAGGGAGGGCTTGCCCCGCGACGTGGGGCTCCACACGTCAAGGCACGAATATCTGCACTGCTTTTCCCACCCGGAACTGCACAAGGCGCTTGCGGGCAGCCCCCACAGCCACTCGGTCGAAGAAGCGCTCACCGAGTTCTATGCCGATCAGTTCGACGGCCATCCGGATACGCAGACCTTTGCCGACCTTGCGCTGGCGAACGGGAAGACCGGTGTCGCTGCTGCTGCCGAAATTGAGCGAATGATCGGGAAGAACACTCTGCAACGGGCCTTTTTCAAGGGCGATGCCAAGGCGATCGAGAAGTTGAGCGACGCTCTGGTGAAGGTATGGCCCAGGCAGGTCTCTGTCATGGCGTGGCTCGGCATCATCCGCGTTGAGCAGCAGGCGCGCAAGCGGCAGGCGCTGGCCGAGTGCTTCCTGGGCGCCAGCCTGCTGTTCTCGAAGCGCTTTCCCGATGAAGGGGAGTTGCTTGCGGCTCCATCGCGCTTCCTCCCGGTCGACAGTTTTTCCAGCATATCCCACACGCAGGCCGAGGTGCTGCGGCAGCAGGCGGAGGCGGCCCGGGCCAAATATGGCGAGGCTTTTGACCAGGCGTTCTGCAACTTCGTGGGGAGCCGGCAGCGTGCTGCGATGGACAGCATCGCTGAAGGACTCGCATCCGCCTGGAAGCCGGTGCTCTGACCACTCGCCCCTGCCTGCCTCGGGGCGGTGGTCGCTTTCTGTTGCTCAGAGCTTGTAGAACGCCTTGATGAACCCCCAGGCCTCTTCCGGATCGTCCGTGTAGTGAAAAAGGTTCAGGTCGGCCGCCGAGATTGTTCCCTGCTCCACCAGTGCCTCGAAATTCACCACGCTCTTCCAGAACTCGGTGCCGAACAGCACGATCGGCACCGGCTTGGCCTTGCCTGTCTGCACCAGCGTGAGCACCTCGAACAGCTCGTCGAGCGTGCCGAATCCGCCGGGGAAGGCCACCAGTGCCTTCGCGCGCATCATGAAGTGCATCTTGCGCAGCGCGAAGTAGTGGAACTTGAAGGACAGCGACGGCGAGATGTAGCGGTTGCCGCTCTGCTCGTGCGGCAGGGCGATGTTGAGGCCCACGTTGAGCGCTCCGGCTTCGTGCGCGCCGCGGTTGGCCGCCTCCATGATGCCCGGGCCGCCGCCGGTGCAGATGTAGATGCGGTCGGAGGGGGGAAGCTGCTGGCTGTAATTCGCCACGACGCCGGCGAAGCGGCGCGCGAGGTCGTAGTAGCGGGCGTTGCGCACGGCCAGCTGCGCGCGCGCGATGCGCGAGGCGTCCCCGCTGGCCTCGGCATCGGCCAGTTGCTGTGCGGCGTCTTCTGGCGCCAGGAAGCGCGCGCTGCCGTACACCACCACGGTGTTCTCGATGCCCTGGGCGGTCTGGCCGAGGTCGGGCTTGAGCATCTCGAGCTGGAAGCGGATGCCGCGCGTCTCGCGGCGCAGCATGAATTCGGGGTCCGCGAAGGCGAGCCGGTAGGCATCCGCATGCAGGGGATTGCCGCTCACGGCGTGGTTGTGCAGCTCGGCCCAGGCGTTGGCCAGCCGGCTTTCGTTGAGTTCGGTATTGGATTCCATGGAAGCGATGGTGCGAAAGGAAGGATGGCACGGACGTGGCCATGCCGGGAGACAGTGGCAAGTGTGCGACAAATCACCGTGCCAGCCACCACAAGGCCGAGCGCATGCCGGCCCAGGTGAGGGCCAGCGAGCCGCCCAGGTGCAGCGCGATGGTGCCGAACGCCAGCCCGAAGCGCTGCTGCATGAGCATGGCGACTACTTCGCCGGAGAAGCTGGAGAACGTGGTGAGCGTTCCCAGGAAGCCGGTGATCACCAGCAGGCGCCATGCGGGATCGATGTCGGGGCGGCTGGTGAACACCGCGAGCGCGATGCCGATGCAGTAGCCCCCGATGAGGTTCACGGCCAGCGTCCCCCAGGGGATCAGCCCGCCCGGGTTGAGCCAGAGCGCGAACCCCCAGCGCATCAGGGCGCCGATGCAGGCAGCCAGGCAGATGACGGCGATGTTGAGCAGCATGCCCCCGAGTATGTCAGGACGCGCGGGCGCCCGGCAGGCTCACCCCCCGTCCTTGCCCATCACCAGGTCCGGCAGCACCGTGACGATCTGCGGGAAGAGGGTGATGAGCGCGATGCAGGCGACCAGGCACACGAAGAACGGAATGGCCGCCCGGGCGATGGTGTTGCTGTCCTTGCCCGTCATGTTCTGCAGCACGAAGAGATTGAATCCCACCGGCGGCGTGACCTCGGCGATCTCCACCAGCAGCACGATGAAGATGCCGAACCACACCAGGTCGAAGCCGGCCTTCTGGATCATCGGCAGCACCACCGCGCTGGTGAGCACGATCATGCTGATGCCGTCGAGCGCCGTGCCCAGCACCAGGTACACCACCGTGAGCACCGCGATCAGGGCATAGGGCGGCAGGTGCATGGATTCGACCCACTCCGCCAGCTCGCGCGGTATGCCGGTGAAGGCCATGGTCTTGGTGAGGAAGGCTGCGCCCGCCAGGATGAACATGATCATGCAGCTGGTGCGCGTCGCGCCCATCAGCCCTTCCGAGAAATTCCGCCATGTCAGCGACCGGCTCCAGAGCGCCAGGCCCAGCGATCCCGCCACGCCGAAGGCCGCACACTCGGTGGCCGTGGCATAGCCTGCCACCAGCACCCAGACGATGAAGACGATCAGCACCGTGACGGGAATCAGATGGCCCGACTGCCGGATCTTCTGGCGCAGCGTGGTGGGCGGGTCGGCCGCCGGGACCCGGTCGGGATGCCGCAGGCTCCACCAGCCGATGTAGCCCGAAAAGAGCAGC